>JAFGAK010000285.1 GCA_016933745.1 Bacteroidales bacterium
AAACGCAGAACTTCTTGTTCCTCAGCCTTTGCAAGATCAAAAACGCTTGGGAAACGATTTATAAAACGAAGGTAATATTCCAATCCTTGCTCCACGCGAGTTTGCTGCATAATAATTTCGGAGAGCCAAATCGAGTAAGGATCAGAACTCAAACGCCAAGGTAAATTTCTTTGATGGGTTTTATACCAGTCGATAATTAAGTGAGAAAAGGCCATTTTGGATTAAAACAATTATCAGTGAGCTATTTAGCATTAAAAAAGATTAAAAAGTTCTTTTGTGGTAGAAAAAATTATATATCTTTGCATCCCATTACAAATTTAAAGAAATAATTTAAAACGATATTATCATGACAAAAGCAGAAATTGTAGCTGATATTGCGAACAAAACTGGAATTGAAAAAGTTGCTGTACAAAAAACTGTTGAAGCATTTATGGATGCAATCAAATCTTCTATGGCAGATGGCGAAAACGTATATTTAAGAGGTTTTGGTAGCTTTACTATCAAAAAAAGAGCGGAAAAAACAGGAAGAAATATTTCCAAGAATACTACTATTATTATTCCTGCACACAATATTCCAGCTTTCAAACCTGCTAAAACATTTGTTAGCGAGGTTAAAAGTAACGTTAAATAATTCTAAAATAAGATTCGAATGCCAAGCGGAAAAAAAAGAAAAAGACATAAGATGTCTACGCACAAGCGTAAGAAACGTCTTAGAAAAAATCGGCATAAAAAGAAATAATTTCGGTTATGCATAATGAGATTTGTTATGTGAGATGATTATTCGCATAACAAATCTTGTTTTTTATATGTAAACCAAATTAGTAGAGCTTGCCACCTACACAAAATGATTACCCTTCTCTCCTTGTTTTCTTAGTGCTTAAAAGTTAAGTACTACTTCATATACATAAAAAACAACTAATGTGGATAAAGAATTAATTATAGATTCTCGCTCCTCGGAAGTAGAAATTGCTTTATTAGAAGAAGGTCAACTGGTTGAAATTCACCAAGAAAAAAACAATAACAGTTTTGGTGTTGGTGATATTTATTTAGGGCGTGTTCGGAAAATTATGCCCGGATTAAATGCAGCTTTTGTTGATGTAGGTTATGAACGAGACGCCTTTTTGCATTACCTCGATTTGGGTGCACAAGTACGTTCGTTAGATAAATATACACGCCAAGTTTTAGGCGGAAAAAAAGATAGTATCGATTTTCCAAACTTTGAATTGGAAAACGATATCGAAAAAACAGGCAAAATAAGCGAGGTTCTTAAACCAAACCAACAAATTTTGGTTCAGGTTGCTAAAGAACCCATTTCCTCTAAAGGACCTCGTATCTCCACTGAGATTTCTTTTGCCGGTAGGTATATCGTTCTAATGCCTTTCTCAAACAAGATTTCTGTTTCTCAAAAAATTAAGAGTAGCGACGAAAGAAAAAGATTAAAACGCCTGATTAGCAGTATTAAACCTCAAAATTTTGGAGTCATAATTCGTACTGTTGCTGAAGGAAAAAAGGTAGCAGAGCTACATGCCGATTTAAGCCATCTTTTAGAAAGATGGGATGAGATTTTTAGTAAGCTGGTTAAAGGCAAAGCACCCATGAAAGTGGTGAGCGAACTCGACCGAACTTCTACTATCTTACGAGATTTATTGAGCGAATCTTTCAATCATGTGCACGTGAACGATGTTGTTCTTGCCGAAGAAATTAAATCTTTTATTGGCAGTTTTGCTCCGGATAAAGTAAACATTGTTAAGCTCTATAAAGGAACCAAACCCATTTTTGAGCAATTCAACGTTGATAAGCAAATAAAGAATTCATTCGGGAAAATTGTAACGATAAAAAGCGGAATATACCTGATTATTGAACATACCGAAGCGCTTCACGTTGTAGATGTGAATAGTGGACATCGCGTAAATAAAGAAAAGTCGCAAGAAGAAAATGCATTGAGCGTGAACCTCGAGTCTGCGACAGAAATTGCCCGACAATTGCGTTTGAGAGATATGGGCGGAATCATTGTGATCGATTTCATTGATATGGCGCAAGCTCACAATCGAAGAAAACTTTACCAACATTTAAAAGATGAAATGGCAAAAGATCGTGCTAAGCATACCATTTTGCCTCCTTCGAAATTTGGTTTGGTTCAGATAACACGTCAAAGAGTTCGTCCGGAAATGAATATTTCTATTCTAGAACAATGTCCAGTTTGTGCCGGAAGCGGAGAGATTAAACCAAGTTCTTTACTTGTGGATGAAATCTACAACAAAGTGAGCTATTTGGTTCGAGAACAAAATGAAAAAGGAATCAGGATCAGTGTCCATCCATATGTGTATGCTTTTCTTAAGAAAGGATTGAAATCAATGCAGATGAAGTGGTATCTCGAGTTCAAGCGTTGGATTAAACTTGATGAAAATGCTTCGCATCATTTTTTGGAATACCATTTTTTCAACAGCAGTGGAGAAGAAATAAAACTTTAGAACTAGAATGCTAGAGAAAGCAATAGCAAAAAGTCTTTCGGTACTATTGCACCCATTGGTGTATCCTAGTCTGGGCTTCTTGCTATTGTTTTTTTTTGATAATCACTTCATCGTTCAAATAAACGATCAAGCAAAAACGCTCGTTTTTGGAATTGTATTTATCAATACCTTTTTATTACCAGCCCTTTCTTTCTTAATGTTAAAGCGCCATGGCTTTGTTGCTTCTCTGGGCATGGAAAAGAAAGAAGAAAGAACATATCCCTTGATGATCAGTTTTGTTTTTTATATGATTACTTGGTATTTAGTAAATAGATTACAAATTTCGCCCATTTACAACTTAATTCTTGCGGTTTCAATTCTTGTGAATTTTGCAGCGTTATTGATCACACCATTCTTTAAAATAAGTCTGCACAGCTTGGGCGCCGCTGCCTTTTCTGCTGCCATTTTATCCTTTGGATTTGTTTTTCAAATCAATATAACCTTGCTTTTTAGCGTCAGTTTACTGCTAACCGGACTAATAGCCACTTCGCGTATGCTCTTAAAAGCACATACGCTTGATGAAGTTTTAGTCGGCCTAGTTCTAGGATTTACTTTGGGATTATTTGTCTTAATCCTGGTTTAACAAAAACAGCTACTTTAAAACTGTAAATAGCATGCCCACCGCAAAAGCTATCACATACAAGGATAAGGTGACAATCAACAGAATCCCAATAAATTGGAAATGTTTGCGTAAATAATCAACGGCTAAGTTAATACCCTCTTCGCTGGCGTTTTTAAAAGCGACAATAAATCCGTTAGAAAATTGGAACAGAAAATAGACCGGGAAAAAGTATAAAATACCCATCACGATATAAATTCCGGAAAATAAGTACTTGCTGTAAATTAGAGCTCCAGATGAAACATCTTCGTTTAAAGCAGATAAAATAGGGCCTACTATAATTCCAGCCAAAATGATTATCCCAATAAAAACGAAGCCAATTATAGCTATAAACCGAGCCCATCTTGATGCTTGATACAAGCTGTTTAATCCGGTAGTTGATAAAGTTGCATTTTCCATAATTTAATTTTTTGATTATTCTTTATACGAATATAGCAATAAAATAAAAACAAAAGGAAAGCCGTCTCAAAAAATGAAACGGCTCTATTGTAAAGTTTAATATGCCAAATTTATTAGATCTGCGGACCCGCTTTTACTAATTTTTTTCCTTCGTCATTATCAGTGTACTTCATAAAATTCTTAATGAATCTTTCTGCCAAATCTTTGGCTTTTTCGTCCCACTCTGTGCTATTCGCATAGGTATTACGAGGATCAAGAATGTTTGTATCTACTCCTGGTAAAGAAGTTGGAACTTCTAAATTAAAGATCGGAATCATTTTAGTTTCTGCTTTTTCGATCGATCCGTCTAAAATAGCATCAATAATTCCTCGCGTATCTTGAATAGAGATGCGTTTTCCTGTTCCGTTCCAACCTGTATTTACTAAATAGGCGGTGGTATCATGAGCTTCCATTTTTTTCACAAGCTCCGCACCGTATTTTGTTGGGTGCAATGATAAAAACGCTGCTCCAAAGCAAGCTGAAAAAGTAGGTTGAGGTGTTGTTACTCCTCTTTCTGTTCCGGCTAACTTAGCTGTAAATCCTGACAAGAAATGATATTTGGTTTGTTCTGGAGTTAACTTAGAAACTGGAGGTAAAACACCAAAAGCATCTGCTGATAAAAAGATTACTTTATTAGCATGACCTGCTTTAGATACTGGTTTAACAATGTTATTGATGTGGTATATAGGATAAGAAACTCGTGTATTTTGAGTCACAGAACCATCTTTAAAATCTATTTTTCCATCGGCATCTACTGTAACATTTTCTAGTAAAGCATCGCGTTTAATTGCGCCATAAATATCTGGTTCAGCAATTGGATCAAGATTAATCGTTTTTGCATAACAACCGCCTTCAAAATTGAAGATTCCGTCGTCGTCCCAACCGTGCTCATCATCCCCAATTAATTCGCGTTTTGGATCGGTTGATAAGGTTGTTTTTCCTGTTCCTGATAAACCAAAGAAGATGGCTACATCGCCATTTTTCCCTCTGTTAGCAGAACAATGCATAGATGCCATTCCGCGTAGTGGAAGGTAATAATTCATCATGGCAAAGATGCCTTTTTTCATTTCACCACCGTACCATGATCCACCAATGACTTGCATTTTTTCGGTCAGATTAAATACCGTATAAACTTCCGAGTTCAATCCTTGACGTTTCCAGTTTGAATTGACTGTTTTAGATGCATTTAAAGAAACAAAATCAGGCTCGCCATATTCTGCTAATTCTTGGGCGGTTGGACGAATAAACATATTCGTTACAAAATGTGCTTGCCATGCCACTTCCATAATAAATCGTACTTTTAGTCGAGAGTCTTCGTTTGCCCCAGAATAAGTATCAACAACATATAATTTTTTGGAAGATAACTGATCGGTTGTCGTTTTCTTTAATTCAGTCCAAATTTCTTGAGTAACAGGTTTATTATCGTTAGGAGATTCGGGTGTATTCCACCAAACCGTGTCTTTGGTTACGTTGTCCTTAACAATGTATTTATCTTTAGGTGAGCGACCTGTGAAAATACCAGTCATTACATTGATTGCACCTAATTCAGAAATTTGACCTTTTTCAAATCCTTCCAAAGCTGGATCGATTTCATGTTGGTACAGTTCTTCGTAAGATGGATTGTAATAAATCTCTGTAACGTCAGTAATGCCATAGGAGGCCAACGCTATTTTAATCTCTTCAATGTTTTTTGCCATTTTAATAAGTTTTGATTAGAATATTATTTCAATCGTTTGCGTTAAAGCGACAAATATAATAATTCTAATACATGAAAGCAGGTAACTATGTACACATTTACCTGCTTTCATGCTTATTTAAAATGATTACAAAAAACTTTTATTTGTTTTTGTAGGCGGCGTCAATACTCGCAATCATGGCGATATCAACAATCTCTTCTACGGAACTGCCAAGTTGAAGTATATGAGCCGATTTTCTAAAGCCATTTAATATCGGTCCAATTACTTTAATATTTGTAGTTGATTGTAAAAGTTTGTAAGCAATATTACCCGAAGATAGATTAGGGAATATTAAAACATTGGCTCCAGATTCTGCTAATTTCGAGAATGGGAATTTTTGTTTTAATAATTCTTTGTTCATGGCAAAATTAGCTTGCATTTCTCCATCAACAATAATGTCTGGATGATTGGTATGCAAATAATTTGCAACATCCCGCATATTGTTTGGAGAAAATCCTTGATTCGAACCAAAATTGGAATAAGAAAGTAATGCAATTCGAGGCTCGATACCAAAATGACGAACAGATTGAGCCGTTTGCAATGTAATTTCGATGAGTTGCTCTACGGTTGGGTTTTTATTCACAGTGGTGTCGGCAAGGAAAAGTGGTCCTTTTTTAGAAAGGAAAATATACATGCCTGAAACTAATTTTGCATTTTCTGCTTTGCCAATTACTTGAAGAACTGGGCGAATGGCATCGGGATAACTTTTTGTGTGTCCAGAAACCATACCATCAGCCATTCCTGCATTAACCATTGCCGGTGCAAAAAAGGAACGATGTCTCATTTGATCCATTGCATCATCTAAGGACATGCCTTTTCTTTTGCGCTTTTCAAACAAGAGTTCGGCAAATTGAGAGCGTAATTTCATTTGTTCATCCGATCTTGGATCGATAATCTCCACACCGTTTATTTCCAAATGATTATCTTCAGCCATTGCTAAAATTGTTTCCCGATTCCCTAATAAAATGGGAGCAGCGAGTCTTTCGTTCAAGATTATTTCTGCAGCTTTAAGGATTTTGTAATTTTCTCCATCAGCAAATACAATCCGCTTATAACCTTCTTTGGCCTTGGTTTTAATTTGGCGAATCAATGGGTGACTGATTCCTAAACGGCGACGCAATGTTTCTTTGTAAGCATCCCAATCTGTAATCGGATTCTTGGCAATTCCAGAATCCATTGCTGCTTTAGCAACAGCGGTAGCAACTGTTTCTATTAATCTAGGATCGGTTGGTTTTGGAATTAAGTAATCTGGTCCAAAGGTTAAATTACCGGATTGAAAAGCTCTATTTACTTCTTCCGGAACGGGTTCTTTAGCTAAGGCTGCAAGTGCTTTTGCGGCAGCAAGTTTCATCTCTTCGTTGATTCCTGTAGCTCGAACGTCCAAAGCGCCTCTGAAAATATAAGGGAATCCCAAAACATTGTTAATTTGATTTGGATAATCGGATCGTCCTGTTGCGATAATAACGTCTTCGCGAGCCGCTTTTGCATCTTCAAAAGTGATTTCTGGATTTGGATTTGCCAAAGCAAAAACAATCGGATTTTTCGCCATCGTTTTTAGCATTTCTGGTTTTAAAACACCGGCAACGGATAGTCCTAGAAATACATCTGCATCAACAATGGCTTCTTGAAGTGTGTTTAAGTCTTTTGAAGTGGAAAATTCAGCTTTTTCTAGACTTAAATTTCCGCGATCAGAACGAATGACACCCCGACTATCACACATGACGATATTTTCGGGGAGTACGCCTAGTTTTTTATAAAGGCGTGTACAAGATACAGCTGAAGCACCTGCTCCATTTACAACTACTTTTACTTCTTCAATTTTTTTACCTAAAACATCCAATGCGTTTAATAAACCTGCAGAGGAAATAATGGCTGTACCATGCTGATCGTCGTGCATCAACGGAATGTTTAATTCTTCTTTCAGTCTGCGCTCAATTTCAAAACATTCAGGCGCTTTAATATCTTCCAAATTGATTCCACCAAAAGTAGGAGCAATCATTTTAACTGTTTCAACAAACTTATCTATATCCTTTGTATCTACTTCAATGTCGAAAACATCAATATCAGCATAAATTTTAAAAAGTAATCCTTTACCTTCCATAACAGGTTTTCCGGCTTGAGCACCAATATCACCTAAGCCCAAAACTGCAGTTCCATTGGAAATGACTGCAACCAAATTTCCAATGGCCGTATATTTGTATACATCATCCGGATTTTTTTCGATTTCAAGACAAGGTTCTGCAACACCTGGAGAATAGGCAAGCGATAAATCGCGCTGTGTAGAATGTGATTTTGTTGGAATAACCTCTATTTTACCTGGTCGTCCCTCACTGTGATACCTTAAGGCATCTCTTTTTATTAAATTATCCATGATAATATTTTATTTTGTAAGCAAGTTGTGTTTTGTACAAAGATACACAGATTCCATGTTACAGACCTATTTATTGTTAGTCTTTTAACACAAAAAGAATATAAATAAATCAGTTTTTTGATGATATAAGACAGTATTTTAATAAAGCATGTTAGCAAAAAACTAAACTTAGGTTTATCTTCCTCAAAATGCAAGGGTATTCGCTTTGAGTTTTTGAACAATTTACTCTTAATTGATGCTCGTTTCAACACGTAAATCCTTTTATTAAATTCGTATTTTTACTGCAAAATAAATCGCTGAAAAATTTAGAATATGTTTGAATATTTAAATGGAAAACTGATTGAAAAGAATCCTGCTTATGCAATTATCGATTGTGGAGGAGTAGGCTATTTCGTTAATATATCTTTAAATACTTTCAGTGCATTGCCAGATAAGGAAAGCTGTAAGCTATTTATACATTTTATTGTAAGGGAAGATGCTCAAATATTGTATGGTTTTACCGATGTTTTTGAGCGAAATGTTTTTCGGAACTTATTGAATGTTTCAGGGGTTGGCGCATCAACGGCACGCATGATTTTATCCACCTTAACACCAGATGAAGTGATAGAAGCAATTGCCAAAGGCGATGTGAACCTTTTAAAATCGGTCAAAGGAATCGGATTGAAGTCGGCTCAGCGAATCATCATCGACCTAAAAGGAAAATTGGATGTTTCGGGCGATGAAAGCAGCATTTTGTCGTTTGCACACAATAGCTTAAAAGATGAAGCGTTATCTGCTTTAGTGGTTTTAGGTTTCTCTAAACAAGTGGCCGAAAAAGGAATTGAAAAAGCCTTGAAAGCACAACCAGAATTAGAACGTGTAGAACAGCTAATTAAAGAAGTATTAAAATTGTTGTAAGGGTTATTTGCAAATTAAAAAGGTTGTAAACAGAGGTTATTTTGAGACTAAAAAGAGCTAGTAACATACGAATATTTACATTTCTTTTTGTTTTAGGGGGAATAAATTTTGCTGCTTATGCAAAAGAATCCCTTAAAAACAATTGGATGTATATCGATTCTTATGCCTCGGAATTTCAATCGCAGGATACAACAAAATCAGACAGCACTCGTACACTCGTTTATTCAATTCCGGCAGATAAAAGTATTAATTATTTGGGCACAACAGCCCAAAGTCCGTTTTATCTGCAAGACCCTAAAAATCTGGAGAATAACTTTGTTTACGATCCAAAAACCGGTCGATATGTCTTTACCAGTAAGATGGGAAGCTTAAATTATCGACCAACCCAAATGTTAGACTTGGACGAATACCGAGAGTTTGAAGCAAATCAAGCTTTGCAAAATTATTGGAACAAGAAAGCACAAGAAAAAACCAGTGCCGGACAACAAGGTGGAATTCCGCAGATTCATATTGGAGGCCAAGCATTTGAAAGAATTTTTGGTAGCAACACGATCGATATTCGCCCGCAAGGTTCTGCAGAATTACTCTTTGGTGTGGTTAATAATAAGCGCGAAGATCCTGCTTTAAACGTTCGTCAACAAAGCACCACAAATTTTGATTTTCAACAAAAAATTCAGCTCAATGTTTTAGCTAAGATTGGCGATAAAATAGAGTTTAAAGTGAATTACAATACCGAGGCAACATTCGACTTCGAAAATAAACTTAAACTTAAATACGAAGGAAAAGAAGACGAAATTATTCAACTCATCGAAGCTGGGGATGTTAATTTGCCCTTGACAAGTACATTGATTCAAGGTAGTCAGAGTTTGTTTGGCGTTAAATCGAAATTGAAATTTGGAAAGATGACCATCACATCTGTTTTCTCTGAGCAGAAAAGCGAAACTTCATCCATTACCGTTCAAGGAGGCGGACAGAAAAATGATTTTCAACTCAAGATTGATGAGTACGAAGAGAACCGACACTTCTTTTTAGCAAGCTATTTTAGAGATAACTATGAGAATGCGCTCAAAGAAATGCCAATTATCAGTTCCAATATCAATATTACTAAAATTGAAGTTTGGGTAACAAATATCGGGGCACCGCTAACTGAAAACAGGAATATTTTAGCTCTGCAAGATTTAGGGGAAAATGATCCTTATAATTCGTTTTTTTCACCTTCTTTCGGGCAATTATTGCCCAGCAATACTTCCAACAACTTAAAGCAACAAATTGATACCGCTAGAACTAGAAATATCAGCAACATTACTTCGTATCTTCAATCTGCTCCTTTGAATCTGACCTCTGGAATTGATTATGAGAAAATAGAACTGGCTCGGAAATTGAAGCCTTCGGAATATACCGTCAACCGAAAACTTGGATTTATCTCGTTAAATACGCGTTTAAATCCCGATCAGGTTTTAGCCGTTTCTTTCCAGTATACGGTTTTAGGCGATCAGAAAATTTACCAAGTAGGAGAATTTTCCGACCAAGGTATTGTTGCCCCGAATACGCTGATGGTGAAGTTAATCAAGAGTACCGCAACTAATACGCACACCAATCTGTGGAAGCTCATGATGAAAAACGTTTACAATATTGGAGCTTATCAAATTAATCGGGAAGATTTTATCTTGAACGTGCTCTTTACCGGTGGAACGGATGGTGTTCCAAAAGGATATTTACCCGAAGGTTCCGAAGAAATTAAAGGAGTGAATTTATTAGAAGTCATGCGTCTCGACCGATTAGATCAACAACTAAATCCTACACCCGATGGCTTTTTTGATTTTCTTGATCAAGCTGCAGAAAGTGGCGGAACCATTCAGTCATCTAACGGTCGAGTGTTCTTCCCGGTTTTAGAACCTTTTGGTGCTTACTTAAGAACACAACTGAATGACCAAGTTTTAGCCGATAAATATTGTTACGACTCACTATATACACTCACTAAATCAGGTGCACAACAATATCCCGCAAAAAATAAGTTTTTGCTTGCAGGCTCTTATAAATCGTCAACAGGTTCCGAAATAGCACTCAATGCCTTAAATGTTCCGCAAGGTTCAGTTAAAGTTACAGCAGGAGGAATTCCTTTGGTTGAAAACGTGGATTATACGGTAGATTATACGCTTGGACGCGTTCGGATTATTAACGAGGGAATCTTAAATTCCGGCACTCCCATCAATATATCGATGGAAAATAATGCGGCTTTTAGTTTGCAAACGAAAAGAATGATGGGAACTCATATCGATTACGATTGGAATCGAAACCTGCATTTAGGTGGTACTTTTCTTAATCTGAGCGAAAAACCAATTACACAAAAAACAAATATTGGCGACGACCCAATCAACAATACCATTTATGGCTTTGATATTAGTTATCAGCAAGATTCAAGATGGATTACGAAATTGGTGGATAAGCTTCCGTTTATCGAAACCGATGCTCCATCCAAAGTAACCTTCAATGGTGAATTTGCACATTTCCTACCAGGACATTCTCGTTCTATTGGTCAGAGTGGAACTTCCTACATTGATGATTTTGAAGGAACCAAATCAACCATCGATTTAAAAATGGTTTCGCGATGGGCTTTAGCTAGTACTCCGCAAGGACAAACACAAGCCGGAATGTTTCCCGAAGCTGGAATTGGAACCGGATTGGTTTATGGGATGAACCGTGCTAAATTAGCGTGGTATATCATCGATCCATTGTTTTACGATCAAGGAAATCTACGCCCATCGAATATCGATGCTCAAGAATTATCGAAAGATGCCGTTCGGCAAGTGCTCGAAAAAGAAGTGTTTCCTGCCAAAGAAACGCCCAATGGTTATCCAAGTAATATTCCAATATTCAACCTAACTTTTTATCCCGATGAGCGCGGTCCTTACAACTACGATGTGAATGGAGTGAGCGGTTTTACTTCCGGTATCGACGCCGATGGATATTTAAAACAACCTCAAACGCGCTGGGGTGGAATTATGCGTCAAATCGAAACTTCTGATTTTGAAGCAACAAATATCGAATACATCGAGTTTTGGATGATGGATCCTTTTAGCGAAAATCCGAACGGACAAGGAGGACAATTGTATTTTAATTTGGGTGATGTTTCGGAAGATATTTTGCGAGATTCTAGAAAAGCTTACGAAAACGGATTGCCTACTTCCGAAGTGGTTCAGGATGTAGATTCTACAATTTGGGGTCGCATTCCTGTTTTGCAATCTTTAGTGGATGCTTTTGATAATCAACCGGCATCGCGTCCTTTCCAAGATGTTGGATTTGATGGTTTGCCCGACGACGCAGAGCGAAATTTCTTTCAACAAGTGTATTTAGAAAAAATCAATACCAACTATGGATTAAGTTCCAATGCTTTTAGAAAAGCCAACGAAGATCCTTCAGCAGATAATTTTTATTATTTCAGAGGAGGAGACTTTGATGGCGATGCTCAGTATAGTAGTATTTTAGAGCGATATAAAAAATACAATGGCCCGGATGGTAACAGTCCTGTTTCTGAACTTAGCAACGAAACTTATCCAACCATGGCAACCACCTTGCCTGATGTGGAGGATATTAATCGAGATAATACATTGAGCGAAGCTGAACGCTATTATCAGTATGTGATTGATTTGCATCCGGATAATATGGAAATTGGCAAGAATTTTATAACAGATATTCGGGAAGGAAATGGTTCGTCAGAGAAAGAAAATGGCGATCCGATTTATACCAAATGGTATCAGTTTAAAGTACCTGTTCGTAGTCCAAGTAAAGTGGTTGGCTCAATCAACGATTTTAAATCCATTCGCTTTATGCGGATGTTTATGAAAGGTTTTCAGGAACCTTCCACCTTGCGTTTTGCTAGTTTGGAACTAGTTAGAAGCGATTGGCGAAGATATCAATATGATTTATTAAGTCCGGGAGAATATATCCCCGATGATATTCAAAGCAATACAGTATTTGATATTGCCGCCGTGAACATCGAAGAAAACGGAAGTCGATATCCAATTCCATATGTTATTCCTCCAGGTATTGAACGAGAAATTAATATTGGAACCACCAATTTGCAGCGGCGTAATGAACAAGCTATGCAAATTGTTACATCCGATTTATTAGATGGCGATGCACGTGCAACTTTTAAAACAGTTGAGTTTGATTTCAGACGATACAAGAAACTCAAGATGTTTGTTCATGCCGAAAAACTTCGGGCAGAAGATCGTTTGGAGAATGGCGATTTAAACTTGTTTATTCGCTTAGGGTCTGATTTTACGGAAAACTATTACGAATACGAAATTCCGTTGGAGTTAACAGATTGGGGCACTTCTGATCCAGAAGCTATTTGGCCGGAAACCAATCGCTTAGATGTTGATATGGAACGCTTGGTAGAGGTAAAACTCAACCGAAATATCAACGAAAGAGAAAATACGAATGTGCTAAATACAGGCGCGCTCTATTCTGAATTAGATGGATTGAATAAAATTACGGTTAAAGGATCACCAAGCTTAAGCGATGTAAAAGCCATTATGATTGGTGTTCGGAATCCAAAAAGAAGTGGTTTGGGTAGTGAGGACGACGGTTTGTCTAAAAGTGCTGAAATCTGGATTAATGAACTTCGCGTTAGCGATTTTGATAATAAATCTGCATGGGCTGCAACAGCTCGCGCCAAAATTGATTTGGCTGATTTAGGAAATGTAATCATTTCGGGTGCGAAAAGTACATCCGGTTTTGGAAGTCTAGAAAGTGGCATCACTAACCGGCAAATGGAAGATGTTACCAACCTCGATTTGGCAACGAACATCGAAGTTGGTAAGTTTTTCCCTGAAAAATGGGGAATGCGTATTCCAATGCATTTCGATTATTCTGAAAGTAAACTCGATCCGGAATTTAATCCGCTCGATCCGGATATTAATTTCAAAAAAGACCTAGAAAGTTATCCGACCAAAGCCAAGAGCGATTCTGCTCAATCAGTTGCTCAGGATTTAACACTGAGAAAAAACATCAATTTTATCAATGTACGAAAAGATAAATCCGGTGCGAATATGAGCAAGTCGCATATCTACGATATTGAAAACTTTGATGCCTCGTATTCGTATTCCGAGATTTTCCATCGCAATATCGATATCGAATATCATCTTAAAAAGGCGTATCGGGGAGGATTGGGGTACAATGTTAATCTCAACCCAAAACCTATTGAGCCATTTAAGCGCATGAAGTTTTTAAACGGAAATAGTTGGCGTATTATTCGTGATTTTAATTTCTATCTGAAACCGCGACTATTCACTTTTAGAACAGATATTAATCGTGAATACGAAGATAAAAAACTGAGAAACAAGAGTATAGGCGATGTTCCTATTCGCTGGACATGGAGTAAACGTTTTGATTGGAATCGAACCTACAACTTGAGATACGATCTTACTCGAAGCATGAAATTGGATTACATGGCCAAAGCGAGTGCGTTTATTCATGAACCGGAAGGAAGGATTGATCGGAGCGATGATCAATACATGATGGATTACCGCGACTTTGTATTGAATAGTTTATATTCCGGCGGAAAAATGAATCAATTTGATCAAACATCTGGATTAAACTATACCATTCCTATCAATAAAATCCCGCTATTTAATTGGATTAACTCAACCGCTAGATACCAAAGTGAATATCATTGGAAAGCTTCGCCTTTAAGTATTCAGGAGCGATTTGGAAATAGTATCGAAAACTCCAGCTCCTGGCAGTTTAACAGTAGCTTTCGGATTACCAACTTATACAATAAAATTCCGTATCTCAAAAAAATTAGTAGTCCGCAACGGACTCCCGGTAGAAGAGCTTCCGGTCCGGGAGCAGCTGCACAAGCAAACGCCAAACCTAAAAAGGAAAACATAGCACTAAAAGTATTCAACGAAACGCTTAAAGTAATGATGATGCTGAAAGATGCATCTGTTACTTATTCTGAAAATAGCGGTAATTTTATGCCTGGTTTTCTTCCGGAACCTGATTTGCTAGGAACCAACTGGACGAAAATGGCGCCGGGTTTAGGCTATGTTTTTGGTCTGGAAAAAGATATTCGCTATCAAGCCGGAATAAATGGTTGGCTTTCTACAGATCCTGATCAAAATCAAATGAGCATGAACAAGTCGAGCAAAGATCTGAACATCCGAGCTACACTTGAGCCAGTAAAGGATTTACGAATTGAAGTAACCGCTTCACGTACTTCGGCTAATTCTTCCGAAGATTATTACAAATGGTCAGACGATTTGGGTGGTTTTGAGTCGTTTGCTGCCATGGAAAGGGGTAGTTTCAGTATGTCGTTTTTAACTATTTCAACTGCATTTAAGAAGATTAATAAAGACAATAACTCGGAGCCTTATACCAATATGCGCGATTATCGAATGGAAATAGCCGAACGCTTGGCATCTCAAAACCCAAATTGGAATGGAATGTACAACGATTCCACAGGATTCCCGATAGGTTATGGATCTACTTCGCAAGATGTTATCCATGGAGCATTTGTGGCAGCTTATACCGGAAAATCGGCGCAAAGTGTTAAGTTGGGTTATTTCCCATCCATTCCTTTACCTAATTGGAGATTTACTTACAAAGGCTTGTCCAATATCGAATGGCTAAAAAAATGGTTTAAAAATATTACAGTTTCGCACGCTTATCGTTCTTCCTATAATATTGGTTCTTATGTTTCTAATATTCAATACCAAGAAACCAATGGTTTTGCTTCCACTTTGAATGATAATTATGATTTTAATGCACGTTACGATATCACACTCTTATCCATTTCGGAACAATTTAGCCCGTTAATCAGAATCAATGCAACGCTGAATAATAGCATGTTGGCCAATGTTGAAATCAAAAGATCGCGCAATTTGGCGTTAAGTTTTGTCAATAATCAAATGACGGAAGTAATCAGTCAGGAATACATTGTAGGTTTGGGTTACCGAATAAAAGGAGTGAAGTTGAAGTTTTCGAATGTAGGAGGAGGAAACAGCAAAAAACAAGTGAGCAGCGATTTAAATCTTAAAGCCGATTTTTCACTTCGTGATAACAGAACGATTCTTCGAAGGATTGACCAAAATATCGATCAGGTTTCTTCCGGACAAAAAGTAATGTCGATTAATTTCTCTGCGGATTATATGATGAGTCAGCGTTTAACCATGCGTTTTTATTACGATCAAGTAATAAACAATCCATACATGGCCAATCAATATCGAAACTCCACAACGAATGGAGGTATTAGTCTTCGATTTACTTTGGCTCAGTAAGAAATTTTTCTATTAAATGATTTTGTTGGTTTTTTCTGATTAGAAGTCCAAATGATCGTTGGCGTTTTTTAGATGGAAATTTTTACGAAACAGCCAAACGAAAAAGTAAACGAATGGAGTATCGAGCAAAGCAACCAAAAGCTTAAATAAAAAGCCGTTGATTAATAATCCGTAGAAGTATTTCCACTCAATCACTTCAAAATAGCACAGAATTAGCAAGATCATCAAGGTATCGATAAATTGCGAAGCAAATGTTGATCCGTTGTTTCTTAACCATAAATGCTTGCCATTGGTCAATTTTTTCCAAAAATGAAAGAGTTGAACATCGATGAATTGAGCGCTAAGATAAGCCGCCATGGAAGCGCCTACGGCTATAAATGTAAATCCAAAAACCTTGGTAAAAGTGGAATTATCAATGGGCGACCACGAAGTTGCTGGGGCGTAATTAGCGACAATAATTATTGCTAATGTGAATAAACTCGCAACAAAACCCATAGCTACTACCTGATTCGCTCTTCTTTTACCGTAAATTTCAGAGATAATATCCGTCACAATAAATGTGATAGGGTAAGGTAATATGCCTACAGAAAGTTCAAACGTATAAATGCCAAATGGAGTCCAAGTAAAGAATTTCTGGAAAATCAAATTACTCGCAACCAGCGAAGCAATAAAAATAGCAACCAAGGTAAGAAAAGCCATTTCGGCTTGATACTTCTTTTTTTTATCCATGCCTGTAAAGTTAAATGAAAATAGACGGATTTTAAAAATGCAAAAACGGTTAGCTTACAATACCTAAAAGGATGTTAAAGAATTAGAAAATCAATTTTATATCACTGATTAGCTCTTTTTTCGTTTCTTTTTTTTGTGAACTTCCAAAGGTTTTTTCATTAAAGATTGCCAGTCTGCTGGATTTTCTTCGGATAAATCTTTGGTTGTAAAGTACTCATCTCTGGTAATTTCATTCACATAAACAGGTTTCCCAATATAGGTTTCGATGGCTTTAAGTAGTGGCAATTCTTCTTTAGCACAAAAGGAAATTGCAAACCCACGATGATTTCCTCTTCCGGTTCTGCCAACACGATGTACATAGTTTTCTGCCTGATCCGGTAAATCGTAATTTACAACAAACTCCACTTGGTCTACATCAATTCCGCGCGCACTCACATCAGTTGCAACAAGCGTTTTGATTCTTCCGGCTTTGAAATCACTCATCACTTGAGTTCGATCTTTTTGCTCTTTGTCGCCATGTATGGTTTTCGCTGCAATTCCAACTCGTTCCATTGCTTTTGCAACTCGCTCAGCACGAACCTTTGTTCTTACAAAAACAAGAATTTTTGCTTCCGGATTTTCGCTTATTAAACGTTCTAGAAAATAACGTTTGTCGTCCATTTCTACAAAAGCTACTTTGTGATTCACGTTTTTAGAAACAGGATCTTTGGGTGAAATTTGAATCCGAAAAGGTTTGGAAACCAACGAATAAGCAAGTTTTTTAATTTCTTTATCAATCGTTGCTGAAAAGAAGAGTGTTTGTCGGTTTTTAGGCAAATGAGCTATCAATTGTCGGATATCATGAATAAATCCAAGATCGAGCATGTGGTCAGCTTCGTCTAGCACCAAGTAATTGATTCGATGCAAGCGTAAATATCCTTGGCTTACCAAATCGAAAAGACGACCTGGTGTTGCTATCATGATATCAAAACCTTTTTCCAACTCAGCAATTTGCGGGTTTTGTTCTACGCCACCAAAAACGCCAAAAGTACGAACCAAAGTTCCTTCTTCTAGCGCATTAAAAACTTCGGTTATTTGAATAGCTAGTTCTCTGGTAGGAACCATAACCACCGCCCTGATGCCATCTTCGCGCCTTTGTTCTTTTTTGCGATGATGAATCATATCAATAATCGGAATAGCAAAAGCAGCTGTTTTTCCGGTTCCTGTTTGCGCTATTGCTAGCACATCATCGCCGGATAAGATAGGCTGAATCGATTTAAACTGAATGTCAGTTGGTCGTTTAAAGCCTAGTTTTCGGATGCTTTCTTTGAGCTCTTCCGAGATTTTATAATCATCAAATTTCATGTCCCTCTTTTCCTATAAATTGGCAAAATGTTTGCCTAGCATTGCTTAAAACGGCAAATCGTCGGCTTCGTTTTCGACATTCGTATTGAATTTTGGTTTATCCGTTTCGGTAGCAGTTGGTGTTCCTGTATTACTTTGATTTGGCGAAGAAAGCTTAAGAATTCGATCTCCTTGTACTTCTGTCACGTATTTTTTTACTCCATTGGAATCTTCATACGATCTGGATCTCAAACGGCCTTCTACATACACCTGATCTCCTTTAATGATACTTTTTTCTGCTAAATAACCCCACACAATAATATTGTGCCATTCCGTTTGTTCCTGCCAATTGCCTTCTTTATCGCGGTAGCTTTCTGTAGTTGCCAACGAAAAACTTGCTTTTTTTGAGCCTTTTTCAAAAGTCATAACTTCTGGATCGCGACCCAAATGTCCGATCAAAATTACTTTGTTAATTCCTGCCATTTTTTTTTCTGTTTTAATGATTTCTTTTACAAGATACATAAACCTTTTTTCAGTCAGCGCTAAATTGAGCAGGCGTATCTATTTAATTATCAAGCGATCGGGTTTGTTGTTTTATTCAAGCTCCCAATCGGTTCCTTCTTTGGTATCTTTTAGGGTGATTTTTAATTTCGCTAACTCGGTTCTGATTAAATCGGCGGAAGCCCAATCTTTGTTGTTTTTGGCTTGTTGTCTTAGCTCAATCAAGGTAGCTAAAACGCCTTCGAATAATTCATCGGTTTTGCTTAGTTCGGATTCCTGTTTAAACCCAAGAACATCAAATACAAATTGATTGAATGAGACTTTGAATTTTTCCAGATCTTCGGCAGTGAGCGTTTCTGTTCCTGCTTTTGCGGAATTGATTATTCGAACGCCTTCAAATAAATTAGCAATAAGAATGGGCGTATTAAAATCGTCATTCATGGCAGCATAAGAATCAGCAATCCATTGATTGATGTTCACAGTTGATTTCTCTTGAGGAACTAATTTGGAAATTAATTCGGCGGCAGCCAATAATCTGGCATAACCTTTTTCTGCCGCGAGCAAAGCAGCATCGCTCAAATCAAGCGTAGAACGATAATGTGCTTGAAGAATAAAAAAGCGGACAACCATCGGGCTGAAAGCCTTGCTCAGTTTATCGTTTTCTCCGCTAAATAGTTCGTGAGGCAACAATGTATTTCCGGTAGATTTGCTCATTTTCTGACCGTTTAAGGTGAGCATATTTGCGTGCAACCAATATTTTACAGGATCTTTCTTGCCATGTGCAGCTTTATTTTGAGCTATTTCACATTCGTGATGTGGAAATTTCAAATCCATACCGCCACCATGAATATCGAACTGCTCGCCTAAATATTTCGAACTCATTACAGAACATTCCATGTGCCAGCCAGGAAAGCCATCGCCCCAAGGCGATTTCCAGCGCATAATATGTTCAGGAGAAGCTTTTTTCCACAAAGCAAAATCTGCCGGACTTCGCTTTTCTGATTGTCCGTCGAGTTCGCGTGTATTGCTAATTAATTCATCTACATTTCGTCCGGAAAGCTGTCCGTATTCGTTGTTAAATTCTTGGTTAAAAGCATTTACATCGAAATAGATAGATCCGTTGCTTTCGTAAGCAAGATTTTTAGCTAAAATTTCTTCAACCATCGAAATTTGTTCGATGATATGACCTGTAGCTGTTGGCTCGATCGATGGAGCTAAGTTGTTAAACTGACGAAGAACATGATGAAAATCGAGCGTGTATTTTTGCACAATTTCCATCGGTTCTAATTGATCTAGTCGTGCTTTCTTGGATATTTTATCTTCTCCATCGTCCGTGTCATTTTCTAAATGTCCGGCATCGGTAATATTTCTAACATATCGAACTTTATAACCGAGATGTGTTAGGTAACGAAAAATAATATCGAATGAAATAAAAGTTCTGCTATTGCCTAAATGTACTTCGCTATAAACGGTTGGCCCACAAACATACATGCCTACATGAGGCGCATTTAATGGTTCAAAAATTTCTTTTTTGCCACGAAGTGAATTGTATACTTTGAGTGAATCTATCATGCACGAAAATTTTTGCAAAAATAAGGCTTTTAACTGAATGCTCGGTTGCTTTTTCCAAGCGAATTTTAATCTGCGCCGGCTTGCATTTTGGCGTATAAATCGCAAAGTGTATTTTCAAAATGATTATCGTGGGCTTTTACCCATTCAAACTCCAAATATTTCCCAATGCTAAGGGAATCAAAATATTTCCAGTAACCAATGTTTTTGGCTTTTTCTCCATTTACCGTCTGCCAATTGTTCAATTCCCAAATAGGAACCCATTCAGTAAGTCCTTTTCGAACGTATTGACTGTCACTTACAATTCTTATTTTTTCGGTGTCTTTTAGTAATTCTAAACTTTTAATGGCTGCTTCTAGTTCGATTAATGAAGAATTTTTTTTCCCTGAATTGTAGGTGTGTAACTGATAATTTTTACCGGGTTTTTTAATCAATACCACATAGCCGCCTTTTCCTTTCTTTTCTAAAAAGGAGCCGTCAGTATACACGTTGGTTACTTCTTCTTCTGATGGATAGGTATGAATCAATCTTACAGTGTTCCGCCTATCGAGGACTAAAATCTTTGATCGGTTACTAAATTGTTTGGTTTCTTTGTTTTCCCATAGAATAAAGTGAAGTTCGAATCCTACAAAAAACGTATCGAGGCGCTTGTTGTGCAGCATTTTCCGAATCTGATGCTCGTGTTGCTTAATAAAATCCGATATTGGATTCGTATCAAAAAAAACCAAAGATTTAGTCAAGGGAGTATATCCAATCCGACAGGAATTCGGAAACTCTTCGGAAGCGATTAGGATCGAATACTCTTGTGCAATGCAATCAACAATTTTAAATGAAAACCGTTTCAATTTCATTGGATGATTTTCGTTTTTTCGATTCTCCATTTTAAAGCATTCCGCCTAATACGCAAGTTTTTTTAAGCGATTCTACTTTTCCGTCCAAATCAAAATATTCGAAATAAAGGATATAAATACCCATTGCTGCTTTTTCGCCGGAGTCCATGGTGCCGTCCCAAAACAATTGACCTTCGGTTCCCATCCATTCGTTTTTAACGAGATAACGAATTTGTTGTCCGGATGCATTGAATATTTTAACATTTAATGTGTAGCCATCTTGAGCAAACTGATAATTTATTTGCAAAATATCGTCTTTTCCATCTATATCAGGCGAAAAGACTTCGGGCGAAATTTGAAACTGATCCTCAGAAATTGTCTGAGCTTGAAATTGGGAATTCTGATAAGTTGGTGTTCCGAAGTTTACATTGGAAGCTGCCGATTGCCAATTGTTCGGATTGTTGCTTGTTTCGCTAGGCGATAAACGTTCTAAAGAAACACCACGAACACTTGTCAAAAGTGGATGATGCATGTTCTCGTTGTAATGGAAAGCATCAATTACAAAACTTCTTTGGTTTGTTTTACTTAGTAAGAGATCGCCTTCGGAATTGGTGAGGAGTGGAAAATCTGCATTAACGTAAACACGATCCGGATTCGGAACAACATATTCTTCTTCGAGCGAAGTTCCGTTTTTTGTGATGACCAGATATTCACCCGGAAAAAGCTGACCTAGCGAAAGCTGAACCGAAGAGTAGGTGGTGTCTAAAACGTTGAATGAAAGTTTAGAAAATAAGAGTTGTCGCGTATCGATTACTTTATCCGATTTATTGTAAAGTTCCACAAACTCACCATCATCTAACCAGGAATTAAATAATACTTCGTTGATGATTACATCACCTGCTTCCGGTTCTTGTGGAATAGCAAATGCTTTGATAGGATTGCTTAAAACAGAACCCGAACAATCCAC
>JAFGAK010000286.1 GCA_016933745.1 Bacteroidales bacterium
GAAATTAAGCTATCCAGATGGTTTTAATATTCACAAACTCCTTAATTCCGTAATGGGAAAGTTCGCGGCCGTAACCAGATTTTTTAATACCTCCGAAAGGCAGGCGTGGGTCAGACTTGGTCATTCCATTGATAAAGATGCCTCCACTTTCGATTTGTCGAGCCAGCCTTTCTCCTTTCTTCAAATCTTTTGTCCATAAACTTCCACCCAAACCAAATTCAGAATCGTTGGCAATTTGTATTGCCTCTTGTTCTGATTCGAAAGAGAAAATACTAAACACCGGACCAAAACTCTCTTCGTAATAGAGTTTCATGTTGGGTTTTAGGTTGGTAATGATGGTTGGTTCATAATAATAACCTGCTCCGGGGATGTCTTTTCCTCCTCGAACTAAAGTAGCTCCTTCTTTTAAAGTTTGCATTACTTGCGCGTGAATTTCTTCACGAAGATCGGCTCTAGCCAGAGGCCCAACTTGTGTATTTTCCGCTAAAGCATCGCCTATTTTAAGTTGATCGATTTCACGATTCAAATAAATCAAAAATTCATCCAAGATCTTTTTATTAATGATAAATCGCTTGGCGGCAATGCAGCTTTGTCCGTTGTTTAGCATGCGCGCTTGAACAGCTACTTTGGCTGCTTTTTGAATATCGGCATCTGCCAAAACAATAAACGCATCGGCTCCGCCTAATTCCAAGACCGATTTTTTAATTTCTTTACCTGAAGTCATTGCTACTTTACTCCCCGCATATTCGCTTCCTGTTAAGGTAGTTGCTTTTATTTTGGGATTTTGAATAATGGCTTCTACTTGCGTATTTTTAATGCTTAGGTTGCGAAATAAATTGGACGGAAAACCCGCTTTTTGAAACACCTTTTCAATAGCAAAAGCGCATCCTTGAACATTGCTCGCATGTTTTAAAACGGCTGCATTGCCGGCCATTAAAGCCGGAGCAGCGAAACGAAACACTTGCCAATAAGGAAAATTCCAAGGCATCACAGCCAAAACAATTCCGATAGGATGGAAGCTTACAAAGCTTTTAGACGCATCAGAAACAATCAGTTCATCCGCTAAGATTTTGGATGCTTCGTTGGCGTAATAGTCGCAAACCCAAGCTGATTTTTCTACTTCTGCTAGCGCTTCCGAAATAGGCTTTCCCATTTCCAGACTAATCATTCGAGCCAATTTAAGCTTTTCTGAACGAAGAACTTGGGCTGCATTAAGCATGAGAGACTTTCGCTGTTCAAAAGAACTTTCTTTCCAGTTTTGCCAATCGCTTTCTACTGCATTTATAATTTGTTCTGCTTCAACATTGTTATGCTCTACAAACTCTTGAAGCAAAACCCCATTGCTTGGGTTAATACTTTTCATCTGTTTATAATTTGTTTTTTAGTTGCCAGATGGAACTAGCCACCAATAATCCTCCTTCTTTGTGAGATTATTCCTCATGGCTCCTTCCATTTTAGTTTATTTTAACTTCGTATTTCTTATTTGCGAAATAAGCTAAAATTGACAGAGAAACAAAGAAAGCAACCGAATAATATACTCCATTAGGTATTGGCATTGGATCGCCTTGTGCATAGGAGTGTAAACCGGATAAATAATAATTCACACCAAAATAAGTCATTAGCACAGAGAAATAAGCAAAGATGCTTCCAACATTTAAAGCAAATACACCACGTAATCCCGGAATCATGCGCATATGAACAACAAAGGCGTATAGTAGAATTGTTACGAAAGCCCATGTTTCTTTTGGATCCCAACCCCAATATCTTCCCCACGATTCATTGGCCCAAATACCACCAAGGAAAGTTCCAATGGAGAGTAAGTATAATCCTGCAATTAGGGTTGCTTCGTTAATTCGACTCAATTCTTTGATTTTAAGTTGAATGCGCTGAGTGTTTTTTGGATTTTGCAAAATCATGAAAATTAGATTCAGAATTCCTAAAAATCCACCCAAAGCTAAAAATCCGTAACTAGCTGTAATCACTGCCACGTGAATTGTTAACCAATACGATTTTAAAACAGGAACTAAATTGGTAATTTCCGGATTCATCCAACTCAGGTGAGCGACGTATAGAATTAAGAAAGTAAGTATTGCGGTAGCACCTAAAGCAATAGGCGCACGTTTGTAGAAACTAAATCCCGCTAACATGGTGGCCCAACCAATAAAAATCATCGATTCGTAGCCATTACTCCATGGAGCATGTCCCGAAATATACCAACGAAGTGCTAATCCGGCAGTATGCGCAATAAAAGCCAGGAATAAAGCCGAAACTAAAATAAGTATACTCCATTTGAAACGACGGTTTGGCCAAAGAATTCGGATAAATAGCAAGACTAAAAGAATGAATCCAAGTAATCCGTTTACAAAAGCCAACTGTTTAAAAATATCGATTTTATTATAAGCCACTTCTAGCCCAAAGCGTTGAGTGTCGATGATTTTTGGTGAAGCGTATTTGTTTTGATAGGTGATGATTGCATCTAAAAAATAGTCGGCTTCTTTCCATTGGTCGGTAATCATTGCTTTGTTCAAAGCATCGAGGTACAAACCAACAATACTTTTAACAAAAGCAGAGTCTTGCGAGGGAAATCCGATCAGTTTATCAGTTGGATTTTTCCATGGTTCGTCGGGTTTACCAGGAACGGGGAAAATAGTTAAAAAGCGTCCGGTTGAAACCATATAAAAAACATTCACTCGTTCATCAACGGTAATTAAATCTTTGTCAAAAGTGCTTCTTTGTGCCGGGTTTTTCCGGTAGGATTCATCGATGTATTTGCTCAGTTTGTAAGAAGAGGTAGCGCTTTGATTAAAAAAGTCGTTGAACGCCGCTCTGGAATTTTGATTTCCAATCAAGTCTTTTAGTTCTGCATTCGAAACTTTTATCAAATCCTGCCGCATCCAAAAATCAGGATTCGTCATTAAACCAATAAATACTTGGTCGCTGTTCAATCCTTTGTATTCGTTTTGGCGACTGTATTTCCTAAACGTTTCGCTAGTTACGGAGTTTAGCGGTTTGAATCTTCCACTATGGCCTTGAGTAATGAGTGTGCTGAATTTTTGGAGATGTTCAGTCGGGATTTTTTCTAATTTATCGATGCTGCTTTGTGCTTGAGCAGATTTACCGGAAAGCAATGCCGGAACCATTAAAAATGCAACAAGGAAAGAAGCAACACTTCTTTTTTGAATGAGGTATTGAAAGCGAGTTGATTTTTCAAAAATGGCTAAAAACATGGTTAAAAACATCAATCCGTATCCAAAATAAGTTACAATCATTCCCCACCAATCATGATTCACAGAGAGTACTGTTCCTCGTTCATCTGTATCGTAGGATGATTGAAAGAAACGGAATCCTTCGTAATCGAGAACATTATTCATGAAAATACGAAAATCTTTTTTAAGATCAACTCTTGGATCGATCAACACTACTTCGCTAGCGTAGGAAGCCGGACTGTTTGAAGCAGGGTAACGTTCTAGTTGAAAATCCTTTAAAGCAAGACTGAAAGGAAGTTCGATGGTTTTTGATCCATATTTTATTTCAAATTGTTTTCCGTTTAAAGTGACTTTTTGAGCAGGTGCGGCATAACCTTTGATTCCCATTGCGTAGCTTTCAACTTGTTCGCCATGCTCGTTTTCAAGTGTAAATTTTACCGCATTTAAGCCGTTTCCATTCTCCGATGTGTTTGATTCTACACTCAATTGTGCATGTTTGTAGTATTTACGAAGCATGATGCTTTCGTCACCGGCTTGATAAACTTTCTTTTCTTCGAACAGGTACAAAGAGTCTTTTATAAGAGGAATGCTTTCTGACGAAGTCATGCTCACTAAGTTGCCATCTGTTGGAAGTTGTATATAAAGAATCTCATTTTTTTGCGTAATACGGAAAGATTCCACATCCGTTTTGTTAGCTTGAAAATTTACGGCATACTTATCCAGTGTTTTCACTTCACCTTCATACATCGAAAAGCGAGTAAATCTGCCTTGTATGGTGCCGCTCAGATTCAGTAAACTCGGTCCTTGCGCCGATTCCACAATAAATTCTTGAGCATTAACAACAAATTCAAATGCTTTTAAAGTATAATTACCTTGATCTGTTTTTAATTTTAAACGAGTAGAAGTTTTGGTCAGCGGAGAGTAAAGTACGCTTTTCTCGCTGTGATAATTTTTTGCTCCATCATTCAGATCGATTTGCAAATAAGTTTGATCCGAGATAACTTGGTTGGAAGTGCTGCCTTCGCGGATGCTCATTTGTCCTTCGTAGCCAATATAACGAGTAATTCCTGCACCCAAAATGATGAATAGAAAAGAAAGGTGAAAGGCAAAAACGGTATATCGTTTTGTTTTCAGGGGCTTTATTTTATAGGTATTCCAAGCAATATTTATAAAAGTTAACAGAATGATTATCTCAAACCATCTCGCGTTGTAAACAACAGCTTTCGCTGTAGTTGCACCAAAATCATTTTCAATAAAAGTTGCATAGCCTGCCGCAAAGGCAATCAGTAGTAATAAGATTCCGGCAAATTTAGAGGAAAGCACAAATTCGATTAATTTTCGCATAATGATAAAGCTTGATTAGCGAACAAATATATAAAACTCCATGTAATGTTTATTAAAAAACAATAGAGCTTATCATTTATTTAACAGCTTGGGCGAATTTCAAATAGAAAGGCTTATGTATTTTGTTTAAGCTTGATTGTTGGCGCTTGAAGTTTCTGAAACAAGTTGATGATACACTTTTTCGGCAGCCAGCTTTTCGGCACCTTTGATTGAGAAATCTATGGCGGAGTCTTTGGCCACTCCATCCACCAGTACTTGAATTTCAAATTGTTTCTTATAGCCGGTGCCTAGCTCATTAATTACTTTAAATTCTAAATCGAGTTTTTCTTTTTGGCAATATTCTAGCAAGGCACTTTTATGATTGATTTCCGAAAATTGCAGTTCCTCTAAATTAAAATGCACCATGATGATTCTTTCGATCAGTATTTTTTTTGTAAAGCGATGACCTTTATCAAGATAAAGTGCGCCTACAAATGCTTCAAAAGCGTCTCCATTGATGGATTTAAATTGTTTGTTGGTGTCTGTATCCGCCGTTATAAGTGCATCAAGGCCTAATTTTTGCGAAAGCTTATTCAGTGCAATTCGATTCACTATTTTGGATCGCATACCCGTGAGAAAACCTTCGTCTTCGAGTGGGAATTTTTTGAAAAGATATTCAGCAACAATAGCTCCGAGAATGGCGTCGCCTAAATATTCTAGACGCTCGTTGTTCAGTTTTAATCCGTTGTATTTTTTTATTGCCGCAGAGCGATGGCGAAAAGCCAGTTTATATAAAAAAATATTTTCGGGGTAGAACCCGAAAATATTTTTTATGGATTGGTAAAATGCTCTTTCAGATGAGAAATAAGCTTTAACCGATAATAAGTAATGTTGAATCAATTAGGCTTTAAATTTTTTAAAGATAATTGATGCATTGTGACCACCAAATCCAAAAGTGTTAGATAATGCAGCATTAACAACTCTTTTTTTAGCTTGTCCGAAAGTGAAATCGAGTTTCGGGTCGATGTTCGGATCTAAGTTAAAGTGATTGATTGTTGGTGGCACGATGTCGTTTTGAACCGCTAAGACGGTAGCAACGCCTTCCACAGCTCCGGCAGCGCCTAAAAGGTGCCCGGTCATTGATTTGGTGCTGTTAATCGAAATATTATAAGCATGTTCTCCAAAAAGGTTTTTAATTGCTAATGGTTCAGCAATATCGCCCAATGGAGTGGATGTTCCATGCGTATTCAAATGATCGATGTCTTCTTTCTGCATACCAGCATCTCTAAGTGCTGCTTGCATTGCTAACATGGCACCATAACCTTCGGGATGGGGTGAAGTCATGTGATAAGCATCGGCCGAAAGGCCTCCTCCAGCCACTTCAGCATATATTTTAGCTCCACGCGCTAGAGCGTGTTCTAATTCTTCAAAAATAATACCTGCTCCACCTTCGCCCATCACAAAACCATCTCTGTCTGCATCAAAAGGGCGAGAGCCTGTTTTTGGATCGTCGTTTCGGGTAGAAATGGCATGCATTGCATTGAAACCTCCAACGCCGGCTTCGTTAATAGCTGCTTCGGAACCACCAACTACAAAAGCATTGGCATGACCTAGGCGGATGTAATTAAAGGCGTCAACCATCGCGTTAGCTGAGGAAGCACATGCAGAAACAGTTGCAAAATTAGGGCCACGAAACATATTTCTGATAGAAATGTGTCCGGCTGTAATATCTGCAATCATTTTAGGAATAAAAAAAGGATTGAAGCGTGGAGTACCATCGCCTCTGGCAAAATCGCCTACTTCTTTTAGGAAGGTATCGATACCGCCAATTCCGGCTGCCCAAATTACACCAATTCGATCTCCATCAATTCCTTCTGCATCTAAACCGGCATCAACAACTGCTTCTTGAGCAGCTACCAAACCATATTGAGCATATAAATCGTATTTACGTGCTTCTTTTCGATCGAAAAAATTAAGAGGGTCAAAGCCTTTTACTTCGCAGGCAAATTTGGTTTTAAACTTGGTGGTGTCAAATCTAGTAATCATGTCAGCACCTGAAACTCCATTAAGCAAGCCTTTCCAGACTTCCGGTACAGTATTGCCTAATGGAGTTACGGCACCAAGACCAGTAACAACTACTCGTCGTAATTCCATAGAATGAAATTTTTATTGAGCGTGTTCTTCGATATAAGCGATAGCTTCTCCTACAGTTTGAATATTTTCTGCTTGATCGTCAGGAATACTCATATTGAATTCTTTTTCGAATTCCATGATCAATTCAACTGTATCTAATGAATCAGCACCTAAATCGTTAGTGAAACTTGCTTCAGGTGTTACTTCACTTGGGTCTACCCCTAATTTATCAACAATAATGTCAATAACCTTAGCTTTTTTGTCAGACATGTTTTTCTCCTTTTTTATTTAACAAGGTGCAAAGAAAAATATTTACCCAATACAAAACAAAAAAAAAGAGTTAATTAATCCAAAATGGCTATTTAAAAGTCAGATAATCAGTAAAATAAAGGTTTCGAATATTCGACTAATAAATTCGATAAATACCTAAAAACACATGAAAATGACTGATTTTTCGTGATTTGGCTACTACTCAAAAATTAAAAAAACACCGAATTTCGTCGTGTTAAAAGGTTATTTTTGCCGAAACAATTCGGAGACCATGGAAAGTAGAGGTTTGATTCGGGTGGCAATTTTTGCTTCTGGGAATGGAAGCAATGCAGAAAACATCTTTCATTATTTTAAAGAATCGAAACATATTCAAATAGCATATATCGTTTCTAATAAGAAGGAAGCTTTTGTTTTAGAAAGAGCAAAAAAATTAGGCGTGCCAAGTTTATTTATGGATAATAAGGAGTTTCGACAAGGAAATCGAATCCTGGAAGAGATGAAAAGTCATTCGATCGATTTCATTGTTTTGGCTGGTTTTTTAGTTTTGATTCCTGCTAATTTAATTGAGGCTTATCTAGATCAAATTATCAATATTCATCCGGCATTACTACCTAAATTTGGAGGAAAAGGAATGTACGGTGATTTTGTTCATCGAGCAGTTTCAGAATCGGGTGAATTAAAAACTGGTATTACGGTGCATTTTGTTAACCAAGCTTACGATGAAGGAAGCATTATTTTTCAAAAATCGGTTGATATTGAAGCTCGGGAAAATCCGAATAAGATAGCCGAAAAAGTTCATGCCTTGGAGTATGAGTATTTTCCTGCTATTATAAAGCAAGTGATATTGTCTAAATAATACAATGACTTGAAGCCGATTCTATGTGATACGATGACTCCGAGTCATCGTATCACTCTCTGACTATTCAAACATCATCGTGTACAAACGCTCAATTCCTTGAGATAATTCTGGAATAGAAATGTATTTGCTTTTTCTGAAATATTCTTTCCGATCAAAATAAACCAAAAGAGTTGGATTGGAAAAAACCCCAAACTCAGCTGAAATTGCAGGGAATTTTTCTGAATTGATAAAGTACAGATTCATTAGTGGAAATTCAGAAGCAAGAAGTTCTTTTACTTTTGGGCGCAAACTAATACATGGAGCGCAATTATCTGAATAGAAATACGCAATTAATCCGGCATCATTTGCAACGGCATTTTGCAATTGTTCAAGGGTATTTAACTCATGATCCATTTATCATTCGAATTTAGGTGCGCAAAAGTAATCAAATTTTATATTTTAGTAAATTTGCATTGTACTTAAATAATGCACCTACAAAAGATTAGTTTTACATTTTATTTAGAATGGACCTATGAATGAACAAATACAAAACCAAGAAAATCCGATCGAAAGGCCTCAGCTTATTACCACCCTTGCAATCATTAGCTTTATTGGGTCTGGTTGGAGTTTCTTTTCCTATCTAATAACTAGCCTTACTTATAATGCGGTTGTTCTTGCCATGCAGAATAGTTTGGAGATGGACTTACCTAAAAGTTACCTAGAAACATTTCAGTTGGTAAACGATTTTGTTGTTACTGCCGGACGATCGTTTTTTGTGTTAGGCACGCTTGCATATGCCGGCTCTCTTTTTGGTGTTTACAAAATGTGGAATATGCAAAAACAGGGCTTGCACTATTACACTATTTCACAATTGATCATTCTAATATTGCCTTTACTATTTGTAAGCACACGGTTATCCGTTGTTCCCGGATTATTATTAACTGCTCTTTTTGTTTTATTGTATGCTCGAGGTTTAAAAATGATTGGAAATGAAAAATAACTCCTCAGATACTAGGCCATTTATTTTAACGAGTACTTTACTTGTTCTGAGTATCTCGTCGATTTCGTTTCTTTTGGTTTTGGTTTATGCTGGTTTTTATTACAAGGAAACAAAAGTAGGCTTAGAGACCTATATGAAAGCTGTTTTTGAAATTTGGTCCTTTGGGTTAATATACAGCGGTTTGTTGTTCTTATCACTTCTCTTTTTAATTTCTGTTATATTGATGTGGTTCTCGAATAGAATCGGTCTGTTTTTATTCTTGTCTCTTACTTTTGCGCTGTTTTTATTAATCCTATTTATCAAACCGGTTGACTGGTTGAATGTAGTGTTATTAATCATTTTAGACACAGCTCTTTTAATAAATATTCCTTATTTCGGTCATCTTAAGATCGGGCGAAAAGCGAAACCTGTTCAAGACTAAAACGGAAGGTTTAGGCTAAGTTTTATCTAGATATTATGTTTGCATATGATCCGGTATCAAGGGTCTCTAGTAACTCTATATATTGAAAATAAGGTGCTTACAAAAAGTCAAAATGTGAATAAATGTTAAAAAAAACATAAAATTTGTGTTGTGGTTTAAAAAAAACTAATTAAATTGCGCCCGCATTTAGTTGGAAATTGTGTTCCGACTGAATTAACATGTGGTGGTAAACACCCTAAAACCAAAATTTATAAATCATCTATTAATTAATTTATTAGAAGTTATGAGAAAATTTATTCTAATGCTCACTTTGCTTGCCTTTGTTGGCCTTCAAGGTGTGTTTGCACAAACTTCTGTTACAGGTACTGTTACAAGTTCTGAAGACGGAGGTACTCTTCCTGGAGTATCTGTTGTGGTAGAAGGCACTAGCCTTGGAACTACAACTGATATGGATGGTAAATTTAATCTGTCAGTTCCTGCAGATGCAACAGCACTTGTGTTTTCCTTTGTTGGTATGCAAACACAAACCATTGCATTCACAGGTCAAACTGTAATAACTGTTGTTATGAAAGCATCTGCTCTTGATTTGGATGAATTCGTAGTTACAGCACTTGGTATTTCTCGCGAAAAGAAATCATTGGGTTATGCTGTAGAAAACCTAGGCGAAGAAGCTTTGGGAGAAGTTCGTGCTTCCAACCCAGTTGCTGGTTTATCTGGTAAAGCTTCCGGTGTTAAAATTATCCAACCTAATACAATGGGTGGTTCTGCTAACATCGTAATTCGTGGAAATGCATCTATTACTCAAAACAACCAAGCTTTATTTGTTGTTGATGGTGTGCCTATCAGTAATACAAATACAAGTACTAACCAAGATGGTTGGGGTGGATATGACTACGGTAATGCTGCAAGTGATATTAATCCCGATGATATCGCATCTGTATCTGTATTAAAAGGTGCCGCCGCAACTGCACTTTACGGTTCTCGTGCTGCAAACGGTGTTATCGAGATTACAACTAAAAAAGGAACGAAAAGAGATGGAATCGGTATCACTATCAATTCAGGCGTTACTTTTAATTCTGCTGATCCTGCATCTTTACCTAAACAACAATATGAGTACGGAGGAGGTTATGGTCCTTTTTATGATAACGAAGGTGTTGCTGGTGTAGGTGATTATTATTTCTTTTGGGCGGACATCAATGGTGATGGGCAAAAAGATCTTATTACACCAACTTCTGAAGATGCTTCTTGGGGTCAAAAATTCGATCCTAATATTATGGTTGTTCAGTGGGATGCTTTAGATCCAAACAAGCCAAATTTTGGCGTTGCTACTCCTTGGGTAGCTCCAGATCCTGAAAACCGTTTCAACCGTTTCTTTAGTACAGGTGTTCGTTATACGAACAACGTAACTTTTGAAGGTGGAGACGAAAAAGGAACTTTCCGTTTATCCTATACAAATGATGATGAAACCGGTATTTTACCTAACTCCTCGATCAAGAAAAATACTTTAAACTTCAGTGGTAGTCGCAACTTAACCGACAAATTAACTGTTGATGCAAATTTCACTTATACCAATCAAAAAGCAGTTGGTCGTTATGGTACTGGTTACGATGGTGGCAACGTTATGCAATCTTTTGGTCAGTGGTTTCAAGTAAACGTTGACTTCCAAAAATTAGAAGAACTTTACCTACGTGAAGATGGTTCGCAATTATCTTGGAACTCTGCATACTATGATGATTTACACCCAATTTATTTCGACAACCCATATTGGGTACGTTATAAAAACTACAATGATGATCACCGTAATCGTATTTTTGGATATTCTGCTTTGGGTTATAAATTTAACGATTGGGTAAGCGCAAAAGCAAAAGTGTCTATTGATTCTTATACAGAAGTTCAAAACGAACGTATTGCAATCGGATCTGTTGATCAATCTAAATTCAGTAGCTATACTCGTCAGTCTCAAGAATTGAACTACGATTTCATGTTGAATTTCAACAAGCGTTTTGATAATATTTCTGTAACTGGTATAGTTGGAACAAATGTTCGTCGAAATACTATTGAATCTGTTTTTGGAAGTACTGTTGGTGGTTTAGTTGTTCCAGATTTATGGGCAATAAGTAACTCAGTATCTCCTGTAAGTGTTTCAGAAGCATTACAAAATTGGGGAACTAACTCAGCTTACGCTAGTGTGTCTTTTGGTTACAACGATTTCTGGTATGTTGATGTAACTGACCGTTATGATGTTTCTTCTACTTTACCTGAAGGTAATAACGGATTCAATTATTATTCGGCTTCTACAAGCTTACTTCTTACCGAATTAGATATGTTCAAAGATTTACCTGCTCTTTCTTTCTTGAAATTAAGAGCTAACTACGCTGAAGTAGGTAACGATGCTCCTGTTTACAGTTTATTCTCAACCTATGCAAAAGGAACTAACTGGGGAAATGATGCTTTATTTTCAGTTAGCAGCACCATGTTAAATCCAAATTTGCGTCCTGAGCGTACCAAATCTTTTGAGATTGGTTTAGAAGCTAATTTATTCGACAATCGTTTACGTGCAGACGTGGCTTATTATAACAACCGCTCTATCGATCAGTTAATGCCTGTAACGGTTTCTCCACTTTCTGGTTATTCAAGTATTTGGATGAACTCTGGAGAAATTGAAAATAAAGGTCTTGAGCTTTCATTAACAGCTAATGTGATGAAAACAGCTGATTTTAACTGGGATCTTAGTGTAAACTGGTACAAAAATAACAATAAAGTAATTAGACTTTATGAGTCTGAATCTGGAGAAAGCGTTGATAATATGTTGATTATGTCAGCTTGGGACGTTTCTATCAATGCAAAAGTGGGTGAGCCTTATGGTGTTATTCGCGGTATTGATTTTGTATACACCAATGGTGAGCCTACTGTAAATGCAAGTGGTTTCTACATGATGGGCGACAAGCCAGATGCAATTATTGGAAATATTCAACCTGACTGGAATGCCGGTTTATCTTCAAGAATGTCTTACAAAGGATTCTCTTTGAATGTATTATTTGATGGACAAAAAGGTGGAGATATCTACTCTGTAAATACTAAATATGGACAAGCAACCGGAGTTTATGCCGAAACAGCTGGAACCAACCAATTAGGTAACCCAATGCGTGACCCTGTTTTAGATGCTAATGGAAACGATTTGGGTTCCTACGGTGGTGTTACTTTAGCAAATGCTTCTCCTCTATCTGGAGGTTATGTATTACCAGGTGTTAAAGAAGATGGTACTCCAAACGACATCCTTATTGGAGCTTGGCGTTGGGGACGCGCTTGGTACTATAGCAATAGTCCAACAGCACGTTACGTATTCGATGCTTCTTATATTAAATTCCGAGAACTTTCAGTTGGTTACACTTTAAACAAGAGTTTAGTTGCAAAAACCCCTTTCAGCAATGTTACTTTCTCTATTGTTGGACGTAATTTGGCTATCCTGTTTAAAAATACTGAGCATTTTGATCCTGAAATGTCTCTAGGTTCCGGTAATGCACAAGGTATTGAAAGTGGTGCTTACCCAACAACCAGAAGTATCGGATTTAATTTGAAACTTGGTATTTAATTCACAACCTTAAAAAATAGACTATGAAAACAATGAAATATATATTTTCTGTTATGGTGGTGGTTGTCGCTTTTGCAACTTTTTCATGCACAAAGCTTCCTGACAACATCAACCCAAAAGCAGCTACAGATGTTCCGGTGAACACGCTGTTCTCAAACGGTGAGGTTGCACTTGTTAATATTATCAATAGTATGAGCGTAAACAATAACACAACTCGCTTATTGGTTCAATATTGGCAAGAAACAACCTATTTTACAGAAGCTCGTTACGACTTCTCAGGACGTAATATTCCTGATAATTATTC
>JAFGAK010000287.1 GCA_016933745.1 Bacteroidales bacterium
ATTTTATCTTCAATCGCTTCCATTGGCATCATTTCTTTTGTAAGTAAATCACGACGAGCAACTTCGATGGTTTCATTTTCCAAATCACGTGGTCCAATACCAAATCGTACAGGAACACCTTTGTACTCGTATTCAGCAAATTTAAATCCGGGTTTTTGCGTATCACGATTATCGTATTTCACTCTAATTCCCTTAGCACGCAGACGTTTCATTATCTCCTGCACTTTTTCGCTAATCTGCTCAAGTTGTTCTTCATTCCGATAAATAGGAACAATAACAACTTGTATTGGAGCTAATTTTGGAGGGAGCACCAAACCTTGATCATCACTATGTCCCATGATGATGGCGCCAATCAATCGTGTAGAAACGCCCCAACTTGTTGCCCAAACATATTCCAAAGTATTCTCTTTGCTCAAATATTTTACATCAAAAGCTTTGGCAAAATTTTGCCCTAAAAAGTGTGAAGTCCCTGCTTGTAATGCTTTTCCATCCTGCATCATGGCTTCGATACAATAGGTATCTAATGCGCCGGCAAAACGTTCGTTCGGCGATTTGGTTCCTTTTAAAACCGGAATCGCCATAAAGTTCTCAGCAAAATCAGCATATACTTCCAACATTTGTTGCGCTTCCGCGATAGCTTCTCTCTCGGTTGCATGTGCAGTATGTCCTTCTTGCCATAAAAATTCAGCCGTTCTTAAAAATAAACGGGTGCGCATTTCCCAACGAACCACATTGGCCCATTGATTGATTAAAATGGGTAAATCGCGATACGATTGTACCCAACGCTTATACGTATCCCAAATAATGGTTTCGGAAGTAGGACGAACAATTAACTCTTCATCCAGTTTGGCATCCGGATCAACCACAATTCCACCACCATTTTCATCATTTTTTAAACGATAATGAGTAACAACTGCACATTCTTTGGCAAAACCTTCTACATGGCTAGCTTCTTTTGAAAAAAAAGATTTAGGAATAAAGAGCGGAAAATAAGCATTTTCATGTCCGGTTTCTTTAAACATTCGATCTAATTCTTTTTGCATATTCTCCCAAAGTGCATATCCATAGGGTTTTATGACCATGCTACCACGCACAGAGGAGTTTTCTGCTAGCTCAGCATGTTTAACAATATCATTATACCATTGTGAATAGTCTTCTTGTCTTGTTGAAAATTTTTTAGCCATATTAAATTGTGGTATAGTATTTGCTTTTTATTGGAAAATGAATTTGCTGCAAAGCTAATCATTATTTGAAAATAGACATTTGAAAAAATTGAAATATAAAACTCAGGGAGGCAATTA
>JAFGAK010000024.1 GCA_016933745.1 Bacteroidales bacterium
GAATTGGAACAAGAAAATATGGGTTATAAATGGGTGATTACCAATGTGTATTTCGAACCATTTGCCGAAGTATTAGTCGAAAAAAAAAGCGATGATAGCAAGTTCTTACATCCAATGAGTCATGAGATTGATTTTATGAATCTCATTCGTGTTTTTAACGATCAGAAATACATCGATAATTATACCATTAAAACTTTTCAACCCGATTTTCTAACCTTGTTTTTGTATGAATTTAAAAAAGGTTATTTCAAATTCAAATATGTCGAAGATCTTAAATTTCATTTTTTTCAGATTCCGGGTTGGTATTTCGAAGTAGAACAATTTGTGAGAGCCGATTACAATAGCGGGTGGTTAATTTCAAAACTAACAAAAATCAGTCCCGAAGAAAAATCAATACTATTAAAATACATTTATCACAATTAAGATGAAACGGTTATTTGTACTTCTTTTAGCACTTATTACTTTCAATGGTTTTGCTCAAGAGCTTAGCCGTGAAGAGATAGCCGACTTTAAAAAGGAAGGGCAACAACTCATTGCTTATCTTGAGTTTACGCTAAATGCCATTGGCGATAACGACCTAACTGCCAAAGAAAAAGACGTTATAATTAGCGAATCATTCTTGAAAATGTTCCGCAATGCCAAAGTGCAAATTGAAGATGATTTAGATGCCAGTCGGGAAACAGTAACCAACAAAGATGTTCAAGCTTATCTGAAAGATGTGGACTTTTTCTTTCGTGTGGCTCATTTTACTTTAAATATTCTTTCCATAGATGTGCAAGTCAATGAAAATGGAAAACCATTTTTACTAACCAATATTTTAAGAAACTTAGAGGCAGTTGATATCAATGGCGATAGTATTCAGAATGATCAACAACGATTCATCGAAATAGAATTGGATAGCGACCGTAGAGAATTAAAAATTGCCAGCATCTACACCACCAAACTGAACGAAAATGAAGAAAATATCCGTTGGTGGAATTTGTTACCAGATGCTTGGAAAAATATTCTTGGACAGAAAACCACTGTTTTTGACAGCATCAACTTCTCTTCTATTTTAGAATTTAGTCCAACGTATTTTCTACTCGAATCCAAAGAGCTTCAAGATCAAACGATGGAAGAAGACAGTCTCCTTGTGTTTTCAGGCAATCAACCCTACGAGGTAATGTATGTCAAGCAGTACGATACCATTTGGTTGAACGATACACTTCTTCAAAAAGAAACTGCTTTTAAAGCTCTGAACGGAATTATTGAGTTAACGGAATTGGATATTAATGGAAACCAGGATATTATCAATCTAGAACCCCTTAGCAAATTAAGTAATTTGCGAACTCTCGATGTTTCTAACACATCCATTGAAGATATTTATCCAGTAAGAAATCTTACCAAATTGCATAATCTAAATTGCTCCGGAACCTTTATTAACAAAGTGGATGCCTTGGTTTATTCGATGGAGTTAAGGGTTTTAAATATTTCGAATACAGCAATTTCTTCGTTAAAAGATATTAGCAACTTGGTGAATTTGAAAATCCTCGATATTTCAAATACTCAAGTAGAAGATTTGTCATCGTGTTCGGAAATGACGCTTTTAGAAGATTTAAAAATGCGCAATACAATGGTCATGGATTTAGAACCATTGCAAACCCTAACTTCCTTAAATTACCTCGATTTGAGTGATAATGAACAAATCCAATCGCTCGACGCACTAAAAAATCTCAGCAAACTAAAAGTATTGTACTGTAACAATACGGCAATCAATAATTTAGAACCACTCTCTAAACTTGAGAATCTAGAAACACTGTATTGCGAAAATGCAGAAATTACCAGTTTAGAAGGATTGCAAAACATCAAAGCATTGAGGAAAATCTATTGCGATAATAGTTTGCTCGGCCGACAAAAAGCAATTGATTTTATGAAACTTCACCCTCAAATTTTAGTCGTTTATGAAAGTAAACAGCTTCAGTTATGGTGGGATGAACTGCCTTCTATTTGGCGCTCCGTTTTCTCAGATATTGTTGAATTGGGCGACGTACCAAGCAAAGAACAATTGCATCAAATTACGACTATTAAAGAAATTAACATTTCCGGCTACGAAACCATCAAAAGTCTTTTACCGTTAGAGAAATTGAAATACCTCCAAAGCCTGAATGCTTCCGGTACAAAAATAACTTCACTCGATGGAATTGCAGAAGCAAGAGAAATGCGCTTTTTAAACATCTCGAATACGGATATTCAGCATTTGTATGCGCTCGAAAATCTGAATTTGATCGAAGAATTAAACATTTCAAACTGTTTGGTTTCTGATTTGTATCCGCTAAGCGGATTGATTAATCTCAAACGACTTTCGATTGAAAATACCAAAGTTGCTAATATAGACGCTCTTTATCCGCTTCGAAATCTTCTTTATTTGAATGCAGATCATACCTCTATTTCGGAACAAGCGGCATTAGATTTTATTGAAAAAAAGGAAGATCTGTTACTTGTTTACATGACATCGGAACTAAGCGATTGGTGGACGAATCTATCGCCTGAATGGAAATCAATTTTTTCTAACCGAATGCATTGGACTCAAGAGCCGCAAAGCGAGGATTTGCATGCATTAATCAAAATAAAATCGTTAGAAATAAAAGACAATCGATTGATTGACGATCTAAATCCAATAAAAATGCTCTTGCATTTGAGAACACTCAAAGTGATCGATACCAAAATAAGTAATGTTGCAGCCCTCAGCGAACTGGTTTTTCTTCAGGATTTGGATTTATCTAAAAACCCAATCACTGATTTTAGTCC
>JAFGAK010000288.1 GCA_016933745.1 Bacteroidales bacterium
TGGAAAATTGCACTAAACTACCGACATCAAAGTCCGTATCAAAACCCGAATGATCTAGTAGGAATTGTGCTGGCAGGCGAACGTATTTCATCGCATTGGCATTATGCTATTTCGCATCTTTACGTTAGTAATACCGTTTGGAATCTAGTTTTCTCATACGCCACAGCCTACTATTCACTATCACTTTATGCGAGCGAAGACATCAAAGTAAACAATGCTCCAGATATTCAAACAGGCATTCAAATAAGTATTCCTTTGAGTTTCTAAATCGTCGTTTTGATCTATAAAAATGCAAAATCTTTGTTTTATTCCTAAAACAGAGTCAACACCCTGAATAAGTATAACTATCTTTGTTTCGATAGCCGTAAAGAATGATTTTATGGTAAAATAAAATGAGCCTATATTCCTATGAAAACAGTATCACTTTTATTCTTTTCTTTTCTTTTCATTGTTGGTTTTGCGCAAAAAAACTCCCTGCTATTGAAGTAGAAAGTCTTTCCTGAGAATTGTTAAATGCGGATCAGTTCACAAACAACGGAAAACCGATCATCCTGAGTTTTTGGGCAACTTGGTGCAAGCCTTGTTTACAAGAATTAGATGCCCTTCAAGACGAATATGATGAGTGGCAAGATGACTGTGGCGTTAAATTAATCTCTATTTCTATTGATGGCGCGCGCTCCTCTGCGAGTGTTAAAACACTCGTTAATGGAAAAGATTGGCCCTTTGAAATTTATTTGGATAAAAACCAAGATTTGAAGCGTGCATTGAACGTTGTAAATATTCCTCACCCTTTCCTTCTCAATGGTAAAGGCGAAATCATTTGGCAAAAAAACAGCTATGTTCCTGGCGCGGAATATGAACTATTGGGAAAAATGAACGGCCCCTAGGCAAGCCTCGATGTATCGAGTTTATAATAATAGTTTCAACTGTCCATCATGGATTTTTAATATTGAGAATGTTTGACTTGACTATCTTTCCCCTGATTTTCAATATACTTTCTTATCACACCTTTACCTGCATACAGACCAACAGTATTCGCATAATAACTACTTGACCAAAAATTACCACCCAACAACTTTTTCTTAATCTCAGGATGTTGAAGAAACAAGTTTCTTGCTATCAAACTTTTTAGCTTCTGAACAAGCGACGTTACTGAAAGCGTTGGTACGTTCTGAACTAAGAAATGAACATGATCTGGCTCCTATCCAATTTCCAAAAAATGAATGTCATATCTTTCTGAAATTTCAATACCTATCCTCCTTAAACTCTCACCAATATCTGTTGTTATTACATCTCGTCAATATTTCAAAGGAAACGCCAAGTGATATAGCAAAAGCCTTTTCTTATGACGTCTAAAAATATGTTCATCTTCCATAAAACAAAGATACGCTTTGCAAGCTTAAAGAAAACCTTAGGTTTTCAAACTTTCCTCTAGACCCCAGGGCAGGCCCACGAGGAACTCTTTAGATTAAAAAAAATCAGACATGCCGGTCGGCCCGTTTATGAAATTGATCTAAGCAAACCTACTATTCCGAGCGGAATCATTCTCGTATTCATGACCATTGCTTTAATGATTCTTGTAGAACCTATTCAAAGTTTAATCCCAATGTCGGAAACTTTTTACGAGTTGATGAACAACATGCTAAAACCAACACTTTTCAATTTTTTCACGATTGTAATTGCAGCGCCTATTTTAGTAGAAATCGTTTTTCGAGGAATTATTCTAGAAGGATTTTTAAAGAATTACAGTCCATGGAAAGCGATTCTTTGGTCGTCTCTTCTATTTGGCGCAGTTCATCTCAATCCCTGGCAAGCCGTTACGGCAATTTCGCTTAGTATGTTAATGGGTTGGCTCTACTACAAAACAGACTCCATTATTCCAGGAATAATCATTCATTTTTCGAATAACTTACTCAGCTTTTTATTATCGCTTTTTGTGAGTAAAGACATCGAATCGATCTATCAGCTCATTAATAGTCCGACGATTTATTTAGCACTTTGCGTTTTATCCGCAGTAATTTTATATGCTGGATTTACCTATTTCAAAAAAATAGATTCTTCTGAATAAAACTATTTTCTGAATTTTGATTTTGAAATTCTTTTGTTTTCATGGATTTAGTAACTTTATGCAGCACATTTAAGCTTCTTTATTAAGCTAAAAACTTTGTATTTAAGTTCCAAATATTAAAATTCATTCGCATGAAAACACATTTTTTTAACCACTTTTTTTTGGCTTCGAACCTCGTTTCTTTTTTTCTTCTTTTTATAAAAATATCGCTATATGCCCAAAAACCAATCGATTTGCAATCGGGCTTCGTTGCTTATTATTCTTTTGACAATTCAGTTAGAGACAGCAGTGGAAATAACTTGCACGGTGAAACGATCCATGTGAATTTGGATCGCGATGTGAGCGGAGAGAAAAAAGGCAGTTATCGCTGGAACAGCAAAAAAGACCAAATTAAATTGCCCATTGATATGAATGTTGGGGCTATGCTACAAGTCAGTTTGTGTGCATGGGTTCAACCCCAAAAATACGCAGGACAAATGATTGTTATAAGCAACGATGACCGTGGCGGAGATCGGAAACTATTTACAGCAATTAAAGACAATAAACTGGTTTGGGCTTGCTCCAACGGAAAAGAAGGATTTATAGGAAACACACCTGTTGAGAACAAAAAGTGGGTGTTTTTAGTTGCTACTTACGACGAAAAAACAAAAACTGCAGCCATATATGTAGATGGAATCAAAACCAGTGGTTCTACCCAAATGGATATGGGCGCTTCGTATACATTAGTTGGCGCCAATCCCCGAGGAAATGAAAAATTTGAAGGTCTTATTGATGAAGTGCGAATCTATAGCAGAATACTTTCCAAAAGCGAAATCGATTCTTTAAGAAACCTAAAACCCATTGTCAATCAAATTGAAACCACGCAAAAATCCTACTTTTATTTTGCCAAACAAGACAACCTCATTGTTCATGCAAAACCAAATATCGAATCAAAAAGCATTGGAACTTTAAATGCGGTTGATACTTTACGCTTTACAGAAACTGTTCCAACAACAGGAGGCAAATACGCCGAATGGCTCAAAATAAACCTAGCCGGAAAAACAGGTTATGTTCAACTCAGCTATTTAAAACACACGAGTACTGAAGACGAAACCAAAACCGAACTGCAAAAAACGCTGGACAAATACGTCGATTGGTCGAAATGGCAATTTTGGGTAGGAATGCTCGTTTTCCTAATCATCGGTTATTGGGCAAGTTTAAAA
>JAFGAK010000289.1 GCA_016933745.1 Bacteroidales bacterium
AAAGAAGGAACACCTGCAACAAAAGTAGCCCCACTTATGGGAATGAGTAGTTCCAGTTTAAGCCGATTGCTTAAAAACATGGAAGACAGCGGAATGATTTATAAAGAATCTAATTCGAACGATAAACGCGTAGTTAAAGTGTTTCTAACGCCTAAAGGTGTAGAACTTCGCCGTACTGTTAAAAAAGTAGTTTTTGAGTTTAACCAAAAAATAAATGAAAAAGTAACAGCTGAGGAGTTCGATATTTTCTCAAAAGTTACAAGGATAATTAAAGAGCAAGTTCAAGAGGATTTGCTTCAAATACAAGAAGATAAAGACAAATTAACTAATAAATTATAAACATCTTGCATTATGATTAGAAGAATTAACAAAGTAGCTGTGCTCGGTTCTGGTGTTATGGGATCGGGTATTGCCTGTCATTTTGCCAATATCGGGCTCGAAGTGTTGCTTATCGACATTGTTCCTCGCGAACTAAATGCCAAAGAACAGAAACAAGGTCTTACATTGGAAAATTCAGTGGTTCGAAACCGGATTGTAAACGAAGCATTAGCTGCGGCATTAAAATCCAAACCTTCACCAATCTACGATCAAAAATTTGCCAAGCGAATTACTACCGGCAATTTTGATGATGATTTAGCTAAAATTAAGGACTATGATTGGGTTATTGAGGTTGTTGTAGAACGACTTGATATCAAAAAAATGGTTTTTGATAAAGTAGAGAAATTCAGAAAACCAGGCTCATTGATAACTACGAATACTTCCGGTATATCTGTCGAAAAAATGATGGAAGGCCGAAGTGAAGATTTCCAGCAGAATTTCTGCGGAACACACTTCTTTAACCCACCTCGGTATTTGCAGCTTTTTGAAATCATTCCTACGTCTAAAACGTCCGCAGAAGTAGTTGAATTTTTAACCAATTATGCAGGAAAATTCCTAGGAAAAACAGCCGTTCTTGCAAAAGATACTCCAGCATTCATTGCAAATAGAGTAGGTACTTTTTCAATTATGGAACTTTTCAATAATGTAAAAAAATACGATTTAACCATCACGGAAATTGATAAACTAACAGGTCCGGTTATTGGTAGAGCAAAATCCGCTACATTCAGAACGGCCGATGTAGTTGGTCTCGATACCTTAATACATGTGGCAAACAATATTAGAGAAACGACCAAGGATGAAGCAAACGATGCTTTTGCTGTGCCTGAGTATTTGCAAAAAATGCTCGATAATAAATGGTTAGGTTCTAAAACAAAACAAGGATTCTTTAAAAAAGCAACCATCGATGGAAGAAAAGCTTTCTTAACCATTGATTTTGACACTTTGGAATACAAAGAAGATCCTAAACCTAGTTTCTCTGTATTTGAGAAAACAAAGGCAATCGACGATTTACGCAAACGGATGCCTATTTTGTTTGCTGATAAAGGAAAAGCGGGCGCTTTTTATCGTGCCTCATTCTATTCACTTTTTCAATTTGTTTCCAATCGTATTCCTGAAATTTCCGATGAGATTTATAAAGTGGATGATGCTCTTAATGCTGGATTTGGCTGGAAATTAGGTCCTTTCCAAACTTGGGATGCTGTTGGCGTTGATGCTATCGTTAAAGCAATGGAAGAGGCTGGTAAAAAAGCAGCTTCTTGGGTTTATGATATGCTCGGAGCCGGTGTTACCAGTTTTTATAAAGTAGAAGGTGGATTAAAATATTTCTACGATATTCCTAGCAAAAGCTACCAAGAAGTTCCGGGACAAGGCGAAACTTTATCCTTAGAAGTAATTCGAGATACTAAAGTAGTTTGGGAAAATAACGACACAACCATTTTTGATTTGGGCGATGGCGTATTAAATATCGAATTCCATACCAAAATGAATACCGTCGGACAAGGTGTACTTGAAGGTTTAAACAAAGCGGTTGATTTAGCCGAAGCTGAATATGCGGCTCTTGTAATTTCCAACGAAGGAGAACATTTCTCGGCGGGTGCTAACGTCGGAATGATCTATATGCTTGCCATTGAGCAAGAATGGGAAGATTTGGATATGGCTGTACAGTGGTTTCAAAAAACAACCATGCGTTTACGCTATTCTTCTATTCCTGTTGTGGCTGCTCCTCATGGAATGGCATTAGGTGGAGGATGCGAGATTTGTATGCATTCCGACAAAGTGGTGGCTTACGCTGAAACTTATATGGGATTGGTTGAATTTGGTGTTGGATTAATCCCTGGCGGTGGCGGCACAAAAGAGTTCGCTATGCGTTTAGGCGATGAATTGAAAGATGGTGACATTCGTACCAATGCATTTTTAAACAGATATTTAAGTATCGGACAAGCAAAAGTTTCTACCTCTGCTTACGAAGCATTTAGCCTCGGTTATTTAAGAGAAGGAATCGACGAAGTGGTTGTAAGTCGTGCTCATCATTTAGCTTATGCAAAGAAAGCTGCTCTGCAAATGGTTGAAAAAGGATATTCTAAACCTGCTCCAAGAAACGATATTAAAGTTCTTGGTAACGAAGCTATGGGACTTGTTTATGTTGGAGCTGATGGATTTACTACAGCCAATTACATGTCAGAGCACGATAAATTAATTGCCGAAAAACTAGGTTATGTAATGGCCGGCGGCGAAATTTCACAAGCTTTAACGGAAGTTTCTGAGCAATATTTGCTAAATTTAGAACGAAGAGCATTCTTAGAATTGTGCATGCAGCGTAAAACTTTAGAGCGTATGCAAAGTTTAATTACTAAGGGAAAAATACTTCGTAACTAAATAAACTAACAAATAGAAATAGTGTTGAATTTAAAACAGAAAAAAATGAATGCATATATAGTAGGTGGATATCGTTCAGCAATAGGAAAAGCTCCTCGTGGTGCTTTTCGATTCATGCGTCCGGATGATATTGCTGCGCAGGTAATCAATCATTTAATGAAAGATTTTCCGCAAATTGATAAAACAAAAATTGACGAAGTTGTAGTAGGAAATGCTTTTCCTGAAGCCGAGTCTGGTTTTAATATGGGAAGAATGATTTCCTTGATGACCATGGACTCAGTAGATATTCCAGGCTCAACTGTAAATAGATATTGTGCGTCTGGTTTGGAATCCATTGCCATCGCTTCCGCTAAAATTTCTGCAGGAATCGCAGATATCGTCATTGCCGGTGGTGCTGAAACGATGTCGATGATTTCCATGGGAGGATGGCGTCAAGTGCCAAATCCAACCATTGCAAAAAATAATCCTAAATGGTATTTAAGCATGGGATTGACTTCCGAAATGGTTGGAAAGGAATATGGGATCAGTCGTCAAGAGCAAGATGAGTTTGCTGTGAAATCCTATAATAAAGCTTTTGCTGCAATTGACAATGGTTATTTTAAAGATCAAATTGTTCCAATCACGGTAAAAGAAAATTACTATAAAGGTGGAAAAATGCATACACGCGAGTATGTTGTTGACACCGACGAAGGACCACGTCGTGGTACAAACCTTGAAGGTTTATCAAAATTACGTCCTGCTTTTGCCGCCGATGGTTTATCCACTGCGGGTAACTCTTCGCAAATGTCAGATGGAGCTGCTTTTGTTTTGGTAGTTTCTGAGAAAGTTTTGAAAGAATACAATCTAACTCCAATTGCGCGCTTGGTTGATTATCAAGTAGCTGGTGTTGAGCCTTATAAAATGGGAGTAGGACCAATGGCTGCCATTCCAAAAGTATTGAAACATGCAGGTATGGAATTGAAAGACATGGATCTAATTGAATTGAACGAAGCTTTTGCTTCCCAATCCATTGCAGTAATACGTGAATTAGGTATCGATGAATCTAAATTAAACATCAATGGTGGTGCAATCGCTCTCGGTCACCCTTTGGGAGCTACAGGTGCTAAATTAACGGTTCAATTATTATCTGATTTGAGACGGACCGGTGGAAAATACGGTATGGTAACCATGTGTATTGGAACGGGTCAGGGAGCTGCCGGAATCTTTGAATTATTGTAAATAAAACAAAAAAATAAAAGAAAAATTAGAAGTTATGTCAGAAAATAACATGTTAAAAGGTGGCGAATTTTTAATTCGCGAAACATTGGCAAAAGATGTTTTTGTTCCTGAAGAATTTGACGAAGAACAAAGAATGATGCAGCAAAGCTGCCGCGATTTTACAGATTCTCAAGTGCTTCCTCAAATGGAGCAATTGGAAAAGCATGATCGGGAATTGTTGACCAAATTGATGCACGAAGCTGGTGAACTTGGTCTTTTAGGAATCTCTGTTCCTGAAGAATACGATGGCTTCGGTCAGAAATTTGTTACCTCAATGCTTACTACCGAGGAAATGAGTAAAGGCTTTAGTTTTTCAGTAGCCTATTCAGCGCATACTGGAATTGGCACTCTACCTATATTGTACTATGGAACAGAAGAGCAAAAGCAGAAGTATGTGACTAAATTAGCTACGGGCGAATTTATTGGCGCTTACTGTTTGACTGAAGCAGATGCAGGTTCAGATGCGAATGGTGGTAAAGCCAAAGCTACTTTGAGTGCAGATGGAACTCATTATATTTTAAATGGAGTAAAAATCTGGATTACCAACGGTGGTGTTGCTGATTTGTACATCGTTTTTGCTAAAATTGATGACGATAAAAATCTTAGTGCTTTCTTAGTCGAACGCACGCAAGAAGGTGTTAAAGCCGGTGCTGATGAAGAAAAAATGGGAATCAAAGGTTCTTCTACGGTGCAAATGTATTTCGACAATGTAAAAGTTCCATTGAATAATATGTTGGGTGAGCGTGATAAAGGATTCAAAATTGCTTTGAATATCTTGAATCTCGGCCGTATTAAATTAGGTGGTGGAGCTGTTGGTGCTTCAAAAGCAGTCATGGATAATGCAATCAATTATGCAAATGAACGCAAGCAATTCAAAACCTTAATTTCAAGTTTTGGCGCAATTAAATACAAAATCGCAGAAATGGCTATCCGCACGTTTACAGCAGAATCATTGGTTTATCGTGCAGCTCAAAACATTGACGATGCAAAAGATGCCTTGATTGCTGACGGAATGGATAAAGACCGCGCAACCATTGAAGCTATTTATCAATATGCCATCGAATCCTCTATTGCCAAAGTGTATGGTTCAGAAGTATTGGATTATGTGGCTGACGAAGGCGTTCAAATATATGGTGGAATGGGTTATTCAGCTGAAACTCCTGTTGAAAAAGCTTATCGCGATGCACGTATCAATCGTATCTTTGAAGGAACCAACGAAATCAACCGCATGGTGACTGTTGGAGAATTAATCAAGCGTGCCATGAAAGGCGAATTGGATTTATTAACTCCTGCAAAAGAAGTAGCTAAAGAATTAATGGGAATTCCTGATTTTGGTTCAGCTTCTACAGATTATTATGAATCTAAAAAGAAACTTATCACTAATTTCAAGAAATCAATTTTAATGGTGGCCGGAGCTGCTTTACAGAAATTTATGGCTACATTTAACGATGAGCAAGAAATTTTGATGGGTATAGCAGACATGATCATGGTAACTTATGCTGCTGAATCAACCTTACTTCGTGTAGAAAAATTGGATGGAATGAATCATGAAAATGTTCCTTATTTCAAAGATATGCTCGACGTGTATATGTACGATTCTGCTAGCAAAATGAATAAATTTGGAATCGATGTAGTGAATTCATTTGCCGAAGGTGATGAGCAACAAGCCATGTTGATGGGAATGAAACGCTTTACAAAAGCCGCTCCTGTGAATGTGAAAGATGCTCGCCGTCGTATTGCTGATAAATTAATTGAAGAAAATAAATATTGTTTTTAGCCGAACAAAATAAATAGTCCTCTGGCTTGCGCCGGAGGCTATTTTTATCTTATCTTAAAACCAAAAACCAAACAAAATAAATGAAAGGAAATAAATTTAGAGAATCTGCTACTAACCCATTCAAGATGGGTTTGTTTATGCTTAAGAATTTACCACTTGGATTTTTTGTAGGACTAAGAGTAAAACACATAGATAGTAAAAGTGCATCTGTTTCTGTTCCTTTCAAATATTTAAATAAGAACCCATTTCGGTCCATTTATTTTGCTGTGCAAAGTATGGCGGCTGAGCTTTCTACAGCCGTGTTAGCCATGGCATCTATTTATGAAGCACCTGTTTCCGTTTCAATGCTTGTATACGATATGAATGCGACATTTACAAAGAAAGCCACTTCGCGAATTGTTTTTCGCTGTGATCAAGCGGAAGAGGTAGTTAAAGCTGTTGAAGAGAGTCTGGCTACCGGAGAAGGAAAAACAGTCACTGTTAAAACAATTGGCACCGATATCAATGGAGTTCAAGTATCCGAATTTAATTTTACATGGACCTTTAAACCAAAACCTTAATACATCTCACATTTGTAAAAAAACCTAAATTCAGACAAAATGGAAATAAGAAGAACCTTCGACATTGTAGATCAGTTGGTAGAAAAGTACCAACGTGATGACGCATTGGCTGTAAAAAGAAATGGCCAATGGGAAAAGTTTAGTACACTTCAATACAAAGAGTTTGTCGATGACTTTAGCTGCGGCCTCTTGGCTGCAGGCTTTAAAAAGGGCGATAAAATTCTGACGGTTTCCAATAATCGACCTGAATGGAATTTTGTGGATATGGGAATGAGTCAAGTTGGTGTTGTGCATGTTCCAATTTATCCAAACAATGGAGCTAAAGAATATCAACATATTTTAGTGCATTCCGATGCGCGAATTATCATCGTTTCTTCACAAGAATATTACGATTTGCTCAGTATGCATGCCGAAACGGCTCCAAATATTGAAAAAATATACAGCTTTGATCAACTTGATGGCGTACCCAACTGGTCTGAGTTTGTAGAACTAGGAAAGAAAAATAGAGAAAAATTTAAAGACGAATTAAAAACCATTCGCGACAGTATTCAGCCACGCGATTTAATGTCGATTATTTATACTTCAGGAACCACAGGTTTATCCAAAGGAGTCATGTTGTGCCATGAGAATTTTGTCTCAAACGTTCTTGCTACAAGAAATATTTTGCCAATTACAGGAACCGAATTCTTCCTCAGTTTCTTGCCACTTTGCCATGTTTTAGAACGTATGGTTAACTATTTGGTTCAATCCAATGGAGCTGGCGTTTATTATGCAGAAAGTATTGATACTTTAGGCGAGAATATGCGCGAAGTGAGTCCACATGGTTTTACTTCGGTACCGCGTGTTTTAGAAAAAATATTTGATAAAATCTTGCTCAAAGGCAAAGAACTGACAGGCATCAAAAAGAGCCTTTTCTTTTGGGCTGTTAATTTAGGATTGAAGTACGAATTGAATAAAGCCAATGGCTGGTGGTATGAGTTTCAGTTGAAGCTCGCCAATAAAATTATTTTCAATAAATGGCGTGAAGCTACTGGTGGTAGAATTAAAGTAATTATTTCGGGAGGCGCCGCCTTGCAAGAAAGATTGGCTAGAATTTTTCATGCAGCTAGAATTCCTGTAATGGAAGGCTATGGTTTAACCGAAACTTCACCCGTTATATCGGTTAATTTTCCGTATTATCCCAAGTTAAAATTCGGATCTGTTGGTCCAATACTTGATAATATCGATGTTAAAATTGCTGAAGACGGAGAAATTCTAATGAAAGGTCCTAGTTTGATGCTAGGATATTACAAAGACGAAGAAAAAACCAAAGAAGTAATCGATGATGAAGGTTATTTCCATACGGGAGATATCGGAGAAATAGGAGAGTACAACATTCTTAAAATTACGGATCGTAAAAAAGAAATATTTAAGCTTTCTACAGGTAAATACATTGCTCCTCAAGTGGTTGAAAACAGATTCAAAGAATCGCAATTTATCGAACAAATTATGGTGGTAGGCGAAGGAGAAAAATTTGCTGGCGCGATCATTTGTCCTTCTTTTGAGTTTTTACATGGCTGGTGTTTTAAAAATGGAATTACCTACCGGGATAACAAAGATTTGATTCAAATCCCCGAAGTTATTGCTCGATTTCAACAAGAAGTAGATACGATAAACAAAGGTTTAGGAAACTATCGCCAAGTAAAGAAATTTGAACTTACTTGTCAGGAATGGTTAACTGAAACTGGCGAATTATCACCCACTTTAAAAGTGAAACGAAAATTCTTAAAGGTCAAATACAAAGTAAAACTTGATCGAATGTACGGATATACCGATGCAGACGGCTATGTTGGAACTCCTTCAAATCAAGTAACAGAAGATTAGTTTAATTAGTATACATTCTTATTTTCCTCCCCCACGAAATGGCCTGATGATTGGTGAATTTCGTGGGTTTTTTGTTTTATAATAAAGCGAAGTTGAAACAAGGATTATGAATCTCGTTTTGAACCTATTCTGTAATATTATTAGAACGAAAAAATGTTTTAACTGGATGAAAAAATAATCGTTAAAAAAGAAAAATAAAAGAAAATAAACGGATTGCAAATCAGGAATAGATTAATTTAAGAATAATAATTTCTATTTTTACTTGGTATTAATTTTAATTTCCAAAACTTGTAATTATGAGAAAATTATATCTTATTAGTTTAAGGTTGATTGCTGGATTTGTGTCTGCGCAAAATCTTTAAGTTCAGTATGATATGGGAAAGGTCTGGGATATTTTACAACCACTATGGAAATGTTTAAACGGCCTAAAATAGGAAAAACACTTATGTGTATCAAAATAGATAGCAGTTCAGATAGTGCAAGTCTTGGTTATTGGGAAATTGAGCGTTTATTTAAAACGGAAAAAATGTCGATAGGTGATCATGTAAGATACAAAATAGGTTTTAAATGGATATTTTAAACTTAAAAAACGAAAAGATGTTAGATAAACTGTTTGATATTTCAAAAAATAAAACCACCATTCGCACAGAAGTATTGGCTGGTGTGACTACTTTTATGACGATGGCCTATATTTTGGCTGTTAATCCCGGAATCTTGAGTGTTACCGGAATGGACAAAGAAGCGTTGTTTACGGCAACAGCTTTGAGTGCAATAATCGGAACTCTTGTGATGGCCTTTTATGCAAAATTGCCTTTTGCATTAGCTCCGGGTATGGGTTTGAATGCTTTCTTTGCCTTTACCGTGGTTATAGGGATGGGCTATAGTTGGGAATTTGCTTTAACCGCTGTCTTTCTCGAAGGAATACTCTTTGTTATACTTACTATATTTAATATTCGAGAACTAATTGTCAATGCCATTCCAATAAATTTAAAACATGCTGTTTCCGGAGGCATCGGTTTGTTTATTGCTTTTATTGGCTTACAAAATGCGGGTATTATTGCTGATAACGATGCTGTTTTGGTTGGATTAGGAGATATGAGTTCCCCAACTGTTTGGGTTGCTTTTTTTGGAATTTTGCTTATTGGAGTTCTTCTTGTTTTAAAAGTCAAAGGTGCTTTATTAATCGGAATTTTTTCCTCTACAATGCTTGCACTTATCTTGGGTGTAACAATTGTTCCCGAAGGTGGAATTGTTAGTACACCGCCTTCTTTAGAACCTATTTTTTGGAAATTTGATTTTAGTACTATTTTTACGCTTGATATGCTAATCGTGTTGTTAACTTTTCTTTTTGTAGACTTGTTTGATACCGTTGGAACGCTTGTAGGTGTAGCCGATAAAGCAAATATGCTCACTGCGGACGGAAAAGTTCCGAGAGTTAAACAGGCTTTATTTGCAGATGCAATTGGAACTACTTTTGGTGCAATACTTGGAACTTCAACCGTAACAACTTATATAGAAAGTGCTGCGGGAGTAGCTGAAGGCGGGCGATCTGGTTTAACTGCATTTACCGTTGCTGTGATGTTCTCCATCTCTTTATTTTTTGCGCCTTTATTTATTATGATTCCCAGCTCAGCCACGGCACCTGCTCTTTTTATGGTTGGATTGTTGATGCTTTCTCCTATCATGAAAATAAACCTAGATGATTTCACAGAATCAATTCCGGCATTTTTTAGCATGATCATGATGCCTTTAACTTACAGCATTGCCGAAGGAATTGCCTTTGGCATGTTGGCTTATGTTTTTCTTAAACTATTAACCGGGAAATATAAAGATGTTTCCGTAGTAATGTATGTATTAGCGGTTCTTTTTTTACTTAAGTTTTTTGTTTAAATATTTATCCATGATCCAAAAAAAAGCTTCCTGTTAAGAGAAGCCTTTTAATGATGCTCGTTCATTCATTTCGAACTTTTTCCGAATGGCTTGTTCCATCTTAAAAAAGTATTGTTTTTCGAGACTGTATAATTTAACTTCAAAAATATAACCGTCTTCATCTTCATGAATGATCTCTATTTTTGGCGATTTCTTAATCGATGACCATGGAAGACTTAAGACATCAAACTTAATTTTCTCTAATTGGAACTCAATTTTTTCTTCTTTATTAGTCCGAATGGTAAAAGAGTGACTTAAAACCATTTCGCCAGGATGTACTTTAATAATGGTGTGTTCGCTCACTTTACTGTAAGGCATGAAAATAACTTCGCCATGATCACTTTCAATCTTCAACATGCGCGAGCCTAGCTCCATAATTTTCCCTTCAAAATTAGCAATCTGAATAATATCATTTTCTTTAAAATCATTGTTTGCTTTGAATAAGGCTCCAGCAATAAAATCCCTTACTGAAAACCACAGAACCCAAACACCTCCAAGCATCAGTAAAACAAATAACCCGATTGAATAATAGTGGTTGGAATCGGAAAATTGCTGAATGGTGATTAGTATAAAAAGGACCCAAATAAACAGCTCGATTAGTGGCATATATTGTTTTAACAAACTTTGGATAGACTGCCTTTTAATTAAAAATGGAAGGAGTTTTTTTAATACAAAAAGAACGACAAAAAGCACTCCTGCAATACTCCCAAAAATTAGAAGCTCGAAATTTGAAAAGTTAGTGATAGCTGTATTCATTGTATTTCTTTTTAAAACAATTGACGTTTGATAAGTGCTTTCTGTAAAAATGGTAACATATATGGGTTTAATTCCAAAAGTCCGTCGGTTAAGGAGTTTACTATTCCAGCACGTTTAAGAATATCCACTTTATTTTGAATTGTTACTTCTGATTCTCTTAGGATTCGTGCTAACTTTTTAATATTCATTCTTTTGTGTAAGATAAATTGCATGATGAAAATCATCCAATCCGTTTCTAGATAATTAAAAATACTTTGATCAGGCAAAACGGGTTTTTGAATAGTAAGTGTATTATTTTCAACTTTTTTAATATTCGCCATCCAAGTTTGCAAGGCAACACCAATATTTCCTTCGGAATAATTAAAATAGGAAGAATATAACATGGCATAATGCCACGACTTAAAATTGGTATTATCTCTATTTTTATATTGAAATTTTAAGCCGGAAGACAGATGTCTTTTCAGGATTGCTTCTTTAATTTCTTTTGCGTTCATTGGAGCAAGCTCAATCAGATTAATGAAGTTACTTTCTATCTTCCGATAATGATTAATCAACTGAAAAGCATTGATATCGCAAGCGAAAATAAACAAATGTCTATGACTAAAATTGCGAACAAGTTTCATGAGCTGATCGATCGTTCTCATCCCGTTTTGACTTTTTTCCCACCAAAGTTCGAGATTATCAATAACTAAGATACTTTCTGCAGGAATTGCATTTAAAATGTCGGTAAAGGTTCCTGTTTTTTCAGTTGCGGCATTAAAACTTAGCAAAAGATCGCTGGGAGAGGTGGAGCCTGCATAAGGAGATGAAATTTGAAACACGTCGCCTTTTATATTCAGTTTTGGTATCAATTGATTTAAGAAGAAACTCTTTCCTGATCTTCTTTCTCCCAAAACCATCATTCCGCCAAGAAAGCCGTTCTTATAATGCTCAAAACTTTTTAATGCAGCAGAAAATTCGGCATCACGTCCAACCCAAAAGTCTTTTAAATAGAAATGTCTTTTCAAGAATAATTGCTTATAATAATCAGGTAATTGATCCAATATCGTTTCGGAAATTCCAACTTGATCTTTTAACAGGAGCAAATCATACACTCGTGTATCTTTCTTAAGCATTGCTTTGCTGAGCTTTCGTGCTAATAAAAGTCCGCTACTCTGATTGTACCATAGTTTATTTAGTTGTCTTTCTAAAAAGCCATTGATAATTTTAAATTGATGTGTAAATTTTTCAAATTTTTTCTTCTGACTATGAACTCGAATATATTGTTTTAGATTGGTTAAATTGGCAATAAAAGCATGTAGATTTAGCGATTTTTTTAACTTCAGATCAATGGAATCAAAGAAATTAGAGAGTTCTACTTTCTTTTTAAGTAGATTGTTGGCTAGTGCTTCTAATTGGTCAATGCTAACATCTATAAAAGATTCCCAATCGAGCTTACCATCTTTGTTAATTTGCTCTTTGTCAAACAAGCTAAGTTGCTGAATTAGTTTTAGGTAATCATTTTTTAAACTCTGTAATTCGGGTCCAAACTTGAATAAGAAATCGCGTAACTCGTTGCTAGCTTCTTTTTCTACTAAATAGTCGATGGTTCTGCTAATCGAAGCCTGAACTCCTTGAAGAACATGAATACGAAATGTTTCATCTTTGCTTTTTTGATGCTCTGTGTATAGTTCTAATTTTTCGGGAAAGATGCTTGTAGCCGCTTTAAATTTTTGTCCTCTTGCATCGTTGATATCCAGTAGTATTTGCGAAATTGAGTATTCTGTATTGGGTTTGAAACTTTTGAAAAGCTCTTTTACATTCTGTAGATCAGCTTGTTTTTTAGTCTTTAGATTGACCAACGATTTTTTTAGATTTAAGATCGAACGTAAACTATCTTCCTCAATGGTGTTTAAAAGATCATTCTTTTCTTGAAACAAAAGCATTTTAAGTTGCTGATTAAGTTGCAACAATCCGCTATTTAAAAGATTCTGATTTACAACTAAATAAAAGTTGTGATAAAAGTCTTCTGGAAAAGCGGTTATCTGCCTTTTGAGCGCTTTGGATTGAACGTAATAATCAATTTCGTGGTTTTCATAAGCATTCGGAAAAATACGGTCGAGCTGATCTGAAAACGATTCTAACTGAGTGTTTACATTTTTGAGTGAATGATTTTCAATCTGAAATAAACCGTCTTCTAAGCTTTTAGAAAGCTCTGTAATAAAGTGTAGCGCTTGCTCCAGTTTTTCACTAAGATCTTTTTTTGTAGGCAAATGATCTGCTTGTGTTTGATTTTTTAAATGTTCAAACAGATCGGATATTTTTTGCAAACTATGACCAAAATGATTGCCAATTTTGAAATTCAACTGATCAAATTCAATCAAGGTTTGGTTTAGACTTTCATAGATTTTATGAGGAAAATGAGTATCGACTAATCCTTGGAAATTAACGTAATAAGGGAATTTTGGTGCAATTATCCAGAGCGGTTTTAGCCTCTTAATTGTTTTTAGTGTTAGTTCATCAGGGTGAGTTATTGCTTTAATGGAAGCTTTGGTACGCAATATTTTAATCCTTGGTGGAACGTGATTTGTGATCTTCTCCAAAGAGCTTATGTACTCATTGATAGAACTACTTAACTTGATCGAGTAATCTGACAAAACGGAATCATTAATTTCATTTAAGCCTAAGCTCTGCGCACGCATAAACAGACTATGCTGAGCCGTTATTATTTTTTGGTAACTCAAAAAATTTAGGTTGCTACTTAAACGATTACTCAGATTCTGAAAACTATGATTAACGGAGGTGTTTAATTGTTGAATAAGTTCGCTGTGTACCTGTTTAATTTCTTCTATTCTTGATTGAATAAAACTTGCATGTAAGTGCTGAAGCTGTTTTGAGAATTTTTGAAATTCTTTTCCTAAGGATGCTTCAGAAGGTATTTTAATTGAACTTTGGAGTGGTATTTCGTTTTGCAAAGAAGATTGGCTAAAAGAAATTGAATCGTTTGATTCTTGATTTCCCAAATGAAGTTCTTTAAATATAGAGGCGCTTTTAATGAGGATTACGGTTCCAATATCTTTGCACAATTTATTTGTTTTTTCAACAAATTCAAATTCATTACCTATTTCCAATTCAGGGAATCCTAGAAATGTAAGATCGGAATGGAAAGATTCTTTTTGAATGATCTCATAAAAGCTTTTTTGAGCAATTTCATTTTCAATAACAACGAGCTCAGCTTGGATTCTTAGGTTCTCAAGTATTTCTTTTCCAGATTGATAAATAGACGCGGTTAGTTCCGTTTGATCGTTGACAATCAATAACCTAATTTGTGCACCCGACCATTGCTCCGAATTGAGCAAAAACTTAGAAAAATAGAGGGCCAGGTTTCCATTTTTACTTCCGCCTCTCCACCAAATATCAATCAATTTATATTTCCCAAACCCTCTTTTGGCATCGTAATCTACCAAAAGAACATTCATGTCTAATTCAATCAAATTATTGATACTCTTAACAAAACGAGTTGGTTCCGCACTCTGTCTTGCCCAGCCCATCATTACTGTATTTGGTTCTATTCCAGAGAATCCATAGGTTTGGGCAATGACTTCAATTCCTTCATAGATATTGCTTACGGATTGTTTCCGCGTGTACACTCCTGGATATTTGTCACTAAGTTCACTATTGATATTTTGTTCTTTTTTCGAAAATAGTAAGCCATCTTCTTTTTTTACTTGTAAATCAAAATTAGACAAGTAACCGTGGTCGCCAACAAAACTAGTTCCGAGATCAAATAAATGCGTTCTTGAATTAGTGCCTCCACTGAATAAAATAATATTCGGCACCCAGTTTTTTTCATTCTCCGGATTTTGACTGATTTTGTGTAAACGCGATCGCACAATGGTAGTCCAAACACTCTGCCAAACATTGCTAGAGCTTCCTTGAATCTCGCGACGCTTAAGTAGGATATAAATTCCAAATAGAATGATCAAGGAAATTCCCATTGCCAAAGTATCGAGTTTAAACATAACGCCCATCGAAGCAATAAAACCAAGTATTCCTATCCATTTTGGGATTCTTAAGCTTGGTCGGAAATCCGAATTTGCCCAGCTTTCTAAAGCATAAGCAAGATTTATAAAACCATAAGCTGCAATATAAAACATAGAAACAATAGCGGCAATTGCATCTAAATCTCCAATGAGAATTCCGATTTCAGCAATGATAAATGTTGCGATTAATGCTTGGCGTGGTTCGTTGTTTTTTCCGGTTCCTCGTGAGAATATTTTAGGCGTAATCCGATCGATCGACATCGCTTGCAAAATGCGTGGCGCTCCTAAAATTCCTCGAAAAGCGGATGAAAGTGTAGCGCCCCAAATGCCTGCTATAACTAGAGGTGAAAACCAAGCTATCTTGATTAAGAAATTGGTATCGTTGATTAAGAGATTACGATCGACAAATAGAGCAAAAACAATCGCTAAAGCAATATAAACCACAAAACCAACTCCAATTGCGGCAAGTGTTCCAACAGGAATAGAATTTTTTGGAGATTTTAAATCGCCCGACATTGTAACTCCGGCAGTAAAACCTGTAACCGCAGGAAAGAAAATGGCGAATATGACAATAAGCTCAGGAGCTTCTTTTGCGGGTGTTAAATTTGGTGTAATGCTTTGTATGTCAGGATGTATGAATAAACCAATAAAAATACTAAGCAAGGACAAAGCAATGGCTCCTAGAATGAAGAATTGCGTTTTTATGGCAAAAGAGGTTGAAATGTAGGCAAGTATAACTAAAGAGATAATTACGATTGATCCAATAATTCGTATATCATTGATTGTTCCTGTCATTCCGAGAAAAACTGAAATAGCTTCGATACTCAAGAAATTCTCAACAAAGCCAACGATATAAAGAGCAATACTGAATGCTGTTCCGATAAATAAAGTTATTCCAATGGCACCACCAATTGGTAATCCTAAACTTCGCGATAGCATAAAATAAATTCCGCCAGTTTTGATTTTCTTATCTGTAGCAATGGAAGATAGACTTAAACCAGTCGAAATACTAATTACATGCGCAAGCAGAATCAATCCAATTGCACTATATAATCCGGCCTGACCAACTACCCAACCTAAACGGAGATACATAATTACGCCAAGAATAGTTAAGAGAGAGGGCGTAAATACTCCCGCAAATGTTCCAAATTTTTTGGACATAGAAATCGTGTTATTTGTTCGAACTTAATAAACTAATGCAAACAAATATACGAACTAGACTTCAGAAGGTTATAATTAGAGATGAATTAATTCAGTTTTATGGCAAAACATACCAGAAAATAGTCACAAAATGGGCAATGCTTCCACCTAAAACAAAGAGGTGGAAAATAGCATGATTATAAGGGATTCTGTTTACTAAATAAAAAATAGCACCTACCGAATAACTAATTCCGCCAATTGTTAGCCAAATCAAGCCTGGAGTGGATAAGCTTTCGATTAATGGTTTTAATGCAATTATAACCACCCAGCCCATTATTACATAAGCAATTGTGCTTATTGTATTGTATCTGCCAGTAAAAAAGAATTTTAAAACAATTCCTATAATGGCCATTCCCCAAACAACACCAAATAAACTCCAACCCCACGGACCTCTGAGTGTTACTAAGAGGAGTGGCGTATACGTGCCGGCAATGAGTACGTAAATGGAGGCATGATCAAAAACATTCAGTTTTTTTCTTCTGGAAGGTTTTGTCGACCAGTGGAAAAGGGTAGAGGCAAGGTACAAAGTTACAAGACTTGCTCCGTATATACTATAACTTACAATGTGCCAGGCATTTCCGTATAAACTTGCGAAAACGACCAATAGCACCAACGCAGCAATGCTTAATAAAAAGCCAATGCCGTGTGTAGTTACATTTAATATTTCTTCCTTTTTCTCGTATTTTCTTGCTTTTATTGCCATTTTTTTAACCTAATATTTTTTGAATTATTTTGAATTTATCATTGGTGTATGGTGGATATTTAAACCAAGGTTCGAACCAATTTGTTTTTTTGATAACTGATTTGAGATGAGAAAAGGTATCAAAACCAAATTTTCCGTGATAATGTCCCATACCGGAATTTCCAACTCCACCAAAAGGCATTTTGTCGTTTGCAATATGCATCAGCACATCGTTAATAGCACCACCACCAAAAGACACTTCGGAAAGTACTTTTTGCTGTATTTTCTTTGAGTTAGAAAAAAGATATAGAGCTAAAGGTTTTGGTCGTTTTTTAATTTGTTCAATAGCCCAATCAATTGATTGATAAGTTATTATTGGCAAAATAGGACCGAATATTTCTTCTTGCATAACAGCATCTTCATAACTAACATTATCTAACACCGTTGGTGCTAAGTATAAATCTTCTTCATGATTGTCTCCTCCAATTACTATTTTAGTAATGTCAATCAACTTAATAAGTCGTTTAAAGTGTCGAGGGTTAATAATACGGACAAAAGCTTCGCTGGATGCAGGATTCGTTCCGTGAATCTCAACAATTTGTTTCCGAATTTCCTCAACTAATTTTTCTTTAACAGATTCGTGTACTAACAAATAATCAGGCGCAATACAAGTCTGACCGCCATTTAAAAATTTTCCCCAAACAATTCGTTTAGCAGCCATTTTTAACTTTGCATCCGCTTCAATTATTGCAGGACTTTTTCCTCCTAATTCTAGAACAACCGGAGTTAGATTTTCGGAAGCAGCACGCATAATTATTTTCCCGACCAGTGGACTTCCGGTATAAAATAGATAGTCGAAAGGATGTTTTAAAAGTTCTGTAGTCTCTTCAACACCTCCTTCAACTACGTGCAATAGCGCGCTGTCGAAATGTGTGTTTATGATATGTGCCATCGCATGAGATGCGTTCAACGATAGTTCGCTGGGTTTGATTATAACCGTATTCCCAGCTGCAAGAGCTGAAACTGCAGGCAAAATGGATAATTGATATGGATAATTCCATGCGCCAATAACAAGCACATTACCGTATGGTTCAGGTATGATAATACTTGTCCCGGGTAAATTACTTAAACCTGAACCTACTTTTTTGGTCTTCGACCAAGTTTTAAGTTTTCGAATGGCTAATTTTATTTCGCTGTAAATAATTCCTAACTCGGTAGAATAGGTATCAAATGCTGACTTTTTGAAATCTTTGTATAATGCTTCATTCAAAAGATTTTCGTTGTCTTTTAAAACGAGCATCAGTTTTTTAAGTTGAACGATTCGGAATTCAACATTTTTTGTTTGATTACTTGCGAAAACCAAAGCTTGCTTTTGCAAAAGTTCTTGATAAGAGTTTTCCATAACAACTTTTATTTAATAAGTGAAATATAATTAAATATTCCTAAACGAATATGTTCTTTCATCGCTTCTAACGTGTATATTCCGTCCAAAATAGTCACTCCGATTAACATACTAAAAACATGCCTTGCGGAAGCCTCTGAATTAACTTCAGCTCTAATTTCGCCTTGTTCTTTGGCAATTTCTAAAATTTGGTAGAGATAATATCCTTTGCGATAGAAGTGTTTATTTATTCGTTTTCGAACCTCATCATAGGTGGAACTTGCTTGAAATAAGAAGCGGAAATAGGCTGTTAATTGATCTGTGTTAAGAAGTTTTGCTATCTCTTCATAAGGATCTAAAAAGCTTTGAATGAAACGATTGAGTTTTTCTTCTAGTGATACTTCTTTTGCGTAATACACTTTTTGCTTTTTGAAATACGAGAAGAAAAAACGGTTTAGAACCTCCATGTAAACGCTTTCTTTACTTTCAAAGTGGTGATAAAAAGCACCTTTAGATACGCCACACGCATTGATGATTTCTTTTATACTAACCTCTTTGATACCGTATTTAAGAAATAAGATAAAGCTATTTTGAATGATGGTGTCTCGAGTATCCATAGATGCAAAAATAATTATAAAACCGACCGGTTGGTATGTTTTTCAAATTATTTTTTGATGCGGATGAAAAAACTTAAAAACACCCTATTTAAAAGGCAATCAGCGGCTGTTTTGTGTTAATATTTTCTCTACCTTAGCAACCCTAAATTTTTACTATGATTGAAATTATTGACAAGGTAACCAATCCTGAAGTTCTTGAAAGAGCAGTTGAAAGATATCGCGCCAAGGGAATCATCCTTCCTACCTTTAAACAAATGGAAAATCCGGAATTAATTCCCGGAAAAATCGTTGATCAGTTAAAAAACATTGGCTTGTGGGACAATCATCCTCTCAATCTTTTTCGTATTACTTGGAAAAACGAGCCAAAAGAATTTGGTGGTGGATTCGGCAAGGTAAATTACTTAGAAATACCTAAAGAGATTACAGGTGTGGATGCGAAAATTGTGATGGTTTTAGGTAAATATTTTCCCACCGGGGCGCATAAAGTAGGAGCAGCCTATGGATGTCTAGCTCCTCGTATTATCACTGGTCAGTTTGATCCAACCTACCATAAAGCCGTTTGGCCATCTACCGGAAATTACTGTCGTGGTGGCGCTTTCGATTCGTTCTTAATGGATGTTACTGCTGTCGCTATTTTACCGGAAGAAATGAGTAAAGAACGGTTTACTTGGTTAGAAGAAATTGGTGCTGAGGTAATTGCAACTCCAGGTTGCGAATCGAATGTGAAAGAAATCTACGATAAGTGTTGGGATATTCGTCGCAACCGAAAAGACGCAATCATTTTCAATCAGTTTGATGAATTTGGAAATTCGGCTTGGCATTACAACGTGACAGGAAAAGCGATTCAGGAAGTGTACGATGATCTTAAAACCTCCACATCAAGATTTTCTGCTTATGTTTCGGCAACAGGATCAGCCGGAACAATTGCTGCAGGCGATTATCTCAGAACACAACACCCACAAATTCAAGTAGTGGCATCTGAAGCACTTCAATGCCCAACACTTTTACGAAACGGATTTGGTGGTCACCGTATAGAGGGAATTGGTGATAAACATGTGCCATGGATTCATAATGTTCGGAATACTAATGCGGTAACTGCTATTGATGATGAGCATGCAATGCGTTTGTTGCGTTTGTTTAATGAAAAAGAAGGAAAAGATTATTTGAAATCTCAAGGTGTTAATCCGGAATTGGTTGAGAAGTTGTCTTTGCTAGGGATTAGCAGTATAGGAAATTTATTATCTGCAATAAAAACAGCAAAATACTATGAGTACAATCAAGATGATGTCATCTTCTCCGTTGCGACAGATTCAGCAGAGATGTATGTAAGTAGAATAGACGAATTGGCTATCGCGAAAGGAAAATATACGCAATTACAGGCGGCGTTGGATTATGAAGGAGCGCTCAAAGAGCAAGGAATTGATAACATGAAAGAATTGAATTATCAAGATCAAAAAGCAATTCATAACCTAAAATACTTTACTTGGATCGAACAACAAGCTAAACCGCTCGAAGAGTTAAATCAAATGTGGTACGATCGTGGAATATGGGAAAAAGTATTTCATCAAACAGAACGATGGGATGAATTAATAGAAGAGTTTAATGATAGAACGGGCTTACTTAAATAAGCTGGTTTATCTACGCATAATTCCGAAGAAAAGAATTCGAACTACGTAATCAACTCTTTTTTCCAAGTTTCTTTTCTCTCCTTTTAGTAGAAGAGGAGTTTCTAACCCTTTAATAGCAGTAACCAATGCAATCGCTGCTAGTTCGGGATCTTGTATGGAAAATTCTCGACTGTGAACACCTTCGTTTAGGATGTTTTGCAGAATTTGAATTTCACGCATGTGGTACTTATTACGAAGCTCCATGATAAAATCAAGTTGATGCAATGATTCGTTTTTCATCACTTCGTAGAAATTACTCAGTTCTCTAATTTTATTCAACCGAGTGAATACGTAGGATTTAAATTTTTCGTTGGCAGCCATCGGATGCTCAATTTGTGCTAAAATCTCATCAAAAAGTAAATTTGATTCTGTATCAACTACAGCTTCGTAGATCTCTTCTTTGCTTTTGAAATAATAGTAGATTGAGCTTTTTCCTTTGCGGGCACCAACGGCAATATCGTCCATGGTGGTTTTCTTATATCCGTATCTGCTAAATACATCGCGTGCTACTTCGATAATTAATTCCTTAACTTTAAGTTTATTGGCCATATTTTTAAATTTTTCGACTAATGGAATTTTAAAGTCCAAAGATAGGGATACTTAAATAAAAATCAAGCTTAAAAGTAAAATCTAATTTTATTTACCTGAAAAAGAGCTGAGGTTGGTAGAAATACTCAAGTAATTTGGTGAAGCAGTCAAATGCTGTGCATTTCGGGCGTAATTAATGTTGAACTTATAAATATTAACTCCAAATCCCCAAGAAAAGCCAACGGTGGAAAGCTTGGTTGGAATGGTCATTTCTTTGCGCTTTAAGTAATTATAACCTACACGAACACTTAAATATTTGATCGGTTTTAATTCTGCTCCAAAAACAATATGTCGCATTAATTTATCTGCAAACGAATTGATTCCACTTGGTGTTGTTGAGGTTTCCGTATCATCAAATAAATTTGTAGGCTCGGTAATTAAGCTGGAATAGGTTAAATCCCATTTTTGCAAATTCGTGAAAATAACCGAAATGCGTAATGGCAAATGCGCTAATTCTTTCGAAAGTGCTGCTTGAATTTCAAATGGTAAAGGCTCGCGTGTATCAGGCGTGTATGCTTTCAGCTGAGAACCAATATTTCGAAATAGAATACTTGCACTAAACTTTTTCTCTGCCAACCAATAGGTTGCAGCCACGTCAACCGCTAAGCCAAATGAATTGTAGGATTCATAATTGGAATAAAGTGCTTTTAAATTGGCACCAATATAAAAAGTGGTATCCAATGCTCTACTCCAACCCAAAGTGGCCGCATAATCTCCAGCACCAAAAGTACCATAGCGCTCGCCCGTTTCATTGGCATAGCTAAATTCTCCATAATCAATGAACTGGATGCTTGCTGCAAAATTCCCCAAATTTTTATACTGAAAACCATACGAAGCTGAACCGTAATTGATATCAGAAAAATAGTCAACAAAATTCAATTGTATATTTTGATTCATTTGTCCATTAATCAATGATGGATTGGCCAAAGCCAAACTCAGGTCACCATCATAAATACTCACAAAATCACCCCCAAGAGCAATACTTCTGGCAGAATAGGGAAGATTAAGAAAAGCATAACTACTTCCGGTTTCACTTTGCGATATACCACATAATGGAAGAAATAAAGATAAAAAAGCTAAATAGTAAAAACGACTTTGCACGCTAAAGAATGAATTTAAGAATTTGAGAACGAAAATAAAACAATAAAATTGTTTCTCAGCGCTAAAATAGACAAAGTTTTGTTCTTAAATTATTTCATGC
>JAFGAK010000290.1 GCA_016933745.1 Bacteroidales bacterium
TGTTCGGTTTAGGCGATCAGGTTTTATGGCCAGCAAATTTTGTGGATGGATTAGGTGCTATTTACAAAGCATTTATCGAAGCAAATGCACAAATGGTTGGAAAATGGGCAACAGATGGATATGACTTTACCGACTCCAAAGCAGTAGTTGAAAATGAATTTGTTGGATTGGCATTAGACGAAGATCAACAGCCCGAATTAACAGAGGAACGTGTTTCCAATTGGGTTGAACAAATTAAAGGAGAATTCTAAATCCTTCTTTACAAATAGTAGCAAACCTGAATAGGCACTTTCTTATTCAGGTTTTTTTATTACCTTTAGAAATATATAAGCCTGGTTGTTCACATAGATTCGGTACTCATGATAAAAAATATAATCTTTGATTTTGGTGGTGTACTCTATGATATTGATCATTCAAGAACAAAAAATGCTTTTCTAGAACTCGGAATATCTAATTTTGAGCAGCTATACGGACATGCTGTTCAAACCAGAATATTTGAAGACTTTGAAAAGGGAGAAATTAGCCCGAAAGAATTTAGAAACGCTTTATTTAACCAGATTCCTGTACAGGTCACTGATAAAGAATTGGATGATGCTTGGAATGCTCTATTACTTGGTTTTGATCCACGGCGCTTAAACTTTGTCCAAAAGATTTCGAATAATTATACACTCTATTTATTAAGCAATACCAACCAAATTCATTACAAGTCTTATCGAGCTGAATTAGAAAGTTTGAATCTCAAAACATTCTTTGACGCATGTTTTGAAAAACAATATTACTCGCATCAAATAGGAATGAGAAAACCGGATGAAGTGATTTATCAATTTGTTGTTTCGGATAGTCAGCTTAATCCTGCGGAATCTGTGTTTATCGATGACTACGATGTGAATATTGCTGCGGCGAGAAAAATGGAAATACAAGGTCTGCATCTATTGCCAGGAAATACAATTTTTGACCTTTTTGATAAAAACGGGCGCTTGGTCGTTTAATATTTTCGCCGATTTTTAGATTTCTTTTCTTCTGCTAATATTCTGTAAATAGTTGATTTTCCAATCGCAAGCTTATCAGCTACTGTGGGAATATCGTTTCCGTATTTTTCAAGGAATATTTTGATAATCTGCGTGTCGTATTCCTTCAGTGTCAATTCTTTCGAAAACATTTCATCCAATCCGTCTACCGAATTAAAACTAATATCGGATGCTTCAATCATATCCGTGTTGGATAAAACCATGGCAAGATCAATAACCGCTTGTAATTCGCGCACATTACCTGGGAAATGATAGCTATTGAGTTTCTGAATCGCTTCTGCACTTAATTCTTTTATCGGAAGTTTATTTTCTTCGGAAAAATTTTTAATAAAATGCTGAGCCAAAATCAAAATATCACTGTCTCTATTTCGCAAGGGCGGCATTTCGATCGGAAGACCAAGCAGACGATAATATAAATCTTCGCGGAAGTTCCCTTTTTTCACTTCTTGAGCAAGGTTTTTATGTGTTGCAATAATCACTCTGCAATTTACTTTGATGGTTTTTGAACTACCAATTCTTGCTATTTCACCATCTTGTAAAACACGCAAAAGCTTGGTTTGCATATTGATATCCATATCGCCGATTTCATCCAAAAACAGAGTTCCATTATTCGCTTCTTCAAATTTACCTTCTCGTTTTTGATGAGCTCCCGTAAACGATCCTTTTTCAAATCCAAACAATTCACTCTCTATTAATTCTTTTGGAATTGCGGATACATTGATTGCTACAAAAGCCTGATTTCTGCGCGACGAATTAAAATGTATTGACTTAGCAACCAGCTCTTTACCTGTTCCCGTTTCACCAGTGATCGAAACCGTAATATTACTACGTAAAGCTTTTTCCATTAACTCAAACACACGTAATATTGCCGAACTTTTACCTTTCATCATGTTATCAAAGTGGTATTTTCGGCGAACTTCACGCTCTAATGCGTGCACTTTGCGCTCAAGCATTACTTTTTCTTGAATGTTAAACATGATGTTGCGTAACTTCTTGATCATGTCGTCCGACTTAACCAAATAGTCGTATGCACCTTCTTTCATCAGATTCAAAGCTGTTAGCACGTCTTTCTGACCTGAAATCATCAATACAGGAATGGTTGGATCAAATTCTTTAATCTTTAGCAAAACCTCATTTCCAGTAGTGTCGGGCAAAAGGTAATCCAAGGTGACTGCGTCCGGATGTTCCTCTAAATGTTTCAAAAATGTTTCACCATCGTAAAACATTTCTACTTCGAAATCCGGATTTAACTCAAGTTCGTACGACATTCTTTTTGCAAGAATTCGATCGTCCTCGACTATAAATATTTTAAACCTACTCATATTTTTGCGTTAATTCTCGATTTGGGAACACTGTTAACTCCTCCAAATTTAACTTAATCTATTCGAATATTGAGATTTAAACAATAATTCTTTTTATTCTTCACTTATAATTCTAAATTTTAGAGTTATTCCATACTACGTAAAACACGATAGAAAGATTCGGATTTAATTAAATTTTAGTATTATTCTATTACCAAACGTGTCAAGTTTCGAAAGCCTAAATAAAAAACTATTTTTGTAGAAAATATTCAAGCATGCAAATACTTAGTACGCTTACTCCGGGAAAACAATTTATGGCGCTGATGCTCATTCTATTTGCATCTATTTTATTTGTTACCCTCTTTGGAATTCTACTGGCTATTCCTTTTGTGAATGGGCCCATATTGGAGGCAATTAATCGTATGGGAATCGCACAAACAGCACAAGACGTTTCTCTTTTAAAGTACTTCCAAATTGTAAGCCAACTAGGTTTATTTATAACGTCTTCCTTCGTGTTCGCTGTATTGACTTCTAAAAAAGTGTTTTCTTTTTTAGGTATAAATTCCATTCCAAAACTCTCCTTAGTTCTTCTGGCATTACTAATTGGATTCGTAAGCTATCCGATAGGAGAATTGATTATCGAATGGAATTCGAGCCTAAGCTTCCCCGATTTTTTATCCGGATTGGAGCAATGGATGAGATCCATGGAAGCCAAAGCTGCGGAAACAGCAAGCTTATTTCTATCCACTAGCTCTTGGTCAGGATTTCTAATTAACCTATTGATGATGGCTGTTTTAGCAGGATTGGGCGAAGAATTATTGCTCCGTGGAGTTATTCAGCCACTATTTATTCGTTGGACAAAAAATGCCCATGCTGGAATTTGGTTAGCTGCAGCCTTTTTTAGTTTCTTACATTTCCAGTTTTTCGGATTCGTTCCTAGAATGTTACTCGGCGCTTTATTTGGTTACTATTATTACTGGTCCAAGAACCTCTGGATACCTATATTGGCTCACATAATTAATAACGGAATTATCGTTTCTTATGCGTTTTACCATGCCTCTACCGCTACTAATACTGCAATAAAAGAAATAGAAATTCATGATCAATCGTTTTTAGTTATCCTATTGAGTGTTTCATTGACTTTTGCAGGAGTTTTGCTATTTTATAGAGAATCACAACGATTGTCTAGAAACCAACGAGCATAAAAAAAGGTCAACTAAAAAAGCTGACCTTCCTTCTACTCTATAAGATTTTATTTCTTATCGTATTCTTCAGTAACGGAATAGTTGATTTTAAACGCACCTACACGACGTAGTTTTTGTTTAATATCTGTCACGATACCCATCTTGGTACTCTTATCTACTTTTAGCGATGTAGTAAGGAATTTACGATCCGCTTCGTCTCTTGCTTCACGCTCTTTTGCGATAAATTCCGGAATAGCATCCACCGTACCAAAAGCATCATTTAACTGGATTCGAGTGTTGGTTCCTAACTTAGATACCACAGGCTCTCCAACATAAATAAAACTAACCAAGGATTTCTTTTCTAATTTTTGCACTTCCTTAGCCGAAGGCGAAGAAACTTTTACTAACAACTCCGTTTCGCGCATTACCGTAGTAACCATGAAAAAGAAAAGTAGCATAAAAATAATATCGGGCAAAGAAGCCGTAGAAATACCGGGAGTATCTTTACCTCCCTTTTTTTTGAATCTTGACATATAATCTCCTTCCTTTATTATTTATTTCCTATATCTTCAGGTTCTGCTTCAGAAACGCGTGTTGGAATTGCCTCGTTAATTGCTTTCTTTTGATCTTCATCAATATCAGCATACTTCTTTCCGAACTTTTTCATCGACAAAACATCTTTCATTTCAGTAAAAGCAAGTGCAAGTTTATCTTGCACAGCAATATACATTGCATAGGAAGTTCCTCGGTCATTCTTTAAAGAAATGATTCCTTTTGAAGTGTAAATTGTACCTAACAGGTCAATTGTTTCCTCATTAAACTCAGGATAATTAGGGTCATCAGGAACGTGTGGTGTCATAAATTCAATAGCATCGTCTTTCAAAGTAGAAAGATCTCCAGGACGGCCATTGATTAACAAACGGTCGCTTTTATTTACGAGTACGTTCATCACGTTTCTGTCCTTAACGTCCGGTGGCTTAACAGAAGGATCAGGTGGAGGAGGCAATTTACGACCTATACCTGTATCCACATCCATCGTCGTGGTAACAAGGAAGAAGATTAAGAGCAAGAAGGCAATATCTGCCATCGAGCTTGCATTTAATTCGGGTGTTTTTGCCGCCATAATCTCTTAATATTTTCTATTTAAACAGACTAGAAATATTGGCATAAATTACTGCCACTACTGCTAGTACAAAAACAAAGTACGTATAAATCAAACCTGCGCCAACCCATACAGAAATATCAGCTGTTGTTTTCATTTTATCCAACTCAGCTGGAGTAAAGGTGTTGTCTGACAAATAGTAAGCTACAAAACCTAGAACTACTAAAAAAGCAAGAATAACAAACGTTCTAACTGCAGCTTTTGGGTCTTGAAAGATTTGAATTATAGGAAAGAGAATAGCGAATAGGGCTGATAATCCAAACGCAATGTATGCAATCCAGAAATACCCATCAAGAACAACATCGGAAGGTGAACCTCCTTGATAAAAAACTGCAATCTGATAACCTGCAGCAATAACCATCAGGATAATTGATACACCTTTAAATATGTTTTTCAATAAATTATCCATAGTAGTTATTATTTACCTGATTTATAATTTGAAAGAATATCTACGAATTCAATGGTACTATCTTCCATATCGTTAACGATACTATCGATTTTAGCTACCAAGTAATTGTAGAAGATTTGAAGAATAATAGCAACAATCAGACCAAATACAGTTGTTAAAAGGGCAACCTGAATACCACTGGCAACTACGGTAGCAGAAATATTACCTGCAGCAGCGATATCAGCAAAAGCGCCAATCATACCAACAACTGTTCCCATGAAACCAAGCATTGGTGCAAGGGCAATAAATAAGGCAATCCAAGAAAGACCTTTTTCAAGTCGTCCCATTAAAACGCCACCAAAAGCAACGATGGATTTTTCAACAACATCAAGTCCGTCTTCGTACTTGTGAAGTCCTTGCCAGAAAATACTTGCAACAGGACCGCTTGTATTTTTACAAACATCTTTTGCTGCATCAACACCGCCGTTCTGCAAAGCAGTTTCAACCTTGTTTAATAATTTCTTTGTGTTTGTGGTAGAAAGATTTAAATAGATAATTCTTTCTACAGAAAGAGCTAAACCAAAGATTAAAGCTAGTAAAACGATTCCCATAAATCCAGCGTTACCAGCGATAAACTGTTCTTTCAATATTTGGTGGAAACCTTTTTCTACTACAACTTCTTCTTCTAGAGTTGCTACCTCATCTGCTACAGCTACTGCAGTGGAATCCGCCTGAACATCATCAACAGTTAACTCAGTTTCTGCCTGAACATTGTCTTGTGCAATAACCATATTGGTAAAACCAAAAGATAAAATTCCGGCTAATGTTAAAAAAGCAATTAGTTTTTTCATAATAATCCAATTTATTTACAAAACTTCAAATTTAATTTATTTTCATTTAGTTTAAAAATCTGGCGGAGAAAGAGGGATTCGAACCCTCGGTACGCTTTTGGCGTACACACACTTTCCAGGCGTGCACCTTAAACCACTCGGTCATCTCTCCATTCTCTAACAGACTTCTTGCTATTAGCGGCGGCTAAAATACAAAAAATATGTTCGTAATAAAAAAATGATTTTAATTTTTCGTGATATTTTAAGTTCAAATGACTGGCCTTTAATTAACGGCTACTTTATTTATATGGAATCTATTTCACTTCGTGTATTACTTTTGTAATGTTTACCCAGTTTAGCATTACGGTCGTTTATTTTTACTGATCTTCCACCCACACTTTCATTCAAAATGTGTAACTTTGAACACTATTTATAACCCATATTCAAGAGATTTATTATGAAAACAATTGACGATTTAAGCTTTACAGGAAAAAGAGCTATCATTCGGGTAGATTTTAATGTTCCATTAAATGCAGATTTTGAAATTACAGACGAAACTAGAATAAATGCTGCCATTCCAACCATTAAAAAAATATTAGCTGATGGAGGTTCTGTTATCTTAATGTCGCATTTAGGCAGACCAAAAAGCGGTCCGGAAGAAAAATTCTCCTTAAAGCACCTTATTCCTACACTAAAAAGCAAATTAAACACCGATGTGCATTTTGCTGAAGATTGTATTGGTGAAAAAACA
>JAFGAK010000291.1 GCA_016933745.1 Bacteroidales bacterium
TAAATATTACAACAATGTAATTCAAGTGAGATCATCCAGCGAAGAATTTAATAATTTTATCCAATCTGATATGGATGCCAAAGGCGAGAAAAACCGCTTGCCTAAAGACAAAGAAACCGACAAACGATCAAATTATCGCTATATCTTAAGCGATCCTGATGAGATTGTTGACTTTTTAAAACGACTAAAACCAAATGAATGATTACTGACTATTATTACATTTTTGGAATCCTCCTCGCTTACCTTATAGGTGCCATACCAACTTCGGTATGGTTAGGAAAGATCTTTTATAAAACAGATATCAGAAATTACGGATCCGGTAATGCCGGAGGAACAAATACAGTAAGAATTTTAGGATGGAAAGCGGGAATTCCTGTAATCGTCTTTGATGTTTTTAAAGGTTGGTTTGCTGTTTATTATTTAGCCAATTTATTTCCGGAACCTACTTATTTACAAGGAGATTATTTAAAACTTGCTTTTGGGTTAGCGGCTGTGATTGGTCATGTTTTTCCAATCTATGTTGGATTTAGGGGAGGAAAAGGTGTTGCAACACTTGCCGGCGTCGGCTTCTTCTTTTTCCCTTTAGCACTGCTATCTGCCGCTGGTGTATTTCTACTGGTAGCTATTCCAACTCGCTATGTATCTCTTAGTTCGATAGTTGCTGCTATATCATTTCCTTTGATACTCATTTTCGTTTTTCACGAAAAATCGCCTCCTATTCTTGCTTTAGGTATATTTGCAAGCTTTTTTATGATTTTTACGCACCGCAAAAACATTAAACGTTTGCTTAACGGAACTGAAATTAAATTCAAGCCAAAACAAGGAACTAAAAAATAGACATTCTGATTTGAAAACACCTGCAACAAATAAACTTCTTTTCATCCTTCTTGTGCTGTTTTTTGCAGGCACATTTCAAGTATTCGGACAATCGGGTTTTCGGAATGAGAGCGAATTAAAAACGCAAGCCAACGAACTTTTTGTTGCCGCCGATTATAGTCAAGCTTTTCCGCTTTATTCTCAACTCTTAAGCCTCGATCCAAAAAATCCGGATTTAAATTACCGCTTTGGCGTGTGTTTGCTCTATGCAGATAAATCCAACAAAGAAGAAGCTATCAAATACCTCGAAAAGGCAATCAACCAGGTGAGTGATGTCGATTTCTATTATCATCTTGGCTTTGCCTATCAAAGCAATTATTTTTTTACAGACGCTCTATACAACTACCGAAAATACTTGCAATTAGCTCGGAATAAAGCAAAAAAAGAATTCGAGGTAGAAAGAAAAATCAGCATGTGTCAAAACGGATTGGAAATGCTTAAATCAGCCAATGATTTGTATGTAATGCAAAAATCCGAAGTTGAACAAAAAGCGTTTTACCGATCCTACGACTTGAGCGAATTTGGTGGCAGATTCCTTAACTTACCAGAAGAGTTTTTGAGCAAAGCCGATTTAAAAAACAAGGAAAATAACGTTTCGTATTTCAATCCTCAAGGTAAATTATTGTTTTATTCGCTCGAAAATAAAAACCAGAGAGACCTGTATTATCGAATCAAACAAAGTAACGGCGATTGGTCGGAAGCTTATTTGCTGAGTGCGACAATCAACACGCCTTTTGATGAAGATTATCCTTTTTTAATGCCTGATGGTAAAACACTGTATTTTAGCTCAAAAGGACACAATACCATTGGAGGTTATGATTTATTCAGAACCGTTTATGATAGCGCTACAAAACAATGGAACACAGCTGTAAATTTAAGTTTCCCTTTTAATACGCCGTCGGATGATATTCTTTTTATTTCAGATGCCAACGAAACAATGGCTTGGTTTGCTTCTAACCGGAATAGCACCAACAATCAAATTACCGTTTATAAAGTTGGGATCATTAAAAAAGATCCAAATGCAACCGACTTAACAGCTATTTATGGTAAGGAAAAGCTTTCGGGCGATGACTTAGGGAAAATTAAAAACATGGCTAAACTCGATATCAATATTTCGGATAAAGCCTTTAAAGAAATACCAGAAAACCAAAAAAGCAA
>JAFGAK010000292.1 GCA_016933745.1 Bacteroidales bacterium
AAAGCTAGAATTAAAGCTGAACCTATTTATCTCAGTGCTGAGGAAGAAGAAAATAAAATCATTTCGCAAGCAACTACTTTAATGGAAGATGATGGAACTTTTGTGAATGCTCGAGTAAAAGCTCGTTCATTAGCAGATTATCCAATCATCGACAAAGAAAAAGTTGACTTGGTTGATATAGCACCTAATCAAATTGCATCCATTGCAGCTTCTTTAATTCCATTCTTGGAACACGATGATGCAAACCGTGCTTTGATGGGTTCAAACATGATGCGCCAAGCAGTGCCGTTACTTAATGCCGAAGCTCCAATTGTTGGAACAGGTATTGAAGGAGCTGTTGCTAGAGATAGTCGTGTATTAATAAATGCCGAAGGCGAAGGTGTTGTTGAATATGTAGATGCAAGAACCATTGTTATTCGCTACTCGCGTGATAACGACGAAAAACTTGTAAGTTTCGACGACGATCTTAAAAAATACGATTTACCTAAGTTTTTAAGAACCAACCAAAATACCAGCGTAAACTTACGCCCTATTGTTCGCAAAGGCGATAAAGTTACGAAAGGTCAAGTTTTATGCGAAGGTTACGGAACCAATAATGGTGAGTTAGCTTTAGGAAGAAACTTAATGGTTGCTTTCATGCCTTGGAAAGGTTATAACTTTGAAGATGCGATTGTAATTTCCGAAAAAGTAGTAAAAGAAGATATTTTTACTTCTGTTCATATCGAAGAATTTTCTTTGGATGTTCGTGAAACCAAAAGAGGCGTTGAAGAGTTAACCAGCGATATTCCAAATATTAGTTCCGAAGCTACAAAAGATTTGGACGATAATGGAATGATTCGTATAGGCGCTGAAATTAGCGCTGGTGATATTCTGATAGGAAAGATTACTCCTAAAGGAGAAAGCGATCCAACTCCTGAAGAAAAACTCTTACGTGCCATCTTTGGTGACAAAGCAGGTGATGTTAAAGATGCCTCTTTAAAAGCACCACCATCCATGATGGGTGTTGTTGTGGATAAGAAACTTTTCTCGAGAAATATCAAAGATCGCCGCGCGAAATCAAAAGACAAAGATATTTTAGTAGTATTGGAAGAAGATTTCGCAAACACTGTTACTGAATTAAAATCAAAATTGGTTGATAAACTAACAATATTAGTTAGTGGTAAAACATCTCAAGGAGTTTATGATAATTACAACGAAGTTCAAATTCCTAAGAAAACCAAATTCACCCAAAAATTACTTACTGGTTTAGATTTTGCCACAGTTAATCCAAATGGATGGACTACCGATGTCGCTAAAAATGATATGATTAAAGAAGTAATTAATAATTACACTTTAAAATACAAAGAAAGTTTAGGCGATTTAAATCGTAAAAAAGTTCAAGCTACGATTGGTGATGAGTTACCAACCGGTATAGTTAAAATGGCCAAAGTTTACGTTGCTAAAAAACGAAAACTAAAAGTAGGTGATAAGATGGCTGGTCGTCATGGAAATAAGGGTATTGTATCCCGGATAGTTCGTGAAGAAGATATGCCTTTCTTAGCAGATGGAACTCCGGTGGATATTGTACTTAATCCATTGGGTGTGCCTTCTCGTATGAACCTTGGTCAGATTTACGAAACCGTATTGGCATGGGCAGGAGTGAAGTTAGGTAAGAAGTTTGCAACACCTATT
>JAFGAK010000293.1 GCA_016933745.1 Bacteroidales bacterium
CCTCCAAATAATCCAACCGTCACGGCACTAATGATTACTAAGCTTCTTGCTTTATTTCTCCATACATTTTTCCATGCAATATTGAGTATCATTTTTTTTGAATTTATTTGTGAAAAGCTTGGATTAATTTGAGTCGAAATGCAGTAACTAAAGGGTAAAGTGCTATCAACAAGGTTATTCCAAAAACCACCAAAGCTTGATAGTAGAATATTGAAAAGTTCATCGAAAAAGGAATAACTGGTTCCATGTTGTACGAATTCATCATGTCAGCAAGTTCGTTTTTAAGCGGAATAGGGTGGAGATACAAATAGTAAATGAATGGATAACTAAAAAGAATACCACCCAAAACTCCCAAAACACCAAGAACAATCGATTCGATACTCAAAATAAGAGCAAGTTGTGTTCTTTGCAATCCTACGGCAATCATGACTGCCATTTCGCGCCGACGTTCCATAGTCATCATCAGCACAGTTCCCAACAGTCCAAAACCCACAATCATGTAAAGGATGCCCAGCATAACCAATCCGCTGATATTGTCAGATTGAATCCCTTGTACAATTTCTTTCATCATATCGCTCCAAAGCATTACATCGTAATTAGAAGGGTTGAGCGAAGCTTTTAGTTGGGCCTCTGTTTCATTAAGTTCAAGACGATTCTCCAAATCAATAGCTACAGAAGTTACCAGATCAGGAACATAAGGAGAAAAGGTATATTGAGCATTTTCAAGTGTCATATAAATCATACTCCCATTTTCTTGTGATGTAGGGAATTTTAATATTCCTGTAACCGCAAATTTTCCTGCTGCGGTAATCCCTTGATAACCCGATCCAATAATGGTAAGCGTGTCATTTAAAAGTGTTATTTTATCTTCAGTCTTTTGTTCGGAGCTGTCTGCAGAAAAGACAATTTCGGTATCAATCCGAATGATTCCCAAATAACGCGCCAAATCCTGCGCAACTAATACTCCTTGATCATGATCGGAAAGATATTTTCCCCAGACAACCTTTCGAGCTAAACCATTGTAATTGTCTTCATTTTTAGGCAAAATTCCATTTACAAAACC
>JAFGAK010000294.1 GCA_016933745.1 Bacteroidales bacterium
AACAACCGGTAATAATTCTTTTGGAAAGATCGATTCGTTTAAAAAAGGTTCCATCAGCTTAGCAAATGTTGATTTCCATTTTTTGCCATGTGGTTTTTCTCGGCGGAAAAAACTTCTGTTTCTCCAGCTTTCAACATGCGCCATTTCGTGCACCAAAGTGATTAAAAACGCATAGCGATTTAAGTTGTGATTGACACTGATTCGTGGAATATCGCCGTCTTTTGGCGCTCTAAAATCGCCTAATTTAGTGGCGCGCGCTTTGCTAATCCGAAGTTGAACTTTGTTTTTTAACAACCATTCGCTCAATGGATTTACAGCTGCTTCGGGAATGTGTTGCGCTAGAATTTGTGGATCAATCCGCATAAAATACAGTTGGTTTTGTAATTTCTGAGGATGGATTTGTTAGCAATAAGAAGGAGGGGCAATTACAACTTTTAGATGATTTGCGCATGCCTTTCACGCTTGTTTTGCAAGAACTAATTACAAATAGACTTGCAATCAAAAGAAAACTAATACAAATTCGTTTTAACATTGAAACTTTTCTTTGATTTTCGCATCAAATCACGTGAAAAAAATTCAGATAAAAAAGAAATAAGCAAGCAAACAAAATAATTCTTCTTGCAAAGCATTCTTAGTAAAATACAATATTGCGTATTTTAGCAGAAATAAATGACTGAATGAATCTGATAAAACACATAGGAACTTATCTTCTATTGATGCGGCAAGTGTTAACCAAACCAGATCGATGGAGAATATTTTTTAAACGATTAGTCACCGAATTGTATGCAATTGGGGTGGATTCGTTTGGAATAGTTGCAATTATATCGCTTTTTACTGGTGCTGTTGTTGCTATTCAGGTTGCTTACAACATCGACAATCCCTTGTTACCTAAAACACTCATTGGATTTTCGACTCGCCAAATGATAGTGTTGGAATTTGCACCCACTATGGTAAGTTTAATTTTAGCCGGAAAAGTAGGTTCTGCTATTGCCTCTGAAATTGGCACCATGCGAATTACCGAACAAATTGATGCCTTGGAAATCATGGGTATCAATCCTGCTAACTTTCTTATTTTACCAAAATTAGTTGCTGCTGTATTGATCAACCCAGCACTTATTATTTTTGGAATGTATATTGGAATTATTGGCGGATATTTAGTTGCCGCCTTTACCAATCTGCTTACTCCAGCAGATTATATTTATGGTATTCAACTCGATTTTGAGAATTTTACCGTATTTTATGCCTTAATAAAAACAGCTGTTTTTGCTGTATTAATTGTTTCGATGGCAGGTTTTCAAGGCTATATTGTTAAAGGAGGCTCCATACAAGTTGGTAAAGCCAGTACCCGAACTGTGGTTTATTCAAGTGTTCTAATTATTCTGTTTAACTTAGTGCTAACTCAACTATTACTAACATGATTGAGGCTTTTAACATATCTAAATACTTTGGCGATAAACAGATCTTGAACAATATCTCTGTTCAGTTTGAGAAAGGAAAAAACAACCTGATTATCGGACAAAGTGGTGCAGGAAAAACAGTTCTGTTAAAATGTTTGGTTGGTCTGTACGAAGTAGACGAAGGCCACATCGATTTTGATGATCGGAATTTTTCTTCGTTGAGTTTCAAAAAAAGACGAAGCATCCGCAAAGAACTGGGAATGCTTTTTCAGGGAGGTGCATTATTTGATTATTACGATGTTGAAAATAACGTGATGTTTCCGCTCAATATGTTTACCGACATGACTGAGGAAGAAAAAATTCATCGTGTTAACGAAGTGCTTAAACGCGTCAATCTGGAAAATGCAAATAAGAAATTTCCGGGCGAATTAAGTGGTGGTATGATTAAACGTGTTGCGATAGCAAGAGCCATTGCGAACAATCCTAAATATTTGTTTTGCGATGAGCCTAACAGCGGGCTCGATCCTAAAACCTCCAATTTGATTGATGAATTGATTGCTGAAATTACCGTAGAATACAATATGGTGACCATCGTAAATTCGCACGATATGAACTCGGTCTTAAAAATGGGCGATCATATCAGCTTTATCCACGATGGAAAATTATGGTGGCAAGGGAATAAAGACACCATTTTAGTGGACGAAAATCCCGAATTAAATGCTTTTGTTTTTGCAACAGAGCTTACTAAACGAATAAAAAAATAAACCATGGGCGTACTTGATATTGTATTTATAATTCCGATTGTATGGCTTGCCTACAAAGGATTTACCAAAGGATTAATTATTGAATTAGCCACTTTAGCCGCTTTGATTTTAGGTATTTATGTCAGTTTGCATTTTTCATATATCACAGCTAACTTTTTAAAAGATCACTTTGATATGAGTCAGAAATACTTAGGTATCTTATCCTTTATTCTAACCTTTATTTTGGTGGTTATAGCGCTCAATCTGATAGGAAAATTGCTCGAAAAGGTAATCGATTTAGTAGCTCTCAGCTTTTTAAACAAAAGTTTTGGTGGATTTTTTGGTGTTTTAAAAGCGGCAATATTTTTAAGCTTCATCATTTATTTTGTAAATAAATTTGATAAAAACCGCTATCTATTTAGCGAGTCGTTAACTAGCGAATCTGCACTGTATCCTTATATCGAAAAGGTAGCGCCGGCTATTGTAAAATTTTATAATGGAATTGATGATGATGATGGCGTTTTGGAAAAAGTAAAAAACAAAGCTGAAGAAACCATCGATGCGGTAACAAACTAAAAAGGTGTGGTTTACCGTCCACACCTTTTCAAAACCAAAAATCAAAATTTACTTACTAAATCTAAGTCTATTAAATCTATGAATCATGAGAAAATTCATTCATTTACAGCAACAAAGATAATGCACGGAATTGCGTTGAAATGTTAAGGGGATTTAATAAGCGTTAAAGAAAGTTAAAGCCTTATATACAAGCAGTTTAGGCTCTATCTTTGTCAAAATAAAAAGAAAAAAGTGAACAAAAAGATCATCTATTTAATCATCACTCTAATGTCGTTTGCGCTTATAAGCCTGATGCTTATCCAGGTTTATTGGATTAAGAACACCATCATGGTAAAGCAAGCTATTTTTAATAGAGATGTGGATGCGGTAGTTACGAATGCTATTTATGATTTAGAACGAATTGATCGGGCGCTAACTTATACCAAACAAAAAGAATTACTTGCACAAAATAAACTTTTATTAAACAGCTCTGTTGACACACTTAATCAATCAGTCATCTCAAGTTTGATCAATTTTTCGCTAAGCCCAAATTTAAAGGATATCAACAAGAGTGGTTTTAGTTCACAACGAATCATCGAAAATCTCTTTTCGCAATCGCAAAAGCTAAATAATTTTATCGAAAACCGGATTACCGGAAAAATGCTCGATTCGCTTCTTCAACGAGGTTTTAGAGAAGCCAATATCAATACCAAATATGAATTTGCCGTTTATAGCCCGAACCGAAACAAACTAGTACTTCAAAAAACAGGAAAATACCCCGGCGAATTGGTGCGTTCTCCCTTCAAATACATGCTGTTTCCGGGCGATGTTTTTTCGCAGCAACGCGATATGTTGATTCTCTATTTCCCGAATGAACAATCGTTTTTGATTACCCGTTTATGGGTTTTGCTAGCTATTTCGGCTATTCTCATCTCTGCCATTATCTTTTCGTTTACGTATGTGGTTTCAACCGTATTCCGACAAAAGAAAATCTCCGAAATGCGGAACGATTTTATCAATAACATGACACACGAATTTAAAACGCCCATTTCTACAATCTCACTCGCTTGCGAAGCATTATCAGATAAAGACATTACTAAAACAGAAGCGCTTTACGATTCCTACATCAAAGTCATTTCTGAAGAAAACGGTCGACTAGCCAGCATGTCGGAAAAAATATTACAAAGTGCTCGTTTTCAAAAAGGAGAAATCATTCTTAAAATCGAAAGTCTGAATATTCACGATGCATTGAATGATGCCATCTCCAAAATCAATCTTCAAATAGAAAAAAAGGGCGGTGTGATTCACAAAGAATTGAATGCAGGTCAACCGGTTATTCAAGCTGATCGTGTGCATATTACAAATATTGTTTTTAACTTGCTCGATAATGCAAATAAATATACGCCTTGGGCGCCATTGATTCACATTTCAACTAAAAACATCGGACAAGGAATTCTATTTACCATCAAAGACAACGGAATTGGTATTAGTAAATCGAACCAAAAAAAGGTTTTTGATAAATTATACCGTGTACCAACCGGAAACTTACACAACGTAAAAGGATTTGGTTTGGGGCTGAGTTATGTAAAAAATATTGTAGAAAAACACAACGGAAAAATTACCATCGAAAGCGAAATAAAAAAAGGCAGTAGTTTCTCTATCTACTTGCCATTTAACACCATAGTAAAAAATATATGACATGGAAATGAAAGACATTAATATTCTGTTAGCCGAAGACGATAAAAACCTGGGCACTGTTTTAAAAGCTTATTTGGATGCTAAAAAATTCAATACAACTTTAAAAGTAAACGGCAAAGAAGCCTACGATGAGTTTATAAAAGGCAACTATGATTTTTTAATTTTAGATGTGATGATGCCCGTAAAAGATGGATTTACGCTAGCCGCAGAAATTCGCGAAACAGATAAAGAAACTCCCATTCTTTTTCTAACTGCAAAATCATTGCCCGAAGATAAAATGAAAGGTTTCAAATTGGGTGCCGACGATTATTTAACAAAACCATTTAGTATGGAAGAATTGTTAGCTCGTATCGAAGCTATTTTAAGACGGACACAAGCACATAAAACACCTGTAAACAAAGAGTTTTTTACCATTGGTAAATTCTCTTTCGATGTTACCAGACATATTCTTTCTGCAGATGGCGAAAGTCAAAAACTCACTTCAAAAGAAGCGGAATTACTCAAAATGCTTTGTGCAAACAAAAACGAAACGTTGGATCGGAGCGAAGCTTTAAAACATATCTGGCACGACGATAGTTATTTTAACGCACGCAGCATGGATGTCTATGTTACTAAACTTCGTAAATATTTGAAAAGCGATCCAACAATCGAAATTTTAAATGTTCATGGTGTTGGTTTTAAATTGATTACGGAGTAGGGTGAGGAAGTGACAAAAGGTGATGAAGTGACAAGGGGATGATGTTATTTTGCTATTTCACCCTTTTGGGGTTTTTGCTTACAAAGCTTTTCCAACCTGTATAACTTTCGCCTTCAACAGATGGATTTTTCTGCAAATAATGACAAACAGCCGCAGCTAAACCATCCGTAGCATCCAAAAATTCTTGTACTTCCTGAAAAACAACCATATTCTTTAACATTGCAGCAACTTGCTCTTTCGAAGCGGTTCCTTTTCCGGTAACGGCCATTTTTATTTTTCGTGGCGCATATTCGAAAATAGGCACATCGCGATACAATCCGGCAGCCATTGCAACTCCTTGCGCGCGACCTAGTTTTAACATCGATTGCACATTTTTTCCGAAAAAAGGAGCTTCTAACGACATTTCATCCGGCTTATATTCATCAATTAAAGAGAGTGTTCTCTCAAAAATTTTCTTTAATTTCATCGGATGGTTAGAGTAGCCGCCCAACTTAAGAACGCCCATGGTAATGAGTTCAATTTTACTCCCTTTTTGGTGTATGAGCCCATAACCCATTATATTTGTTCCCGGGTCGATGCCTAAAATAATTCGATCAGTTTTCAAGATTGCTAAGATAGATGCAGACAAAGATAAAAAAAAGCCTTAATCAACTTTTAAGAACAAGTATTGTACTGGCAACTTATGGTTTTCTGTTTTACGAACTTTATGTTAATCATAAGTTCAATAACCTGAATATGAATTTGTTTTATGACAGCAATTCAATTTATATCTTTTTGTTTGTTCTTTTTTTAATGCCTATTAACTGGGGATTAGAAAGTATAAAATGGCAGTTTTTAATACGAAAAGTAGAAAACATTAAACTGCCTACAGCTTTAAAAGCGGTATTTACCGGTTCTGCTATTAGTTTCTTTACCCCGAATCGAATCGGCGATTTTTTTGGCCGTGTTTTTATCCTTAAAAAAGGCGATCGGCTCGAAGGAATTTTTGCAACCATCATCGGAAACTTAGGACAGCTCTTCGTTACTTTAATTTTAGGTTCGATTGCACTTTTATTTTTTCTACCCACTTTAAACCAAAACTACATCGGTTTCTCCAATATCTACCTTATTCTAATTGGCATTTTTGTGTTGATTAGCGATGTTTTATTGGTTCTTTTGTTTTTAAATATTGGCATCCTTCACACGTTTATTAGTCGTTTTACATTTTTAGATCGATGGAAATTTATCAAGCATTTGCAAATTCTACAGAATTTTGATACGCATGAATTACTTCGTATTCTTGGGTTAAGCACGGCTCGATTCCTAATTTATTCCTTGCAGTTTTACTTGGTTTTTTTGAGTTTTGGTATTTCACTCCCTTTCTTTAGCGGAATGTTAATCGTCTTTGTTTTGTTTTTTACACTGACAGCAGTTCCTACAATCGCTATTGCAGAATTAGGAGTTCGCGGTTTAATCAGTTTATTTATTCTTAAAACTTTAGGTCCGGTCGATTTTCCGTTTCAAGACATGGAAACAAGTATTGTAGCGGCAAGCAGTGTGCTTTGGCTCATTAATTTGACGATTCCGGCTATTGTTGGAACTTTCTTTGTTTACGAACTTAAATTCTTTAGAAAGAATGACTGAGTCTGTCTTTTTTTTGTTGTTTGCACTAGTTTCTCTGTTTATTAGTTTGCTCTATTTTGGGTTCATTGCTTGGATATTCTTGGTTTTCAATTTGAAAAAACATAAACAATCCGAACAAAGCTTTGTGCCTAGCATCAGTTTGATTGTTGCTTTTAGAAACGAAGAAAAAAACTTACCTAAGTTATTGGAATCCATATTAAAACAAAACTTTCCAAAATCGAAACTAGAATTGATTTTTGTCGATGATTCAAGCGAAGATAAGGGTCTAAACGTATTAAAAAAGTTTGAAGAATCGAATCGATACTTAAACATCAAAGTGTTCGAGCTTGGAAAGGAAAATGCAGGTAAAATAGGTAAAAAACAAGCTTTAGCTCTTGCTTTAAAAAACGCAAACAACGATTTTATCGTGCTAACAGATGCCGATTGCAGCTTTGATTCAAACTTCTTGTTAAGTCGAATCCAATTATTTAAAAATTCGAAAATAAAAATGGTTTCGGCTCCAGTGCTTCTCCATGAAACCAATTCGATTTTTAAGAAAATGCAAGCGGTTGAAAATAACAGTTTAATGGTTTCGACAGCAGCAACAACGGCCGCTTATTTGCCCTTTATGAGTAATGGAGCAAATTTAGCTTTCTGTAGAAATGCTTATCTGGAATTACCCGAAAATGCTTTTCGTTTGGAAGAACATTCTGGCGACGATCTTTTTCTTTTAAGCAGTTTTAAAAAGCATTTTGGATCAAAAAGTATTGCTTTTGAGTTTGACAAAAAAGCGCTTGTTTTTACGCATGCTCAAGCTTCGCTTCAAGCTTTTTTAAATCAACGAATCCGTTGGGTAAGTAAAGCCAAGTCTTACGTTGATTTTTGGCAAATTGCGATTTCCCTTTTGGTTTTATTCCAAAATATTTCCTTAGTAAGCTCCTTATTTGCCGGTTTTTACAACCAACTCTATTTCTATCTTTTTGCCGTATTATTTGCCATGAAATTCAGCATCGACTTTTTAGTTCTATCCGTTTTTTCGCGTTGGTACGGACAAAATAAACTATTAAAAGTGTATCCACTTGTGGCCATGTTGTACCCGTTTTTTATTCTTTTAAGCGGTATTGCTGGGCATTTTCTTCCGTATCAATGGAAAGGCAGAAAATACAAATTACTGAGCTAATTTTTTGTAATAATCCGCTTTTTGCTTATCCTGAAAACGAGTATAAATATTGGCAATTTGTTTTGCATATTCTTTTGCAGGATACAGTTTGTATAACATTTCGTAGTATTTCAACGACTTTTTAAAATCAGCAGTTACAATATCTAAGGCTTTAAGCATCAAATTGTACTGCTTATTGGTTTTATTTTTTTCATACAATTCCAACTCTTTTTGATACCTATTTTCGGCATTAAAAAAGAACTTTTCGGCCATCCATTCCAAAGCAAGTTTATTTTGCACATCGAGTTTTAGCAAATTTGTTGCTATTTTATCTGCAGCCACAGTGTTTTTTAATTTTTGAAGAGCAATAAAATCAAACTCCATCAGCTGCTTATTGGCTTTTCTGTTGATATCAAAACCATTGTATAATTCAACGGCTTTTTCCCAGTTCTCGCTTTCAATATAAGTGGCTAAAAGCCGATTGCTAAATTCTTCAAAACGCGGATCGTTTGGATAGTTTTTCGCAAAAAAGGAGAGTGCGTCTATTTCTTTCGAAAGATTATCGATATTTTTATAAATACGAATTAGATTAGCGTACATGTCGGCATCCGCATAATTTTTATAATAGGCTTGCTTCAATAATTTTTCAGATTCTTGGAATTTATTGATTGCATAAGCAGCCTTTCCGGCATTCGCAAAAACAGTTCCTGCGATATCTACATTTGCACTTTCTTGTTGCTGTATGTAACTAGTATACAGATTATAAGCTGTTTCCATATCGCCATTGGCAAATGCCAGATCTGCATCTTGTGCTTGCTTACTAATTTTAGAAACACTTGAACAACTACTAACAATTCCGGCTAAAATAAATACGATTATTATTGTAAATTTCGACATATCGGTTTTTAATTTGGTGCAAATCTAGGCAGAAAATAATGTTTTTTTGAGAAAAAAAAGACTTTCCGTCGAAAGTATCTAAAAAACACTACCTTTGCCAATTATAAATTATCAACAAATATTATGAATACCGGACACGTAAAATTTTTTAATACTACCAAAGGATTTGGTTTTATTAAAGACAATGAATCAGACAAAGAATATTTCGTTCATATTTCTGGTTTAATCGATCAAATTAATGAAAACGACGAAGTTACTTTCGAACTTCAAGAAGGAAAAAAAGGATTAAATGCCGTAAATGTAAAACTAGCTTAGTTAGCATTATAGATATTTAATATTTCAATCCCGTCTTAGGACGGGATTTTTTTTGCCTTTAAATTAAACCCAGCTGTTTTGATATAGCTAACATTTTGACGATTGGCGTTTTTGCTCTTTCCATCACTTTTTGATCTAAGCTAATCTCAGGACTTTCATTCTTAAGAGCCAAATAGAGTTTTTCCAAGGTGTTCATCTTCATGTACGGGCAATCGTTGCAGCTGCAAGTTTCGTCTTTAGGAACCACTAAAAATTGCTTTTCAGGCGAACACTTTTGCATCTCGTGTAAAATACCTGTTTCGCTGGCTACAATATATTTTTTAAAATTTGTTTGCTGCGTGTATTTTAACATAGCTGTAGTAGATCCAACCATATCTGCCAATGCTAAAACTGGTCCATCACATTCAGGATGAGCAATTACCTGAGCATCCGGATTTAATTTTTTAAGATTAATTAAAGCTTCGGTTGTTAGCTGATCGTGAACTTCGCAAGTTCCATCCCATAAAAGCATATTTCTACCCGTTACTTGGTTGATATATCCACCTAAATTTTTGTCTGGTGCAAAAATTATTTTCTGATCTCTGGGAAAGGATTCAACAATCTGTATGGCATTGCCAGAAGTTACAATTACATCCGAAAGTTCTTTAATTCCTGCGGAACAATTGATATAAGATAAAACAATATGATCCGGATATTTTTCTCTGAATTTTGAAAAACTTTCAGGTGGACAAGAATCAGCTAACGAGCAACCAGCATCTAAATCGGGTAGCAAAACTTTTTTATTTGGATTCAATATTTTTGCCATTTCTGCCATGAAATGAACACCTGCAAAAACAATCACATCGGCTTGCGTATTTGCTGCAGCTTGAGCTAAACCCAAACTGTCGCCTAAATAATCTGCTATATCCTGGATTTCAGGAATTTGATAATAATGCGCAAGAATAATTGCGTTTTTTTCTTTTTTGAGTTTTGCTATTTCTTCAACATAATTCATTGCTGCTGCTTTTTTGTTGATGCAAACTTAAATAAATCTGACAGAATAAAACAGCATCTTTTATTTGATCATTGGCTTATAAACACCGAATGAGTAATACTAATTATTTATATAAAAGAATCTTATTATTATTATAGGCTGTGAATAGCTGTAAAACTTTTCGACTGAAAATTTGCATGTTTATAAGGTGTTGGTTTATTAACTTTAAACAAATTTCTAATGAATTGAAATAGAAAAACTAAGCAGCTTTATCAACAAAGTGTTAGTAACCAAAAAGTTTAAAAATACTCCAAAATAACAGGCAAAAGAAATGTTTATAAAACGCTTATAAAAATGTATAAACAAGGATAAGTTTTTAGGTATGTCATCAAACATGAATAAATTGTTTATAAGTTGATTTTTATACACAGTTGTTAACGCGAAATGAACATTTCATTAACATTTTAAAATGCTTAATTTAAATAGTTGTTAAGATGCCTTTAAGGAGATATATTTTTTTTACATTTGAGAAAGCTTAGCGAATCATTATCGCTAAATTTGCAAAAAAAACAATGAACGATAAATCCATTCCCATTCCAATTGCTTCAGATCATGGAGGTTTTGCTATGAAAGAGTTTCTTATGCAAAAACTTCAGCAAGATGGATATACGATAAAAGATTTTGGTACTTATTCGGAAGCGAGCGTAGATTATCCGGATCTGATTCATCCTTTAGCTAAAGCCATTGATAGCGGTGTTTATCCAAGAGGAATAATCATGTGTGGAAGTGGAAATGGCGCACAAATTACAGCCAATAAATACGCCGGTGTTCGTGCCGGATTGTGTTGGACTGTGGAGCAAGCTCAATTAACACGTATGCATAACAATGCAAATATAGTATCCGTTCCTGGTCGGTTTATCGATTTTGATACTGCCTGGGAAATAGTACAAGCTTTTTTAAATACTGAATTTGAAGGAGGAAGGCACGTTCAGCGGGTTGATAAAATTGCCCAATTACTATAAAAGAAAGAAATTATGTCGGAAGTTGCAGAAAAATTCCTGAAAGATTCTAAATTAATCGCCTTTGATCTAGACCATCGAAAAAAGATTGGTTTCAATATTGGTAAGTACAACGAGGCATTTAAAAAAGGACTGCAACAATACGATAATTTAAAATTAGCTCGTAACCGCGCAGCAAATATCAAACGCAAAGTGGTTAACGAGTTGGATAAATACCTCATTGAATTTGAACAAAACTTTACCAATAATGGAGGTAAAGTAATTTGGGCCGTTGATGCGCAAGAAGCACGACAAGAAGTTCTAAAAATTCTAAAGAAACACGGCGTTAAGCAGTTGGTTAAAATGAAATCGATGACCACCGAAGAGCTTGAATTGAATGCTTTTTTAGAAAAAGAAGGAATTGAAGCCACTGAAACCGATCTTGGAGAATACATTGTTCAGCTTGCCGGAGAAAAACCTTATCACATTGTAACTCCAGCGATGCATAAATCCAAAGAAGATGTTGCCGCCTTATTTAATGAGAAATTGGGTTGGGATGCCGGATTGATGCCGCAAGAGATTGCAGGAAAAGTAAGAGAAAAATTAAGAGAAAAGTTCTATCATGCCGAAGCAGGAATAACCGGAGCAAATTTTTTGATTGCCGATACAGGATCTTTCGCATTAACAGAAAACGAAGGAAACGGAACCTTGAGCATGTCGATGCCTCCAATTCATATTGCCATTGCCGGAATCGAAAAAGTAATTCCCAGTTTGAACGATTTGGATTTATTTTGGCCTTTATTGAGCAGTTTTGGAACCGGTCAGAAAATGACGGTTTACAATAGCATTATAAACGGACCAAGGAAACCAGGCGAAAAAGACGGGCCTTTAGAAACCTATGTTATCATTCTGAATAATAACCGAAGTGCTTTATTAGAACAAGAAGAACAACGCGTTGCGCTTTCTTGCATTCGTTGTGGAGCATGTTTAAATGCGTGTCCGGTTTATAAAAATATTGGAGGTCATACCTATAATGCAACTTATAGCGGTCCGATTGGATCCGTTATTTCACCGTGGTTATTAGGAATGAAAGATTATAAACACCTTAGTTTTGCATCAACACTGTGTGGTGCATGTACTGAAGTTTGTCCGGTTAATATTCCTTTGCACGATTTATTGTTATTAAATCGTAGAGATTCGGTTGCTCAAAAACAGACCACTTCAGCAGAGCGATTGCTCGTTAAAACAAGTACTCGCATTCTCATGAAACGAAAATGGATGGACTTTTTCAAAAGCAGTACCAAACGGTTTTTTATTTCTTTCTTTTTAAAGAAATCGTGGGGAAGTATGCGTAAGCTCCCAAATATTGCTGATAAATCATTTCATGATGATTGGGTGGAAAAACACGAACAAAACTAATCTTTCTTTTTTTTGAAAACTCGGTTCATCCATCTTGGTAAAATGATAGCTCCAAGAAATAAATAAGGATAATAAGAAATTAGTCGCCAAAGCAAAGCCAAAGGAATGACCCAACTTAGGTTTGGAATAAAATCGCGTAAAAAGTCTTTGAAAAAGATTTCAGCTAAGCCGCTGCCTCCGGGAGTTGGGCTTACAAGCAGTAAGATCCACATACTCAATTGGCGGGCGTAAATTAAAAAATGATCCGTCCACTTTAATTTCTCCAGAAAAAACGCCATAAACATAAAGTTAATTACGGCATAACGTCCGGTCCAAGAAAAAACAGTAGCCGTAAAAGTCTTTATCCAAAATTTAAAATCTTTGGTTTTAAACCATTTAGATGTTTCTATAAGCTGATCGGAGAGCAAACAGGCCTTTTCTTGCCAACGTTTAATTAATGGGAAACGGAATAGACTTTTTAAAATGGTTTTTACAATATGCGGATTGATAAAAATGGCGTAACCCAATAAAAGCGTATAAAGAAAGATCAAACCATAGCCAAACCAAAAATAATATTTAAGCTGACTTAGATGAAGCAGGTCGGTGCTTGGAAACAAACGATTTCCAAAAAATAACAACAGGATAGGAATGGCAAGAATAAAAAACAATTCATCTAAGAAGATAGCCACAAGAACAACTGCGGTGCTTTTTCCCGCGCTAATTTTTTCTTTAAATAAAAAATAAATAGCAGGAGCAGTTCCTCCAACAACCGATGGTGAAATGGCAGAACTAAATTCCCATAACATAATGATTTCAAATGCTTGTCGCCAAGATAAATGATGATCGGTCAGCAATTTGATTCGAACAATGTAAGCAAAATCACGAACGACCATCATCAAAACGGAAACAAAAATCCAAAGCGCCGCTGTAATCGACCACTCAAAAAAGGAAAACTGATCGGGTTGAAAGTTCCTAAAAAGTAAAAAAGCAGCAACTCCTAATCCAATGAAAATGGGTAAAATAATTCGCCTTGGACTAAGCGCTTGGAGTATTTTTTTACCGTTGTCGACTTTTAGTTTTCGCATGGTTTACAAAGTTATTCAAAGCTATCATTTTTTTAATACCAATCTGTTAAAAACATCAAACATGACATTATGACCGACAAATATTTTATAAAAAGACAAAAAGGCAGAAATATTTAAAAAAATTGTTTTGGTATAAATCTTGAAAAAGAAGCTTCAAAACAAATAAAAATTCAATTAATTAAAGAAAGGAAAAATTATGATACGTTTAGTTAAATTTAACAGAGAACCCGCTTATACTAGTTTATTTAATCGCTTTTTTGAAGGCGAATTTAATCAACAATCTTTTGTTCCGATGGCAAATGTTCAAGAAAATGAAAAGGGGTTCGACTTAAAATTAGTGGTTCCGGGTTATACCAAAGAGCAAGTAAAAATTAGTTTGGATGAAAACATTTTAACCGTTTCGGCTGAAATTGAAAATAAACAAGAGGAGCAAGAATACACGCAAGAATTTAGTTTCGGTTCATTTAGTCGTTCATTCCGCTTGCCAAAAAACATTGAGGTTGATGCAATTAAAGCAAATCAAGAAAATGGAATTTTGAGCATACAAATCCCAAAACGGAAAGAAGAGCCCAAACTTACCAAGCTTATCGAGATAGCCTAAAATAGAAAAAGGATTGTAAAGAAAGACCGGGTTCTGCCCGGTTTTTTTATAGCTTTTCAAAAAAAGCGAATAAGCTTTCTTTGTTTCTGTGCGAAACTTCCATACGCAATCCTCCACGCATTACTGCGTATCCACCATCGGATTTATCAAAGCGATCGATGTATTTGAGGTTGATTACATGGGAGCGGTGTACGCGCATAAACCCATAATCAACAAGCATATTTTCAAATTCTTTGAGGGTTTTTGAAACGATAATATTGGGTCTTTCGAGGAAATAAAATCGAGTGTAATTCCGATCGCTACTCAAAGCAACAATTTCATTAATAGGAATAACATGAATATTTTCTGTGGTTTTTAAAACCAGCTTTTTTTCTTCACCCGAATTGTTTTGCATATTGGCCATAAACGTTTCAAACTGAAGATCCATGCTGTTGGGCGTTGTAACTCGAACCAAATCTTTTACGCGATTAATCGCCTTAATTAACTCGTCGGGCTCGATAGGTTTTAAAATATAATCGATGGCGCTAAATTTAAAAGCTTGGATTGCATATTCTTCAAAAGCAGTAATAAAAATGACTTTAAAATCGATATTACCATAACGAGCCAACAAATCAAAACCCAAACCATCCGGCATTTTAATATCAAGAAGAACCAAATCAGGTTTTAGTTTTTTGATAATTTCGATGCCGCTTGCTACATTTTTTGCTTCACCAATAACTTCAACGGCTTCGCTGCAATAGATTTCCAACATGGCATGAATGGTTTCTCTTGCTCGTATTTCGTCGTCAACTATTATTGTTCGGATCATCTTGCTTTTGCTTTGCTCAAATATAATTAATTTTTTAAATGAGTGTGTATAAGTATTAACATCTTTTAAAAATTTGTTTTTTAATCTTCTTTGTAATATTTGTTCTTTTGTAAAAAGACAAAATAATCAAACGTGTATGCAAAACAAGCTTTATTATCAGCAACAATTTGATACGTATTCAACAAAAATCGACTTGCTATCAAAGCAAATAAAAAATTATTCAAGAGTTCGTTTGATTTGGTTTTTGATGGGAGCAGTTGCTGTTTATTTTATTTCGGATTTGGGAACTATTTGGACGCTAAGCACGCTAGCTTTTTTCTTGATCTTTTTTCTTTTTATTGCAGTCAAGCACAATCGAATCATCGAAACAAAACGCGAATTTTTGGTTTTTAAACGTGTTTTTACAGATGAACTGGAAGCTTTAAAAGGAAATTATTCGCCTTTTGATGGCGGTGTGGATTTGATTGATTTTCAACATCCTTATGCCGTGGATTTAGATTTGTTTGGAAACAGCAGCATTTTTAAAATGTTAAATCGAAGTTTTTCAAATGCCGGAAAGGGTTTTCTTTCCCAATTTTTAACACGAATAGAGCAAAAATCGGAGTCGATTAGAAATAGACAAAACGCGGTAAAAGAACTGGCAAGTCTTCCGGATTGGCTCACTACATTTCGGGCATTAGGAATGATGGCTTTTAGTAAAGAATCGAGCTCAGCTCCTGATCCGAATCAATTGGCAGAAGATTTAAAAACATGGATTCATAAAGAAACGCTCTCCGATACAAAAATTTTGAAAATTGCACAATATGTTTTACCTGCTCTTTCAATTGTTTTTGTTGGCTTATTTGCAAGCGCTCAAATAAGTTCCAATTCATTTCTGTTTTACATGATGCTCAGTCTTGGTTTTACCGGATTTTACACCAAAAAAATTAACAAGCAACATCAAGAGTTAAGCAAGCAAAGTGCGCAATTATTTCGATTCAAAAACCTAGTTTCGCACATCGAAAATGGCCACTTTTCATCCAGCGAATTATCTGCTATTCAAAGTAAATTGGTTTGTAACGGAATGTCGGCAAGTAAAGCTTTTGATAGGTTGGCAACTATTATGCAAGCGTTCGATACGCGATTGAATGTTTTTGCATGGCTGATTTTGAATTATTTTTTGCTTTGGGACATTCGTCAAAGCATCCGTTTGGAGAAATGGAAAAAACAATTTAGTAAGCTTCCGGAGAACGCATTTGAAGCAATTGCTAAAACAGAAGCGCTTTCGAGTTTTGCAACGTTTTATTACAATCGAGTGGATTTGATTTTTCCAAGTATTGTCGACGAAAAGTATATCATAGAAGGCAAAGGCCTGGGTCATCCGATGATTCGACCAAATCAACGCGTTGATAACGATATCTATTTTCCATCGGCTAAACAATTTACCGTAATTACCGGAGCAAATATGTCGGGAAAAAGCACCTATTTGCGAACTATTGGTGTAACACTTGTTCTGGCTTTGGCTGGAGCTCCCGTATGCGCCAAAGAATTTAAAACTTCTATTTTACAGCCTTTTACAAGCATAAAAACATCGGACTCACTGGCAAATAACGAATCCTATTTTTATGCGGAATTAACTCGACTCCAGAAAATAATTCGAGCGCTTGAAAGCGGCAAAGCACATTTTATTATTCTGGATGAGATTTTAAAAGGAACCAATTCCAAAGACAAAGAAAAAGGATCGAAAGCATTGGTAAAACGTCTAATCAATTTCAACGCGAGCGGAATTATTGCTACGCACGATTTGCAATTGGCAGAACTCGCCAACACGTTTCCTGAAAATGTAAAAGCAAATTGTTTTGAAGTTGAAATTACCAACAATCAATTGGTTTTTGATTACAAATTGCGCAATGGTATTTCGCAAAACCTGAATGCCACTTTCTTAATGGAACAAATGGGAATTAGTTAATTAGTTTATCAACCATGCTGTTCATTTTATCTTGGTGAAGCTGCATGCTTTTTAATAAGGCGAACTGGTTTTTAGCGCGTACCAAATTGTGTTCCGGATAGCGAATTGTAAAATAGGTATCGAAATTTAGATAATCCGTTAGAAAACGGAGACCCATGATAAAAACCATGTATTTCGCTCCCAAAACTAAATTCCTTTTTTCTTCTTTCGATAAAATCGATCCACAAGCACTCAAAAAACCAGTTGTAAAAGCGCTAAAGTTTTCCGCTAAAAAATACACTTTGGAAAGATCTTTTTCATCTTCTTCGGCCGAAGAACAAATGGTGCGAACAGAATCGCCAAAATCATAATGCACTAAACCGGGCATTAAGGTATCTAAATCGATCACGGCTAAACCTTTGTCTTCTTCTGTAAACAAAGCATTCGAAAGTTTGGTATCGTTATGGGTTACACGCAAAGGTAGCGTTCCGTTATTTCTCAAACGGTTCAAAACAAGCATATTTTGTTGGTTTTTTTCAATCGCGCTGATGCAGGAACCAGCGCTTTCAACTCGACTTTGATCTGCTTGATTGACTGCTTGATTGAAAAGGTCCAATCGGTATTCCATATCATGAAACATCGGAATTGTTTCAAAAAGTTTGTCGGCATCAAAATCGTTTAAATCATAAAAAAAAGAACCAAATAATTTTCCGGCTTCCATCGCGATAGCTGTATTCGGTGCTTTTAAAAACACGTTGCTGTTGGGTAAATAGGTGCTTAAATTCCAATAACCAAGATCGGGTTCGTAGAAATAGAAATTTCCTGACTTACACGGAATGAATTGAATAATAGTTTGTCCCGAACTTGCTTTCGCTTTTAAAAACTCAGTCACCAACACTTTATTTTGAATCAGTTGAGGGATCTTTTTGAAAACAGAAGAGTTGATTTTTTGTAAGACAAAATCGGGTTGGTTTTTTTCTTTGGTAAGGATTCGATACGTTGTGTTAATATGTCCGCTTTGAATCTTTTCAAAACGATCATAGCTGCCCAAATGATTAAATTGATTAAAAACTGCTTCGATATCCATAAACTAAAAATAGCAAAACCAAATCCTGAACTATCCTTTGGCGTTCATTGCTTGTCAAAAATACCATTCTTAATTTAATAATGGTTACAAAATAAAGAATGAACAGAAAAGGAAATGAGTGATCCTAAAACTTCACATGTACGTTTTGTTTTGTTTGATCGTGTATGCTTAAAGGAACGGGCGATACTTTTACCAAAGATTGCAGAAGTTCCTTTTCGCTTTCTTTCAGATCCAACATACTGAAATCGAATTCAATTTTGACTTCGGCAACACGGCGTGGATTTTCCGACATAATTTTCCAGGTTTTAGCCGTAGCGCCATCAATCTTAAATCCGGCTTCTTCTGCCTTGATTCCCATGATTGTGAAAATGCAACTTGCCAACGAAGTAGCTAAAAGGTCTGTGGGCGAGAATGTTTCTCCTTTTCCTTTATTATCAGTGGGTGCATCGGTTATTAATTTATTTCCTGATTGAACATGAACGGCTTCCGTTCTTAGTTGTCCAGTATAGGTGGTGCGAATGGTTTCCATGGGTGAAAGTTTAAAAACGAAAATGGAATCAGGGTTTGTTATTACTTGTCTTTAGGTTGTTTAAAGTGAACGTCCATTTGTGGAAATGGAATTGAAATATTATTTTCGGTAAATTTTCGATTGATTATTCTTCGTATGTCGCTTTTTACTTTTTCAATTCGAAAGATATTTTTACTGAAAAACAAAAGCTGAAAATTGAGCGATGAATTTCCAAAATCTAACAATCGTGCATCAAGTGGATCGTTTGTTGAAATATCAGGATGTTCTAAAGCGCTTTCTAGGAGTATTTTTATCACCAAATCTACATCACTGCCATAAGCAACTCCTACATTTATTTTGAATCTTGTGTGTTGAGATTGATGACTCCAATTAATAACTTTATTGGTTGTGATTAGTGAATTTGGAATAATGATTGAAATTTCGTCGCGGTTCAAACCTTTGGATGTTCGCAAACCAATGGTTTGAATTTTAACCACATCCCCATCAATTTCTAAAATATCCCCAACTTTTATAGAGCGCTCAGAGAGCAGAATAATACCCGAAATAACATCATTGAATGTTTGTTGTAATCCCAAACCAACACCAACTAACAATGCGGCAGAACCCGCAAGTAATACTGTAAGTTTTATCCCGATCGTGTCGAGCATTAATGCAATTGCAATAACCCAAATTACGTATTTGATAATCTGATACAAAGCTGCTGTATCGCCTATATTTCGCGTGTTTTTCTGATGTTTTCTGAACATTGCTTTTTTAATTAACCACAATATTAATCGGGTTAATAGAATAATCAGAACCACAAAAAACAGCGTATAGGTTCGAATAACGTGTCCGCCAATATTTATTAACTCAAATTCCAAAAGTTTGGTAATCTCTTCCATGGCCTGTTTTGCAATTGATAAGGAGGAGTAAAAATAAGGATTTTACATCAGCAATAATAGTCTAAGTCTTGAATTTAAAGAATCCTTTGTAAATAAGAATAGGATAAGCACTTAGATTTTTAAATACAGAAGCTGCAAATCTTGCCTGCTAATTTCCAATTCATTAAAAATACTGTTCTTGGTGTCTTTAAATTTATCCTTAAATTCGTTAAATAATGCATCGTAATAATTGATTCCGTCTTTGAGGTTCTCTACAAAAGCGAAGAGATTCTTTTTTTCTTTTGTGTTTGCTGTAGCTGCTGTTTCTTCAATTTTGTTTTTTAGAAAATCGATGTAAATCTTAAGCTCTTTAATGAACATGTTTGGTCGGTCGTTGCGCGAAATCACATTGATTCGTCCGTAAATATGATCTGTAATTTCTTTCAGACTCATTTTTTTAGAAAAATAAGCCATGTTTGGTCCGGGACAAACCGAAACACCTTCGCCTTCCATCTTGGTATCGAGTCCGTTTACCAACAATGCGGAAGTTCCTAAACCAACGCAAATGCATGATTTTTCTACCACAGCAGCCGCTTGTTTCTGCCGATTTTCGGAAGAAAGCTCTTGTTTGTCAAGTTCTTTCAACTTTATTCTTTGGTATTGTCTGGATGCTGAACAAATGCTTTTTTCGGTAAATTCATTGTTTAAAGCAACGTATTTTTTCGGACAAACACTTCCGGGTTTACCGTTAGCAATGAGCGCTAATTTTTCGATGTCTTTTGTGTTTCCTCGCATGCTGTTAAAAGGAACGCCTAATGGCGATATTCCGCTCAGATATAAATCACTTTCTTGAGCATTTGCAAGTGTGTTCAAGGTTGGTTCGTCAATGCTAACCGCTTCGGGAACCAAAAGAAATGGACTTCCCCAACCAACGGAATCAATCTGATAATGATCGAGTAAAAACTGATGTTCTTCGGCTGTGCCAACGCCACCTTGTGCAGTAATGATAAACTGCATTTTTTCTGTTGGAACAACCCTATTTTTCTGCGTCAAACCAATAGAAAAAACTTCATTGGCAAGTTGATTTAGTTTTTCTCTGTTTGCTTTGAATTCAGCCAATATAGGACCAAGTAAATGACCTTCAGTAGCAAAAGCGTGTCCGCCACAATTTAGCCCAGATTCTATTCTGTATTCCGAAACCCACAAACCTTTTTTGGCGAAAAGTCGCCCTTGAATCAAAGCTGAACGATAATCGCTCACTTTTAAAACTATTTTCTTGTTCAGTTCGCCCTGTACATTGGGATAAAAATCCTCAAAGTTTTCCATGTAAGCATAAAGTCGCGGATTCATTCCGGCCGAAAGAACGATCGACGAATGTAAATCGCTATTGGCGAAACCACGTAATGCGGCATGTGCATCATTGTACTCTACAGCCAGCTTTTCTCCCTGAAAATAATTGTCTTTGTCAATTTTCGTCATGATATTCACATCAATGCTTCCCATGCTTAAATTGCTTTTGATCCAATTTCGTATTTCATCTACATTGAAATGCTTTTCGGTAAGCTTTTTAAACTCTTGTTTAATGCTCGAGGTATCGGGGAGTAAATTAAAATAATCTTTCAGTTCCTGAATTTTCTCACTTGTGGCATTTTTCAAATCTTCAAATTTTTTCTCTGCCAATTGATTAATCATGTTTAAATAAGAAGTGATTCGCTTGGCTCTAAAATCGGCCACTTTATCAGATATTTCTTGATAATCTAATTGGTGTTTGCCGCTGTACATTTTCCGAAGTTTCTCTAAAAGCATATCATCTACCAAAGAAATAACAGAATCAATACCGAATTGAGAAACTTTTAAAGGTGTATCAATGGTAAAACCGATACCCATAACGGGAATATGAAAAGTATGTGCTTTTGACATAAATGTTTCGTTCTATTTATACAATAAGAAAACAAACAACTTTTTCCAACCCCTTTGCTTTTACGAAGTCTGTTTTCCGAATTTCTAACCCAAAATTTCTAGAATATTTAACGCAAATATTCGAATGCTAAAGTACACCGATACAGCATAGAAGCTTCATTATTAAGCCTATTTAACATATTGTATAATGATTTATGAATGAGATGCTTGCGCGAATAAAGAAAAAAAGATCGCTTTCAATCGGTCAAGAATGCCATTTTTCGATCTGTTTTTTGCTAAGAAGGTTCCCGAAAGTGATGAAATATTAATTTTCAGGAAAGGGTAAATGATGTTGTTTTAAAAAGCTAAGTTTATCCCAATATCCTCGTTGAAAAATGATTTTATTCTGCTGAATCTGAAAAAAACCAGAACCCCTTAGTCCAAGCGGATCTTTCCATTCAAGAATAGCCCATTCGCCATCTTCAAAAATATTTTCGATGATACAAGTCATATCGGCACCGGCAAATTCTTCTCGAAACATTTTTCCAATGGCTTCTTTTCCTTCAACCGGAGCATTTGCCACTTGATGATTCACAGCATTGGGATGATACATTTCGGTAATCGCTTCTGCATCGGCGTTATTGAAGGCTTCCACCCATTTTAATACAAGATCTTTTGGTGTCATTTCATTCTTTTTTAAAAGCATCTAAAACGGGCAATGCTTTGTTATTAAAATCAAAAAGGGCTTGGTTTTCCCATGGAGATCCATTTTGAGCTTCGCTACCGCGATAAGCAACAAGTTCTGCTCCCCAATAAGAGAATCCAACTCCATCTTCAACAGATTCAACAAGGGTTCGGATTTTAGTAATAAATGCTTTTTGACCTTCGGGAGTTGGAGGATAGGTGGGAAGAATCAGCTGGCCGTCCGATCCAATTAGATTGTTAGTCCAATCGTTCCAATCCAATGTAAAAGGATATGCCGTTTCTGCAATCAGGATTTTTATATGGTAAGTGCTGCTTAAATTCTTCATCGACGATTCGAGCAAAACCAAATCTTTTCCGTGCCAATACGGATAATAAGACAAACCAATGAGGTCGTAATCAATGTATTTAACTTTACTAAAAAACCAGTCGGAATTCGTAAGTCCGGCAAAATGAAGAATAATTTTACTTGTCGAAGAGTTATCGCGAACAGCTTTTGATCCGGCCGCTAATAAGTCTTTGAATTGTTGTTCGTTTGTATTGATATTTCCGGAAGGTAAAAGAAAACCCGGATTAATTTCGTTGCCTATTTGGATAAACTCCGGCTTTAATTCCTTCATTATTTTAGTGGTATACGCATAAACACTGTCTTTTAAAACCGAAAAACTTAAATTTTGCCAAACTGCCGGAGTTGCTTGCTTTCCGGGATCTGCCCAAGTATCCGAATAATGAACCGTTAACCAAACATCTAAATCCATTGCGTGAGCTCTACTGGCAAAGGCTTTCACTTCGGAAAAAGAACTGTGCGAAGTAGCCGGATTTTTCCATAAGCGAATGCGAATCGTGTTAACACCTGCTGTTTTCAAAATACTCAGTAAATCTTCTTGTTGATTGCTTGCATTGTAATACAAAGTTCCTTCTTGTTCAATTTCCGGTAAGGAAGAAATATCGACAGCTCTTAAAAAATAGGGTGTTTCTACTGGTGGGGATTCCGGATCGGGATCTGGTATAGGTGTTACACTTGTTTTCTTACATGCAAAAAGCAATAGGGTAAGAAAAAGTAAGAGCGTATATTTTTTTGTGGAAATTATAAACAGATTCATTTGGTTTCGATTTTTGTTTGTGCGCTTTTTAGTTTTTCTGCAGATGCTTCGATTGTTATTTTTCCGCGTTCATTAGTAGATCGGATAATAAGCATGGCTTTTCCATAAAACAATCGAATGGAGCTGGCACGAAAAGAATCCAAGGACTGCGGATTTCCATTTCCAACACCGGCAATTTTTCCTGGTCCATTCAGCTTCAGTTCAATTTTATCATCTGCTAGCGGACAAAGATTCCCGTCTTTATCCAATGCTTCGATTAAGATATACGATAAGTCATCGCCGTCGGCGGCGATTTTGCTTCGGTCGGGAGTTAGGCGCAACTGATATGCTTTTCCAGCTGTTTTCAGTTGGCTTTCGCCGATTACTTTTCCTTCTTTATAAGCAATTGCTTTTAATTCTCCGGGCTGATATGGAACGCTGTCCCAGATCAAACGGAAACGTTCGACAGAATTGCTTGCTTTTGGGTTTTTACACCGCATGCCAAGCGATTTTCCATTCAGAAATAGCTCGGCACAATCGCCATTGGTATAAACAAAAACCGGAATTTCTTGGTATTTGCTTTCTTCCCAATTCCAATGTGGTAGAATATGAACCGTAGTTTCTTTTGGTTTCCAATAACTTTTGTAGAGATAAAAGCGATCTTTTGGAATACCTACCAAATCGACAATGCCAAAATAAGAACTTCGTGCCGCTTTCTGATCGGTGAAGCCCATTGCTTTTACTGCTTGATTGGTATAAGGAGTTGGTTCGCCCAAATAATCAAATCCGGTCCAAACAAATTCTCCTGCAATGTAATTTTCTTCTTGTTGCCACATAAAATCATCGTCGGCAATTTCTGCCCATTCAGGTGCATTCAAATCATAAGAACTTACTTGCAAAGAGTTGGTAAAATCGGTTTTTTGTTTCGGTAAGGGTAACTCATAAAAACCTCTGGTACTTACAGTTGATGCAGATTCGCTGATGATAACCGATTTATTTGGTTCCAGTTCTCGCGCCAAGCGATAACGTCGTCCGTAATTCCAACTATGCACATCGTAGTAATCAAAATGTCTGAGTTTGGCACTTTCGTAGCTATCACAAACCAAGGTTGTTGGTCGGGACTCATCGTATTTTTTTACATATGAAAGCATGGTGTTGAGTCGCTGAAAACCATTGTTTATATTCCATTGAACATCCGGAATTTCATTTCCAACACTCCATAAAAATACACAAGGATGGTTTCGGTCTCTTTCAATCCAATTACGCACATTTCTTGCGGCATATTCTTCAAAATCAGTTTCTTCTAAAAGATCGATCGTATCAGTATATTTATCAAAAGCTTCATCTAAAAATAGCAAACCCATTTCGTCGCATAAATCGAGCATTTCGGGTGCTGCCACATTGTGACTATTTCGAATGGCATTAACGCCCATATTTTTCATGATTTCGAGCTGACGCTGAGCAGCGCGTTTGTTAAAAGCACTTCCAAGCGGACCAAAATCGTGGTGAAGGTTTACGCCTTGAAGCTGAATTCGTTTATTGTTGAGGTAAAGTCCGTTATCGGCCGTAAAACGAAAAGTTCGAACACCAAAGTTGGACGATGATTCATCGATTAGTACCTCGTTTTGAAAAACTTGAGTTTTCACAGCATAGAGATAAGGATTTTCGGTATCCCAAAGCGTTGGATAAGACAAAGTGATTGTTTGTTCGATGGTTTTTTCTGAATTAGCCGCTAAATCAAACTGCATTTCTTTTGAAGTAACAGGCTGTTTTTCTTTGTTTAAAATGGATTGAACTATTCTTAATTTTGTTTCAGACGAAGATGTGTTCTGTATTGTTGATGCAATACGAACATCGGAATAATGCTTTTTAATGATTGGCGTGGTAATTTTTGTTCCCCAAATTTTGAGATGGATCGGATTGAGCGTTAATAATTGAATTTTTCTATAAATTCCCGCTCCCGGATACCATCTACTTTGATGTTTTCTTGTATCCACATGAATGGCAATGGTATTTTCTACGCCTGGAAGTATTGCTTTTGTAATATCGATATAAAAAGAATTGTATCCATAATCCCATTTCCCAACCAGGTTTCCGTTCACATAGATCTCCGGAAAAGCCATGATTCCATCGGCGAGCAAAACAAATCGTTGTCCTGCATCTTTTTCTGGAATCTGAATTTTTAGACGATACCAAGCTTCTCCTTTCCAAGGAAGTTTGCCGGTATTTCCGTCGCCATCTTCGTCGAAAGGTTTTGAAATGGCCCAATCATGAGGTATTTCAACAGTTTCCCAAGATTCGTCGTCCAGTTCTTTTTGAAAAGCATTTTCTGAAGAACCCTCCATAAATTTCCAGTTGGATTGAAGGTTCAGTACTTTTCTTTCTTGAGCCTGGATTCCTCCCGTTAAAAAGATAAGAAATAGCAACGTTGGGATGAATGATTTCATTGGCAGATGTTTTGTATTTGGTTTGGCAATTTACAAAACTTTGCAAAACATAATCTAGCCTGGAATCAGAATAGAAACTAAGAAACCCAGATATTTTTAGTTTTTTGGTTGTTGCACAACGAT
>JAFGAK010000295.1 GCA_016933745.1 Bacteroidales bacterium
AAAGGTGTGAATTGGACAGATGGATGTGTGGCGCTCGAAAATAAGGATATGGATCGATTATTCGAATTCTGTTCTGAAAACACGCCTGTTGTAATCATTGGCGCAAAAATACCGTTGAAAGAAATTTTAAATTAATCAAAGTGAAAACATTAAAGATCGACCGTCGATACGGAATTTATATTTCTACCTTTTTAATCATCGTAGTTCTTGCATTTGCAAGCTTTGCGTTTATTATTCCTCATTTTCAGAATGCTCTTTTTTATTCGAAATTATCAAACTCGATTTCGCAAAACGAGGCGGAAATTAGCAAGGAGACTGCCGCTGCAATGAAAAAAGAAAAAGACATTTTAACTAATAAACTGGTAAAATTAAGTCCCGGGAATCAGTATTTGGTAATAAATACAACCAATAACACTTTTGAAGCTTATAAAAATAAACAGCTAATACGTACCGGAATATGTTCTACCGGAAGTTATATCGAACTAACTGTCGAAGATAAAAAGTCTTACAAATTTGAAACACCCAAAGGGGTATTTACCATCAAAAGCAAAATAACAAATCCTGTATGGAAAAAACCTGATTGGGCTTTTTTAGAGGAAGGGCTTCCTGTGCCTCCTCCAAATGATCATTCTCGTTTTGAATATGGTGTTTTAGGCGATTATGCTTTGAATCTCGGTGACGGGTATTTGATTCATGGTACCTTGTATCAGCGTTTTCTTGGATTAGCGGTCACACATGGTTGTGTACGTTTAAACGATTCTGATTTAGCCTTTTTATACAAAGAGTTTCCGGTTGGAGCCAAAGTTTTTATTTACTAAAAAAATGAAAGAAAACAATTTTATCACCAAGCTGTTAAATGGCAATAAGCCCTTATTTTATGGCATAATTGCCGTTGGCATTTCAATTGTCTTATTAATATTCGTGCTCATAGCTATGTTGGTTCAAACCAATGCAAAAGCAAAATATTATTTGCAATCTGATAATAACGAGGGGGTTAACCTATCGGGATGGCAACAAAGCGAATATCAAGATATTTGGAAAGATAAATTTTGGGTAGAAAACCAACTGACATTAGCTAAAGACGATTCGATGAGCTTGGGAATTCATCTAAACGATCGTATTTTTCAATTGCAATTCAAAGGATTGCCACTAATAAAAAGTAAAATCCTAGCGGTTTACCCAAAACAATTTAATGCCGATTTTAATGAACTCGCCTATAAGAATTTATTTAGTCAACCATGGGTTATTAGCTCACAGCAAGCAAATAAGCAGAAAAAACCGTTTCGTAAAATGACTGTAAATACAGATGGATCAACAAATACGGAAGAAGATAAAAATCCATCAACAGAACCAATTTTATGGAGTTTTTTAACAGAAAATGATTACAGAGTTGTTGTTTTTGGTGTAAAACAAGATTCTTCCCAAAGCACTAATTTCAAATGGCAAATGTATAAAGATCGATTTAGGACAAAACTTAAAAACAGTACCAATAGCACAGGATTCTATCCAACAATTTATTTATGGATTAGCGATGCTGATGCTTTGGCAATTTTCCGAGCCTTGCCTGAAAACGCTAAAATAGGCATTCGAAACTAATTCATTTATCGCGCTTGTATTTTGCTTATTCTTCCGTTTCAATATAATATCCCTCTCTGGATAAAAGATGATCCAGATTGGCGATTCCTAAGGCCACAATGGCTGTTACAA
>JAFGAK010000025.1 GCA_016933745.1 Bacteroidales bacterium
TACATGCAATATTTTTTAGGGTTAAGCAATTTTACCGATAAGCCGGTTTTCACCCCAAGTTTATTTGTATCCATACGTAAAAGGCTTGGTATTGAGCAATTTGAAGAGATGAACCGAAGCATTATCAAAAAAGCGATAGAAAAAGAAACCACACAAACGGAACAGAACTCAAAGTCAAAAAGCGAGAAAGAGGAGAACGATAATGAGCCCACCCCAACCCAAGAAGACACGACAGAAAAGCCGCAGAACCAAGGCAAGCTTCAAATGGACGCTACAGTAGCCGATGCAAACATCAAATACCCAACCGATTTGGATTTACTGAATGACAGCCGAGAAAAAGCAGAGGAGCTTGTGGATATGCTGTACAAAAAATTGAGGTTAGCCAAGAAACCACGTACCTATCGCAATAAAGCTCGCCAATCATACCTGAATTTATCCAAGAAAAGAAGAAAGAACGGGAAAGAAATACGCAAAGGGATTAAACAACAGATCAATTTTTTAGAACGGGACTTAAAAATCATCAACCAATTGTTAGACAAGTTAGAGGGAAATCATAACCCAATGAACAATAAACAGTTAAAGTACTTTTTTGTCATCCAACACGTGATTGAACAACAAAAACAAATGTACAAAACTAAAACTCACAAAATCCCCGACCGCATAGTGAACATTCACCAGCCCCATGTACGCCCCATAGTTCGCGGAAAAGCAGGGTCGAACACAGAATTCGGGGCAAAAATCAACATTGGACTACAGAATGGATACGCCACCGTGGATCATTTGGATTTCAATGCCTTCAACGAATCCCAAGATTTGATACAACAAGTAGAAAAATATAAAGAACTTCATGGACATTTTCCGGAACTTGTTCTGGTAGATCAAATTTATCTCACCAGAGAAAATCGTAAATGGCTGAAAGAAAATAATATAAGACATATTGGTAAGCCATTAGGTCGTCCTGTGAAGGAGGAATTGACAACCAAAGAGAAACGCAAAAAACGACAAGAATCCGCTGAACGAAACCATGTTGAAGGTAAATTTGGTCAAGGTAAAAACGCCTATGGCCTCAATAATATCAGAGCAAAATTGTCCACAACCAGCAAATCGTGGATTGCAGCTATCTTCTTTGTAATGAATCTGGTAAGGTTCAGCAAAGATTTTTTATTGTCTCTTTTATTTCACCTCTTTTTTGCTCTTCCAAAAACAATTTCTTTACCCAAATTCCAATTTCGATACCCTCATATTGGATTTTTTGGAAAATTGGCAGTTTAAGGTTTTGAGTTTTTAAGCAAGCCCTAA
>JAFGAK010000296.1 GCA_016933745.1 Bacteroidales bacterium
CAAATTGCTTTTTTTTAAATCATACGCTTTCCAAATGAAAAACGTATTTTTGTTAGAACAAAAATATCAATTCTTCCGATTATGCAGATCAAGAAATACTATTTCCTTTTTTTACTGTTCATTTTAAGCACAATGGCCTCTTGCCAAATTGAAGTTGGGGCGGAACAAACAGATCAATATTTCGAGCTATTAAAAGGTAAAAAGCTTGGTATTGTTGCGAATCAAACCAGTTTTATTTCTAAAACGCATTTAGTCGATTCGCTTTTAAATGCTGGACTTACCGTCGAAAAAGTATTTGCTCCTGAACATGGTTTCAGAGGACAAGCCGAAGCTGGAGAACTTGTATCCGGAAATATAGATTCCAAAAGCGGTTTGGAAATTGTATCACTTTACGGATCTCATAAAAAACCTACCAAAAAAGATCTTGAAAACATCGATCTGATGATTTTTGATATTCAAGATGTTGGAGCCCGATTTTACACTTATATTTCTACCTTAAAATACGTAATGGAAGCTTGCGCAGAATATAAAATTCCGTTGCTTTTGCTCGATCGTCCAAATCCAAATGGACATTATGTAGATGGTCCGATGCTTGAGGATGCATATAAATCGTTCATCGGTTTACTGCCTCTTCCGGTAGTTCATGGCATGACTTTAGGCGAATTGTCCCAAATGATTAATCAAGAAGGATGGTTAAACAATCACTTGATATGCGATTTACAAATTATTAAATGTGAACATTATACACATCAATCATTTTATTCCTTACCTGTTCCTCCTTCGCCAAATTTACCGACTGACAATTCAATAGATTGCTACCCTAGTTTATGCTTTTTTGAGGGAACGGTCATGAGTCTTGGACGAGGAACCGAGTTTCCTTTTGAAGTTTTAGGACATCCGAATTTTCCCGAAAAAGGCTTTTCTTTTAAACCAAGAAGTATCGAAGGGAAAAGTCTTCACCCAAAATTTGAAGGTGATTTTTGCTACGGAATTGATTTTCGCAAATCAATAAATCCAGATAACAGAGCCACAAAAATAGATCTTCAACTTCTGGTAGATACGTATACAAAAATGGGAAAACCAAGCGATTTTTTTACTGATTTCTTTCATCTTTTAGCCGGAAACAAAGTCTTAGCAGAACAAATCAAAGCTGGATTTTCAGAACAAGAAATCCGCGCAAGTTGGGAACCGGAGCTTGGAATTTTTAAAAGCAGACGGAAAAATTATTTAATCTATCCTGAATAATAGAGCAATGATTGTAGAAGGAAAACATTACCGAACCATTTGGATTGATTCAGAAAACGAACAAACAGTTAAAATCATCGACCAAAGAAAATTACCTTTTGTTTTTGAGATAGAAAGTATTTCAACGCATGAGCAAATGGCTGTCGCGATTCAGGAAATGCATCTTCGAGGTGCCGGATTGATAGGAGCTGCAGGAGCTTACGGAATGTATCTTGCTGCCTTGGAATCACTCCACAACAAGGATACTAAGTTAGACTTGCAAAATGCAGCAGAGATACTCAAAGCAACACGACCAACAGCTGTTAACTTAAGTTGGGCAGTTGACAATATGCTCCATTTCCTGTCCTCTCTAAACGATGAAGAAGATTTCATCAAGAACGCACGTTATTATGCTGATTCCATTGCCAATCAAGATGCAAATGCATGTAAAATGATTGGAGAACACGGTCTTTTCTTGATTCGAAAAATTAGTAAAGCGAGAAAGAAAAAAACGGTAAATATTCTAACACATTGCAATGCTGGTTGGCTGGCTTTTGTTGATTTCGGCTCTGCCCTTGCTCCCATTTATGCCGCTTTTGATCAAGGAATTGATGTACATGTTTGGGTGGACGAAACCAGACCTCGGAATCAAGGTGCAAGACTAACAGCTTGGGAATTAGGACAACACGGAGTTAAACACACGCTTATTGCTGATAA
>JAFGAK010000297.1 GCA_016933745.1 Bacteroidales bacterium
ACCGCACAAATAGCTGACTTCGTTGGTTTAATATCAAAACCTGCAGCAAGCATTTTTTTCATAAAATAGTCGGTATTGGTATGAAGTTTCTCTTGTAACTCATTCGTTTCATTCATCATATCGAACATCTTAATTCCAGCACTTACAACAGCGGGAGGTAATGAATTCGAAAACAAATAAGGGCGAGAACGTTGACGTAGCATATCGATGATTTCTTTTTTTCCAGTAGTAAAACCACCAACAGCACCACCAAAAGCTTTTCCTAAGGTTCCTGTGATAATTTCCACTTGTCCACGTATATCAAACAACTCAGTAACACCTCTTCCGGTTGCGCCAACCACCCCGGCAGAATGGCACTCATCAACCATAACCATTGCATCATATTTATTGGCTAGTTCCACAATCTGATCCATTGGAGCCACGTTTCCGTCCATTGAAAAGACACCATCCGTTACAATAAGTCTAAATCGATGTTTTTTTGCTTCAATCAATTGTTTTTCGAGATCTTCCATATTCGCGTTTTCAAATCGATAACGAGCTGCTTTACTTAAACGAACTCCATCAATAATAGACGCATGATTTAAAGAATCAGAAATAATAGCATCTTCTGCTCCTAATAAGGGTTCGAAAACACCGCCGTTTGCGTCAAATGCAGCAGCGTACAAAATCGTATCTTCGGTTCCAAAATAAGCCGCAATTTTTTGCTCTAACTCTTTATGAATATCTTGAGTTCCACAAATAAAACGAACAGATGACATACCGTAACCACGTGCGTCCAGAGCATCTTTAGCGGCTTGAACAAGTTTTGGGTTATTGGATAATCCAAGGTAGTTATTAGCACAAAAATTTAAAACTTCTTGTCCGTTAGAAACCCGTATTGCAGCGCCTTGTGGGCTAGTAATTATACGTTCTGCTTTGAATAAACCGGCTTCTTTAATCAGGTTAAGCTCTTCTTGTAAAAAAGACTGAAAATTGGTATACATGTGTATTCGCTTTAGTTTGTTTTTTGCAAAAGTAATTATAAAAACCGTGAGAAGTTTAAAGTTTAAGCTGCAATATTTGAAGTTTAAAAATGAAACTCGTTCGATTTACTTTCGACTCCATCGCGGTAGCAAATAAAAAACCACAAGAAAATTCTAGCAACCAAGGAATCCATTTGAACCCTTAAATTCCCGTTGTATTTAAATTTCCTAAACTAACTGTGATTAATCGTTTGTTTTCGATGGCAGCATCCGAAGTAATATCCAAGCTCACTTGTAGGTGCAAATTATAGATATTCAGCGAGATTTCTTTGGCCATAATCTGGCCGATTTTTAGAATATCGGAATTGATAATTCCCTTGTAGCGCGAGATTTCTTGTCCGATGATTTCATTCACACCTTCGTGAATAAACTTATGATCGTAACCCTGAAAATGGTAAATATTCGCTACATCAAAAATAGTATATACTTGTAAATTTTCGATTCCATCCATATTGGTTAAGAACCAGTTATACGTATTCTCGTCGAGTAAGCAACGATTCAAGCTGTCTTTTTCAAGAATTCGTGCATTGTTAATAATAGCACTTCCATAGAAATTATCTTCGAACGTAAAAAGCGTGTCGTAGGTAATGGCATAACGCAAGCTAATCGCTCCAATGATATTTCTCAATTTTGGGAAAAGGTGATATGAATTATAAGCACGAACAACGATTTCGAAATTGATAACAAATAACAAAGCGTGCATGGGCGAATCTAAAATCAAGTATCCGCCATCGCCTGTATTGATAAAAGAATGCTCAAACTTTTTCTTATCGAGGTGCTGAAACACAAATTGATTGGACTGCAAACAGAGCTTGATGGTTTTATCAAAAAAGATTTTAAAAAGCGATGGAATTAGCGTTTGTTCTAGATGCTTTAACATTCCATAACGGTAAATATCGATACCCAAAACCGACTTTCTTCCCATATTTTTCGTATCGATATACGAAGAAAGCGCTTTGTACAAATCTTGACTATCTGGGACTATGTTGGTTTTTTCATAGACGGATTCGCGATCTTCTGTTCGCAAGATTTCTAAAATTTTATTGAAATCTATCTTTTTAATGCTGCGTTTCATGTGTTTGTTATTTAAGTACAATTCTACCTAATCGTTCGGAAATCAACTTTTGAATGTTCTGTTTTTTCAAGATTAATAGAATGATTTTTTCACTTTCGTCTTCGGGTGCATCTTTTAAATTTAATTGTAATTCGTGAATTTCCTGTTCCAATTTCCTTTGTTTAAAAGATAAAACGGAATTATTAGCCGCCTGAAGAAGTAATTCTTCTTCGGTAATTACATGAATGCGTTCTTTGTTCAACCAATTTTCTGATAAGCTGTAAGGCGAACTCAACAAATCAACAGCTACTTGCACAATGGCATCGTCTGAATGATGAATAAAAGTAAGATGTGTAGGCAGTTTTTCAGTTTGAACGCCGTCTTTATATGCATTATATATTTTCTGGTATATTGGATTTAAGAACCCTAAACTATCATCTTCCAACTGCTCCACTATAAACTGTGCTACATTCACATCGATAACGGATTCATCTTCCGACTCATTTTCTCGAAATCGATATTCAAAACTCTTGGTTCCAAAGGTTAAGAGCATACGAATCAGGTTTTCTTCTTGAAAATCAAGTGGCGTTTTTCTTATTTGCTGTTTGATTTGATCTACCTGTGTTTGTTCTTTTGTTGCGGAGGGAGCGATTGGTGAGGGAATCGATCGAAAATCCTTGTCGTTTTTCTTTAAACGTTTGTTTAAATCATTGATCAGCGCCTGCTCCGGAATATCCATCAAAAGCGAGCATTCTTTCACATACACAGAGCGCATGATTTCATCCGGAATGATACTTACGCTCTGAACAATTTCTTTGATTAACTCACCTCGTTTTACTGGGTCATTAGCCGCTTCTTCTTGTAGTAATTTAGTTTTGAAACGGATAAAATCGTCGGCTTCTTTTTCAATAAAAGTGCTGACTTCACCAGCAGAATGTTTTCGGCTAAAACTATCCGGGTCTTCGCCTTCGGGAAACAGCACAATTTTTACATTCATGCCTTGTTCCAAAATCATATCAATGCCACGAAACGAAGCTTTGATTCCGGCTGGATCGCCATCGTATAGAATGGTAATATTTGAGGTGAATCGTTTTATGAGTTTAATTTGATCCGTTGTCAAAGAAGTGCCTGAGCTGGCTACAACATTTTCGATTCCACTTTGATGCAAAGAAATCACATCCGTATAACCTTCTACCAAAAGACAATTATCCAACTTTAAAATTGCTTGTCGAGCAAAATAAATTCCGTACAGAACTTTGCTTTTATTGTAGATTTCTGATTCTGGAGAATTCAGATATTTAGCAGCGTTTTTCTCGTTTGATAATATTCGTCCGCCAAAACCAATCACTCTTCCAGAAAGATTGTGAATTGGGAACATGACTCTGCCTTTAAACCGATCGAACACCTTATTATTCTCTTTCAGAATAGTTAAACCCGTTTTTTCTAGGGAACTCAAAGGATAGGAATTCGTTTGAGCGTAATCGGAAAAAGCGGTCCATTCATTCGGACTGTATCCCAACTCAAATTTTTTGATCAATTGATCGCTCAATCCTCTTTCGCGCAAATACGATAAGCCAATTGCTTTTCCTTTTGGATCTTCCCAAAGCGTAGTTGCAAAATAGTCTTTGGCAAATTCCGAAACATGGTATAGACTTTCTCGCTCGGTAGTGGCTTTTTGTTGTTCAGGAGTTTGTTCTTCTTCGTCGACTTCAATCTGATACTTTTTAGCCAAATATCTAAGTGCTTCCGGATAATTGTATTGCTCATGTTCCATCAAAAATTTAACGGAATTTCCGGCAGCACCACAACCAAAACATTTGTAAATCCCTTTGGCAGGCGAAACAGTAAACGATGGTGTTTTTTCGTTGTGAAACGGACAATTTCCCAAAAGGTTTACACCTCTTCTTTTAAGCGAAACAAATTCACCTACAACCTCTTCTATTCGGGCTGTTTCGATTATTAATTGTATGGTTTCTTGAGGTATCAACGACGTTTGGATTTCCAACAAAAATACGATTAATCAGTTAAAGTAAAATGAAATGATTTGGGAATTCGAAGAATGATAAGAATTAATGTTAGAAAGAAATAATTCTGAAACTCTTTAGGTCGCAAAAGAACAATACATGGGAGGTTTCTTATGCACCCATCCTCTCATTTTGCTGAAACGATTTTCCAATTTGTCTTACTCGTTTTGCTTTGTTTCCTTTTAACCTAACCCAACGTGTCATTTTTTCATTTTGACAGTCATTTTTTCATTTCCTCGCAGCGATTTACCTGAAAATATTTCACTTTTTTTCGATGGTATAAAAATTGATTTTCTCGAGGTGTAATTAGTTTTATTGTTTAACAGAAAAAATGGAGGAATAAATTATGTCACTCATTCGGTTTACAAATCAGTTTCCAAGTTTGTTTGATCGGTTTTTTGAAAACGATATGATTGATTGGTCAAACAGACATTTTTCTGACACAAATACAACTTTACCTTCGGTAAATATTGTTGAGGATTCAGAATCTTTTGAAGTTGAAGTTGCCGCTCCTGGTTTTGGGAAAGACGACTTTAGAATTGAACTCGACAACAATGTTTTAAGTATTTCGTCGGATAAGAAAGTTGAAAACGAAACCAAAGAAGGGAGTCGTTTTACCAAAAAAGAATTTAGCTACCAATCTTTTCGTCGATCATTTACACTTCCTGTAACCGTAGAAAACGAGAAAATCACAGCTAAATATGAGAATGGAATTTTGAATGTATTTATACCTAAAAAGGAGGAAGCAAAACCAAAACCAATAAAGCAAATTGCAATCTCCTAAAGATTATCCATTCAGTGCCAGTAATATATACTGGCACTTTTTTATTTCAGTCTATATTATTTTAAGTTTTATTTGCCACGAACAACTAAACTCTCGTTGAAAACAAATGTCGTGGAGGAGAGATGTTTTTCATCAAAAAGAGATTTCTCGTTAGCACTCGAAATGAAAGCTTGTGCACGGAATAAAGGGAACACAAGAAAAACGGGTTCTTTTCAAATTAGCCCATGATCACACTACAAATCAACTAGAATCCGTTTAATTGCATATAAACCGTTGGAACCAACAACAGGGCACCAACAATGGTGAGCATCAGAATAAAAGACCACACCCATTTCACCCATTTTTCGTATGGAATACGCGCCACGCCTAAAACACCAATTAAAACGCCGGATGTTGGTGTAATCATATTGGTAAAACCATCACCAAATTGAAAAGCCATCACAGTTGCTTGTCGAGAAACGCCAATCAAATCGGAAAATTGCGACATGATCGGCATCGTTAAAGCAGCTTTTGCTGAACCAGAAGGAATGATGATATTGATTCCGGTTTGAAATACGTACATCAACTCAACAGAAGCTAATTTCCCAAAATCGCCCATCGCACGAGAAACATAATAGAGCAAAGTATCGATGATTTGTCCGTTGTTCAGAATAATAATTATTCCGCCGGCTAAACCAACCACCATGGCCGCAGAAGTAATGTCTTTAACTCCGGTAATGAAAAGTTGGGTGATTTTATTAGGCGAGTAACTCATCGCGATTCCGGATGCCAATCCCATGGCAAAAAACAAACTCGCAATTTCCATCACATACCAAGAATACCCCATCACGCCAATAATGAGCATCAGAATGGTTAATCCCAACAAAGTAAGAATATAGAAATGAATCGATTTACGTAAGCTAAGTAAACCAAAAACAACAAAATACGCGGCTGCTAAAGGAATAGCAGGAAAACGATACGCCGCATTTCCGATCTGCAAAACACTATAAAATTCCACATACGAAAAATAGAGCAATACCGCAACGAGCATTCCGAAGCTAATCCATGCGGATTTTCCGGCTTTTGCATAGGTCCCGATTTCTTCGCTCAACTCCGATTTTCTCCAATAAGCATCTTCTTCATAAACAGGAGAAAGTTTCGGGTTCTTTTTGATTTTTTTTGCATAAACTAAAATCCATGCAATTCCTACAACGTTAATCACAATCCAGGAAAACAGACGGTATTCGATGCCTGAAAACAAAGGAATGCCCGACAATCCTTGTGCGATTCCAATCGTAAATGGGTTTAATAAAGCACCTGCAAAACCCAAAGCTGCCGCAACAAAACTTAAAGAAACACCTACAATGCTATCGTAACCCATGCTGATCGACAAAGGAACAAAAATGATGATAAAAGCAATTGTTTCTTCGCTCATTCCAAACACAGCACCAAACATCGAAAACAAAAGCATAATCAGTGTAAGGATTATGTTATTAATGCCAAGCTTTCTGAATAACCAAACATGTTCAATTTTTTTGGCTGCTTTTAGAAAGGATAAAATCCCTACATCAATCGCTTTGCTTTCATTCATGATCCAAAAAGCGCCGCCAATTAACAGGATAAAAACAATGATGTCTGACTTATCAACAAATCCATCAAACAGAGCGGAAAACACTTGCCAGGTTTGTGGATTCGCATCGATGTATTGAAAAGAATTACTATCGATCACTTCTTTTGTAATTCCATTATCCAAGATGATCTGCTGACGTTGAAACGCACCGCCCGGAACTATCCAAGTAAGTATAGCCGCAAAAATAATGATATAAAATACAATGACGTAGGTATGGGGAATCGTTCTTTTTGACTTCATTTTCCGATTAAATATTTATGGGCTTTGCTTTTCTTCGTTCCAAAAGCATCATTAAAATAAAGAAGAAAGCAAAAAGAAATACGTTGTAATAAATAGACAAATTAAGCGCAAAACTGAAAAGATAGACCGTTACTGCCACCACCGGATAAAAGACAATTTTCATTACTTGATAAGGAATCGGAAAATATTTTCTTCCGAAGAAAAAAGAAAGGATTGTTGGTACTAAATAGGCTAAAAACACAGACCAAGCCGCACCGTAGATTCCAAAAGAAGGAATTAAAAGTACATTTGCCAAAACAGCAACAACAGCACCAATAAAAGAAAACCAAGCTCCATAAATGGTTTTATCGGTTAATTTATACCAAAAGGACAGATTGTAATAAATGCCTAAGAGCAAATTCGCCATTAACAAAATGGGAACAACACCTAGTCCGGTTCGATACGAAGCGCCAATAAAATATTGAATCAAATCGATAAACAACATGGTTCCAAGAAAAATAAAAGAGCCGGCAATTACAAACCATTTCATAACCAAGGCGTAGGTTTTTTGTGCATCTTGATTGTTGGCTTCGCCGAAGAAAAACGGATCTGCCGCGTAGCGAAAAGTTTGAATAAATAAAACCATAATGACTGCTATTTTCGCGTTAGCTCCATATACACCAAGACTTGTCATGGCATCTTGTCCATCGTGAAACAAATGCGGGAAAAGGATTTTATCGAGAGAAACCGGAATAATTCCGGTGATACTAACCACTAAAATGGGCCAAGTATATTTCATCATTCGTTTCCAGAGTTCAAAATCGAAACCAGCTTTCAGATATTTGTAAGTTGGTAATAGGAAAACAAGCGTAACAGCACTCGCAATTAAATTTGATAAAAAGATATAACCCAACAATTGATCGGGATGAAAGAAAGAGCTAACAAAGCCATACATCAATCCATCATTCGGATTTGCATAAACAGCAGTACAATACAATACAAAAAATAAATTCAACCCAATGTTGATTCCAATATTTACCAATTTTAAAACTGCAAAACGAACCGCCTTTTCTTCTTGTCGCAAACCAGCAAAAGGAATGCTTGTGAGCGCATCAAAAAATAAAATAAAAGCAAACCAGGTGAGGTAGTTTACTTGTTGCGCATAACCCATGGATGCTGACATGGAGTTTCTAAACAAATAAAACAGTACCAAGAAAAACAAAGAACTTGCAAATAAAGAAATCAAACTAGTGCTGTAAACCAAAGGTTTATTGGATTCTTTTTCGGAAAAGCGGAAAAAAGTGGTTTCCATTCCGTAAGTCAACAAGGCAAATAAAATTGCAACATACGCATACAATTCAGTAACCGTGCCGTATTCAGAAGCAGGTAAAGTGTAAGTATAAAGAGGAACCAACAAGTAATTCAACAGTCTGCCGCCGATGCTGCTCAAACCGTAAATTGCTGTTTGCCCGAGTAATTTTTTTAAAGGATTCACTTGATTATAGCGTATTTCGAGCAAAGATAAAAGAATTCGTTGATGTGCTAAAGTGATGTTGTGTTAATGTGCTAATTCGATGTTGTCTTGACCTGAAATAGAATTACAGTAAACGCAAATTAAAAATTAGCACTTTACCGAATTATCTAATTAGCATATCACTTCATTCCTTTCAGTTGCCG
>JAFGAK010000298.1 GCA_016933745.1 Bacteroidales bacterium
GCAAATCAAGCCAATGCCATGGAGTTTATCAATCGTTTTCCGGAAGGTTTAGAAACATTAGTAGGTGAACGAGGAACTCAACTTTCCGGTGGTCAGCGCCAACGCATTGCTATTGCGCGAGCTGTTCTTAAAAATCCGCGCATACTTATTTTAGACGAAGCCACTTCCTCACTTGATTCTGAATCAGAAAAATGGGTTCAAGATGCGCTTGAGAAACTGATGGTAGGAAGAACTTCGATTGTGATTGCTCATCGACTTTCAACCATTCGAAAAGCAGATCAAATTGTGGTGGTTAAATTGGGCGAAATTGTTGAACAAGGAACCCACGAAGAATTGATTCAAGTGTCCGATGGGGTCTATAAAAATCTTAGTGAATTGCAATTTGGACTTTAAACCGTTTGATTGAAAAATAATGCTGACCTTTGAACAAATATTTTTGGCTTCATTCCCTAGCGCTAAAAAGCAGAACCATAAACACAATGATAGAAAACGTTCAGATAAAAGGCAGCGCCAAAACTCCAGAAATAATTGCCGATAGCGGGGAAGGAGAAATTTCAATCAGTGGTTATGCCAGTTTAAAACATAGCGTAGACTATTTTGCACCACTTAATGAATGGCTAACAGAGTATTTTCAGCAGCCTCAAAAGCTAACGAGATTCAATTTCCGATTAAAATATCTTTCCACATCTGCTTCGCTTTGTATAACGAATATCATGAATCGCATTTCGCAAGATTTTTCCAAAGACAATAAGATCGTCATATTTTGGTACACCAATGTGAACGATGAAGATATGTACGAAGAAGGTAATGATTATAAAGATCAGGCAAAAGTGCCTTTCCACCTTGTGATAGAGGATTAAAACAAAAAGGTAAAAGATTTAAATTAAATCAAATAACTCATTGAGCGTAAATATGGAAAGGCGTGATTGAGATTCTCGTTTATAGGCAGAAATCATTGCTTGCGCGACTTCTTCCCCCTTTATTCCGCGATATTTTTTTAAATAAGGAATGTTTTGTATACGACTCATGATTTTGGCGCCTAAGGCTTCTCCTGCTCTTTTCTGTTCTCGATAACCAAGCAGTAAGCTGGGACGAAAAATGAGTACTCGTTTAAATCCAAGTTTTTGAACAGCTTCGTCCAATTTACCTTTCATTTTCGTGTAAAAAATCATCGAACGCGCATTAGCACCCGACGAAGAAACCAACACATAATCAAGCACTCCGTTTTCTGCTGCAGCTTGTGCAAATTCATACTGATAGGTATAATCCACTTTAAATTGTTCTTCTTTCGATCCGGCTTGCTGCAATGTTGTTCCCAGACAGGAGAATAAAACGTCGCCACGAATGAGCACTTTAAATTGATTTACATCGTTAAAATCAACCAAATATTCTTCAACTTTTTCATGCTTGAAGCCAGTAGCACGTCGATGCAAAAGAATAATCTTGGAGAATAATTCATCCAAAATTAATTGCTCAACAAGTTGTTTTCCCACCAAACCGGTTGCTCCTAGTAC
>JAFGAK010000299.1 GCA_016933745.1 Bacteroidales bacterium
CTTGGGATGTTTTTTCAGCTCAAAAAGCTTTCGTACTTTTACCCTTCAATTTAATTCACTTATGACCGATACCTTTTACCCAATCTCACTGCAAAAGCTTTTAAAAAAGATCTTGCATCAACTCAAACATCAAGACTCTGTTTTAGGCTTGCCAAAACATTTGATCGTTGATCCGAATAAATACTCCGAACTTAAAATTCAAAGATTTGGGAAAACGTTGTCAACACCCTATGGCGTCGCAGCGGGTCCACACAGTCAGATGTCGCAAAACATAGTTTCGGCTTGGCTTTTTGGGGCACGATATATCGAACTTAAAACCATTCAAACTTTGGATGAATTGGAAGTGAGTAAACCTTGCATCGATATGCAAGACGAAGGTTATAACTGTGAATGGTCGCAAGAACTCAAGGTTCAACAAAGTTTTGATGAATACTTAAATGCATGGATAATTATTCATGTTTTAAATCATCATTTTGGCTGGGGCAATGATGTTGAAACCATATTCAATATGAGTGTGGGTTACAATCTCGACGGTATTCTGAAAGAAAATGTTCAGTGGTTTTTTGCTAAAATGAATGATTGCGAAGAAGAATTGAAGACGAAGAAAAAACAAATCGCTTCAATTTATTCTTCAATAGATAAAATTCAAATCCCATCACAAATTTCGAATAATATTACACTTTCAACCATGCACGGTTGTCCGGCCAACGAAATTGAAGAAATTGCGCTCTATCTGATCAACGAAAAGCAATTACACACCATTGTCAAGTTAAATCCAACTTTGTTAGGCTCGGATAATTTACGGTCGATATTAAACCACAAAATGGAATGGCCTGTGAGCGTGCCGGATATCGCTTTTGAGCACGATTTAAAATATCCCGACGCTTTGAAAATCATTCAAAATCTTCAAATTGCAGCGGAGAAAAAAGGCGTTCACTTTGGTCTAAAACTTACGAATACGCTCGAAGTTGAGAACAAAAAAACAGTTTTCGATTCCAAAGAAAAGATGATGTATTTGAGCGGTAGAGCATTGCATCCAATTAGTATCCAAGTCGCTTCAAAATTGCAAACCGAATTTAACGGCAAATTAGATATTAGTTTTTCTGCCGGAATTGACGCTTTCAATATTGCACAAGTGTTGGAATGCGGAATCCAACCCATTACTGTTTCTTCAGATCTACTCAAGCCCGGTGGCTACAGCCGTATGGCGCAATATGCTGAACAAATTCAACACAATTTAAAAGAATCTGATCAAAAAATGATCGCTCCACTTTCAGATGAAAACAGAACGAGTCATTTGCAAAAATTACAAGAATATGCAAATTCAGTTCTTGAAAACAAAGCCTATGCTTATCAGCTGTTTGAACAAAAAAACATCAAAACCACTCGGGAACTAAATCCCTTTGATTGCATTGCAGCGCCTTGTGTTGAAACATGCCCAACCAACCAAAACATTCCGGAGTATTTGCATTTTGCAGCGCAAGGCGATTTTCAAAAATCTTTCGAAATAATTGCACAAAACAATGCTTTCCCACAAACGCTCGGAATGGTTTGCGAGCATACTTGTCAAACAAAATGCACACGAATAAACTATGATAATCCAGTGCAAATTCGCGAAATCAAAAACTTTGTAAGCCAACTTGGAAAAACTGATTTTTTGAATGTTCCTAAAAGTAACGGACTAAAAATTGCCATTATTGGAGCCGGACCTGCAGGTTTGTCTGCCGCTTATTTTTTAGCTCTGGAAGGATTTAAAGTTGAAATATTTGAAAAAGAAAATGCTGCTGGCGGAATGGTTCATAAGGCAATCCCTCATTTCAGAATGCCAAACAATGCTTTATACAACGACATTGAGCGCATCGAAAAATTAGGCGTAAAAATTAACTATAACAGTCCCGTCGATCAAACTTTTTTCGAGCAGTTGAAGCAAGAAAACGATTACCTCTTTTTAGCAACCGGAGCTCACACAATGAAAAAGCTTCCCATTGACGGAGCTGATCATCCTCGTGTAATAGATCCTCTTCAGTTTTTATCAGATTTTAAAAATAATTCAGTGACGGATCTTGGGATGAATGTTATTGTGATTGGCGGTGGAAATACAGCGATGGATGTTGCGCGTGCAGCTAAAAAATCTCAAAACGGACAAGGTCAAGTAACGATTGTTTATCGTCGTTCTTTGGCTCAAATGCCCGCCGATGCCGAAGAATTATTAGATGCTAAAGAAGAAGGTATTATTTTTAAAAATTTACTGAGTCCGATGGCCATTTCAGAACATAAAAATGGCTTAATCCTTCGTTGTCAGCCCATGGAATTAAGCAATAAAGTGGGACGAGATGGAAGACAAACGGTAATCGAATCAGAAAAAAAACCAATCGATTTAGAAGTAAGTACGCTCATTGCGGCAATCGGACAAGAAGTGCATTTCGATCTAGTAGATCAGGATCTAAAGTACTTATTAATGCATCCTGACGAACTCAATTCAGGAAAAGTTTTTCTTGGTGGCGATGCAAGACATGGAGCGGCAAGCATTGTTCAAGCCGTTGGAGATGGTCAACAAATGGCCAAAGAAATTATCCAATTGGCAAAACTTGAACACCATTTTTCATTTGCAAAAGAAGAGAAAGGTATTAGCAATCAAAATCATCTGGAAAAGCGTTCTCAACGAGTTTTCGGCGAAGCCAATCATCGTCTGATCACCGAAGCCGAACAAATCATGCAAGAAGCTTCGCGCTGTTTAGCTTGCGATGATTATTGCAATATCTGCGTTAGCGTTTGTCCAAACAGAGCCAATTTTAACTATCAAGTTATACCACAATCTATTGATATTCCGATAATTGAAGTCAAAAACGAAAAAGCAAACATAATCAACGAAACTATTTTTGAAATAAAACAGGCACAGCAGGTATTGAATATTGCCGATTTCTGCAACGAATGTGGCAATTGTACCACGTTCTGTCCAACGGCCGGCGAACCATACAAAGACAAACCACATGTTTATCTTAGCAAAGAAAGCTATGCAAAAAACAAGGAAGGTTATCTTTTAGAAATGCACGACAACGACTTCATTTTGAATTAC
>JAFGAK010000300.1 GCA_016933745.1 Bacteroidales bacterium
TCTTCTTTTACTTTATCAAAACTATCAATTGGTTTTTGCTCGATAAATTTAATGATATGCCATCCAAAACTAGTTTGAACAGGAGCTGAAACTTCACCAATTTTTAATTTCGAAATGGCTTCGATGAATTGAGGAACCATTCTATTGGCTGTAAACATTGGTAATTCTCCACCTTGGGAGCTAGATCCTTTGTCATCTGATTCCAAAACTACTTTTTCAAATGGAACTCCATTTTCTATTTGGGCGTACAATTCATCAATTCGAACTTTAGCGGAATCGATGCGTGAATCAGGATTTGATTTTTGAATAAATATATGCGCCGCTTTCACTTGACCAATGGCCGGGATTTTATCCGTTAATTGAATCAAATGATAACCAAATCGTGTTCGAGTTGGTGCTGAAATTTCATTTAAATCGAGGTTAAATGTAGCCTCTTCAAAAGGATACACCATATCAAAAACGCCAAAATAGCCTAAATCACCTTTATTACCCGGACGAACAGGTCTGCCTTCGCCCATATCCATATCTCTTGCAGAAGGATCTTCGGAATATTGCAAAGCAGCTTGAACAAAGGTAAGTTTTCCACTAATAATTTGATTTCGAACTTCTTGCGATTTTTCATAAACAGCTAAAGTATCTTTTGGCGATGCATTTTCCGCCAATCGGAATAAAATATGTCGAGCACGAACATTGGTTTTCATGCGCTCATACGCATCACGAATAGCTTGTTCATTTACTTCTTCGATTACCAAATAAGGCTTAACCAATTGTTTTCGATACCCTTCCAATTCCTTGATAAAGGAAGCAGAAGTGTCTAATTTGGCATCTTTTGCTTCTTTGACTTTTAATTTAAAATTGATGTACAAATCCAAATAATCGTCGATACTCGTTTTTTCGCTTTGCTGATTAATTCGACTATTTTTCTTATAAATCGCCCAAAATTCTTCGGCTTCTACTTTTTCATTCCCAACTTGGAGTAAAATGGCAGAATTATCTTGTGCAAATGTTGGGATAGCAATACCTATTGCCAATCCTAGAAAACAAAACCATTTTTTAAACATAATCTTTCAATTAAATTAGCGACTGTAGTTTGGTGCTTCTCGGGTGATAGCAATATCGTGTGGGTGACTTTCCACCACTCCCGCAGCTGTAATTTTCGTAAATTTTGCTTTTTGTAGTGTAGAAATATTTTTAGATCCGGTGTATCCCATTCCAGCTCTTAATCCGCCTACCATTTGATGTATCACTTCTGACAAGCTGCCTTTGTAGGCAACACGACCAACAATTCCTTCCGGAACTAACTTACTTATTTCGTCTTCCATATCCTGAAAGTAACGGTCTTTAGATCCTTTTTGCATGGCTTCTAAGGAACCCATTCCACGGTAGGATTTGTATTTTCTTCCTTCAAAAATGATGGTTTCGCCAGGTGATTCATCCACACCGGCAAATAAGGAACCTGCCATAATGGTATCGGCACCCGCCGCAATGGCTTTTACAATATCTCCGGTATATCTAATTCCGCCATCAGCAATAATTGGAACACCGGTACCTTTGATTGCATTTGCAACTTCGAGCACAGCAGTAAACTGAGGAACTCCAACTCCCGCAATTACGCGTGTGGTACAGATCGATCCAGGACCAATTCCAACTTTTACTCCATCGGCGCCA
>JAFGAK010000301.1 GCA_016933745.1 Bacteroidales bacterium
CTTGAAGTTCAACCCAATTGCTCCGACGATGCCATAGAAAGTACCATGAAAGGCCTCGAAGTGATTGGCGAAAGGGGCGAGGGGCTGATCCGTTTTGTGCAGAGTTACCGCATGTTGACCAAAGTTCCAGTTCCGCAATTTTCGCAGGTAAGCGTTCAAAGCCTGTTCGATAGGCTGAGCATTTTGGTTTCGCCGCTGAAAAGCGACTACGGGGTTGCCATTCAGTTTTACGCGCCCAATCCCGATTTTGAGGTTCAAATTGACGAGCAAATGATGGTTCAGGTGGTGATCAACTTGGTAAAAAACAGTGCGGAGGCTTTGCAAGGTTGTGAGAATCCAAAAATTGAAATTCATGCCCGTAAGCTTTCGGGCGAGAAGGTGGAAATTTTCGTAACTGACAATGGTCCGGGTGTTCCCGAGGAAATTTTGGAAGAAATATTTATACCATTTTTCACCACTAAAGCCACCGGAACCGGCATTGGACTTAGCCATTCGCGCCAAATATTGCGGGCACACGGTGGTAGCATTGGGTGCAGCTCAGAGCATGGAAAAACAATATTCCGATTGATTTGGTAATCAAAATTTCCACCTGTAAAAATGAAGATTTTTACGATTTGATACCTGTTTTTTACGATTTGATACCTGTTTTAAAAGAATAGCATATAAATTTGAATTAAGAAATTATTGAAAAGAATTGTAAAAATATGCAGAGAACTATTTGTTTTCTGTTCATGCTGAAACAGTGGTAGGTTATATTAGGAAAAGAGACAGGGTGTATTAAATTTGAGAGTGGTTTTCTTCGGAAAATCACTCTTTCCTGTTTTTCCATTCTGTTAGCGTTTTGCCAATATCTTTATTGAAAGCACGTTGGAATGAAATAACCGATCCAAAACCCGACATTAAGGCTAATTCTTCAATTTTAATTTTTGGATTTTTGTTCAGAATACTTATTGCTTCGTTAATTCTGAATTTATTTATAAACGCGTTGAAATTCATATGTCCTTGCAAATTAATTGCTTGCGATATGTATGTGCGGTTTGTTCCAATATTACTTGCTAATTCTGAAAGGGTTAGATAAGGTTTTGTGAATATTTTACTTTGATTAATCGTTTCAACCAAATTATCGTAAATAATTTGTAATTCACCATTTTCAATGGTTTTGTAATTGTTGTCTTCGTATAAAACAGGGAGAATTATATTTTTTTGAGCATTACCCCAAATGCCAATTAGCCAAACAAAAATCGACATCGAAAACATTGAAATAATTAGCAATAAGTTATTGGTATCGCTAAAGGGGTTAACAATGTAAAACATAACAGATAAAACAGCAACAACTATAAGCCCAATATTGAACCACACC
>JAFGAK010000302.1 GCA_016933745.1 Bacteroidales bacterium
GGCGGAATGACGATGGTGTAAGGCTCGCGCTCGTCGGGAAGGGAACGGAAAAAGCCTTTTTCCATCCAATACCGGTACCATTTATCTTCAACTTCTACAGGACTGTACTTACTGGGAATCTCCATGATGATGCGATTTTTAACTAATTCGGATTTGAGCCACAAAAATATAAAAATTCCCGTATCGAAAGGCGATTTCCCAGTCAAGCAATCGTGAAGAAACACGGCGGGAACCATTTCCCATTGGGCCGGGTTATTTTCGTACGATATCCGGGAAATTGCGGATCGCGAAAGATAAAAATCTGCTGAATGAAAACAAGACTGGCTCAGAAAACATAAAATTCGCTAACTTGTGGGGGCGGAAGAGAAGTTGAAAGATTGAATGGTTTGTGTGGTAAGAATAATGATAATGGATGAAAGATAGGCAAATATAAAGTGGACAAAACGATGAGAGAAACGATTAAAATAGGAAGTAAAGAATTTGTATCTAAAAAGGAAGCTTTAAATCATTACAAAGCAATTCTTAATTCTTATGACTTTGGTGAAACAGTAAAAAAAGATGACTTTAGTGACATAATGGATTTACTTGAAACCCACCCAAAAGTAACAGAAAAGATAGGCGTTGGAATTAATATGGTGAAAATAGCAAGGTTAAAGTACAATACAAAATCTTTTGAATTAGTACGAGGGGACGGTTCAACAGAATATTTTTCATACACTAAAAGAATAAATGCACCAAAATCTGATTTTACAAGATTCAGAGAGGCTTGCAGACAAGTGATTCAAGAGGATATGAGAAAAGTAAAAATTGACTATTTTGAAAAATATTCTTCGATGGGGAAAGTAAAATGCCAAGAAACAGGAGAATCCTTGAGATATGAAGAATTAAATATTGATCACAGACAACCCAATACTTTTTCTGTAATTGTGGATAGATTTATAGAATTGAAGAATCTTAAATTGAACGAAATTGAATACATTCAAATTGATGGTGCCCCCAATGAACTAAAAGACAAAAATTTAAAGGAAGAATTTAGACTATATCACAAAAACAAAGCAAATTTAAGAATTGTGAAAAAACAATTGAATTTGGGACGTTCATTTCAGGCAAAGATTGGCAGGCAAAATAAGGATTTGAAAATATTGGAAGATGAATAGAAAGAAATCATTTTAGTGAGGCATAATTAATCATGTTACGCAAACAAAAATTGACATACGACTTTGAGCACCGGGAGAAAATCATTCTTCGCGATTTTTTGGCGCTGGAGCGCACACGTTTGGCCAACGAGCGCACTTTTTTTGCTTACATCCGCACCTCGCTTTACCTGGTGTTGGCCGGCATTGCCTTCTTGCAGTTGGAA
>JAFGAK010000303.1 GCA_016933745.1 Bacteroidales bacterium
AAATGTCGCCCCAAAATATCGACACAAAAATTTAGCCACAAAACTACTCAATGAAGGTGAATCTCTTTTAAAGCAACGTGGAATAAGCGAATGCCGATTGGAAGTACGAGAAGATAATACCCCAGCTATACACCTTTATAGAAAAATGGGGTTCCAAACAATTGGAAAATTGGATCGTTATTATGGCAAAAAACATGGGCTATATCTAAAAAAGAACCTTTAAGAGAAGATCAAAGAAAAAAGGCGTACTATATCAAATAAATGTTTAAATGAATTGACGTTGTTTAGCTTGTCGGTGGGGAGATATGGGAGAAACTCGCGGAAGAAAATCAAACGAACAAACCTTTGTCAAAACCATCGTCTTTTTAATACGAAATACAACTTGGCGCTGCGGTAAATTAGAAAAATCAATAGTCAAGCATCTCTATAAACGACATGAAAACTTTGGAAAACCCGGAGTCTCCATTAAGGAAATAATGTCAAATCTAAACATTACCGGTGAGAGGAAAGATGAATGTTTAGATGCATTACGTAGACTAGAAAAAAGGAACATCGTCAGGATAATGCCTATCTAATTTGTAAATTTTTTTACAATTCATTTTTAGCAAAGAATCAAATTAGAGAGATCACTTTAGCAGTTCCTTTTCGGTTGGTGCATGCTTGATTAAGCCATGCTTCATTAAAAGTTCAGTAGATTTTCTCGCATTCAGAATAATTGATGAAGCACGATCATATAGTTCTTGTCTGCTAGGCTTGACCCTTGCAACGCCTTGTTCGATTGATTTGAGTGCGCATGCAACTGCTTCTCGTGGAAAGACTTCCCATTCATCCATTCTAGGTAAGATGTCTTTTTCAGTTATACCTCTTTCTTCGGCGTAATTGGCTAGTTCAGTTGCTGCCGCTATGCACATGTCATCGGTAACGGTTTTCGCCTTTACGTCTAAGACACCTCTGAAGATTGCTGGAAACCCTAAACTGTTATTTACTTGGTTTGGGAAGTCGCTTCGTCCTGTGGCGACTATTTGTGCACCAGCTTCTTCAGCTTCCCAAGGCCAAATTTCGGGAATCGGGTTTGCGCAAGCAAA
>JAFGAK010000304.1 GCA_016933745.1 Bacteroidales bacterium
CTATGATACAAAAAATCCACAAAGTCCCATATTTAATTTCAATATGAATATTGTTAATTTCGATTTCAATCAAGTATTTAAAACATTTACATCAATTCAACCATTGATTCCTCTTGCGGAAAAAACAAAAGGTAAATTTTCGGCTACGATGAAAATCTCCTCAGAATTGGATGAACAGATGAAACCAAAACTTGGGACATTAAATGCTGCAGGTTCTCTTACGACTTCGCAGATAAGCATTTCAGATTTTCAACCGCTACTAAAATTGGCGGATGCTTTAAAAAATGATAAACTAAAATCGATTAGCTTAAATGAAGTTTTTCTTTCTTTCCAGATTGCAGATGGAAAAGCATTTATTGAGCCGTTTGATTTTGCAATTGGAAATATTAAAGCCCAATTTGCAGGATATTCTTCGCTTGACCAGACAATAAATTATGTTACAAATCTTGACATTCCTCGCACTGAATTTGGTGAATCTGCGAACAATCTTTTGTTGGGTTTAGAGTCTGAAGCAAAAAATCTCGGCGTGAATTTAAAGGTATCTGACATTGTCAAGGTCAATGCAATAATAACTGGAAGTATAACTAATCCGAATGTTAAAATACAATTACAAGATGCAGTTGAAGGCAATCCAATTGATGACTTGAAAAAGCAAGCCGAAGATGAAATAAATAAACAAAAGGAGGAATTAGAAAAGAAGGCACAGGAAGAAGTTGATAAGTTAAAGCAACAAGCCGAAGATGAAATCGAACGATTGAAAAAGGAAACCGAAGAAAAAGCAAAACAGGAAGAATTAAGATTGCAGCAAGAAGCCGAAGCAAAAAAGAAAGCAATTGAAGATAGCATTAAAAAAGCAGCAGAAGAAGAAGCAAAGAAAAAATTAAAAAAGTTGTTTTAATTTTTAGTATCGAAAACTTTTATTAATAAGTTTTCTATTTTAAGAGCATAACTTTCTTTGCTGAGATAAACCCTTTATTTGATTTTTCAATGGGTGATGCATCAATTCGAATGATGTAAACTCCACTTGCAAACTTTGATGCATCCCATTTATAATTATAATATCCAGCATTAAGATTCGACTCGACTAAAGTAGCGATTTCTTGCCCCAAAATGTTATAAACATTTAATTTTACAATGGAGGTAAAAGGCAAATCAAATTTTATAGTTGTAGTAGGATTAAATGGGTTTGGATAATTTTGATATAAATTGTATTCTTGCGGAATTTGGACATGGTTATTTATACTTGTTAAACGAGTTGTATCAATTACAAAAATACTATCGGTTACATCAATAACTGATTTTTGTACAGCATCTGAAATTCGAACTTTACAGAAGGTCGTAGGCGTTTTTGGGACTTTCCAAAAGAATTCTCCTAAGTCAACAGAAATGCTGTCAGCCCCTTCAATTACAAACCAATCAGGAAAAGTAGAA
>JAFGAK010000305.1 GCA_016933745.1 Bacteroidales bacterium
AAAGCCCAAACAGGTTCTTGATTTTTTGTTTGCTGATCGGCAATAAGCTTTGCAAATTCATCGTATTTGAGCAATTGCTTGTAGGTGGCCGATTTAATTAAACGGATTTCCTTTAGATTGTTGGTGGAATATTCTATTTCCAAAGGATGAACCGTTTTACTGAATGGAAGCTCCACGATTGATGCAGGAATAATTTCCACATAGGAGATCGTATCCATGAAGACAAATTCCGGCTCTATTTTAACACCTTGTTTTTGCAATGAAATATTCGCATTATTTTGACTGCTTTTTTGTTTTGATTCTGAAGGAATGATGGCTTGTTTGCGGATATCATTTGCCAATTGGATTTCTTGAAGCGGTAGTTCTTTGTTTACTTTCGTCGAATCTTTCTGACGAAGAATACTGTCGGAACTGTTTTGCTTAGCTAGCGATTCTTTTGTTTTTTGAACTTGGCGATTAGGAAATAAAAAGAAAGATATTGCTAACGCGAATAAAAGTATCGCGGCTGCAGCTCCAACGCGCCAATACAAAATCAATGCAGCCTTTTTTCTTTGTTGCAAGGACTGCTCAATTCCAGACCACAAAGCATCCGAAGGAGCTACTTCCATTCCTAGAAGTTTCTCTCTAATTTGCTTCTCTATCGGTGATTTTTCTTGACTCATCCTACTCTATTTTTCCAATTGGGTTGTGTGCTCAGTTGTTGTTGTAAATGCATGCGTGCTCTTGATAAATTCGATTTGGAAGTTCCTTCCGAAATCCCTAACATTTGGCTAATCTCGCTGTGCGAATAGCCTTCGATTGCATAGAGATTAAAAACCATTCGATACGCAGGAGTGAGCTTTTGGATCAATTGAATCAAATCATTCGCTGAAATCTTACTTAAAATATCTTCGTTTGAAAACACTTGCTGTTCCAAGGCTGATTCGTCAATCTTTACCGTTTGAAATTTGGCTCGGTATTTTTCCAAAGCCGTATTCATAAATATCCTTCGTATCCAAGCTTCGAAGCTTCCTTTATTTTGATATTGATTTATTTTATCGAACACTTTTAAAAAACCGTTGTGCAAAAAATCTTCTGCTTCTTCTTTATTTCCGGAGTAATACAAACAAACGGCATACATTTTAGATGCAAAGGTTTTGTAAAGCAATTCTTGCGAATTCCTTTTCCCCTTTTTACAGCCCG
>JAFGAK010000026.1 GCA_016933745.1 Bacteroidales bacterium
ATAAATGTAGCTTTTACCCAATTAAAATCATGGTGTCCGGCATGTTCTATTTCTTGTTGAATAGACCCATTTACAATTGCAAAGCTATTGTGATCATGTCCCAATGATCCTGAAACTAACGCGAACAGGAATAATAGAATTCCTGAAATAAGCAAAGCACGGGTAAAACTCATGTTTTTAAGATTCGTCCAAACGCTTTTCCGATCTGCAACCCCTTTTTCAACTTCATGCTCATGAATGACCATATGACCGGCTGGAACACAAAAGAATTCAAATTTTTTCCCAAAATTCATTAAAAGCCAACCAACAAAAATGGCAATAACGAAAATGACCGCATTTAGAAGCAGCGCCGTTTTAGGAATGACCGAAAACATAATAAAAGCTTCATCTCCTGAGGTGGCAATCATCACGGTTACTAAAGCAGCAAATTTCACAATTCCATGTGCGTACAAGGAAACAACCGTATAGGCTCCCAAACAACCTGGAATAACTCCCATAACAGCAGCAAAAACCAGCTGTAAAAATGGAGATCCTTTTAATCGCTGTGCCCAATTTCCGCGCGATTTAACGTTTAAAAACTCAATAATCAACATCATAACCAGCACAAAACTGGTAATCATGATGGTCTGTTTGGTGATTGGGATCAGACTGTTCAAAAATGTTTCCATGATGCAAAATTAATTTAAAATACACATCTAATTAATCTCAATATTAAAATACCAAAAAATGGTTAGGAAAATGCATTGCTAGTTTAAAATAAATCTCCAAAATAAGAAATAAACACTAAATAAACTCAGAAAAACCATTCCAAACCAAGCATAAATCAGAAGCCATTTCTTTGGTTTCGAATCTTGTGGAAAATCTTTATTCGTAACAGCTAAATAATTTAAGATGGCTAAAATTGGCGCTGCGACAAAAGATATCGTTGTAGCCAAATCTACCATAAATCGCATGCTCTGACCAAAATAAACTAATAAAGCCATGGTTCCCGAAATGGTAATCAACATCCATGTTGTATAGGGAATTTGGCTATTTTCATTTTTTGGTTTTAGAGTTGGAAACAAGATTTCAAAAGTGGGCTGCATAACACGCGGATAAGCATCGAGCACCGTAACTGTGGTTGAAAACATGGTAGTTAACGCAGCTATAGCAATGATCCAATACGCCCAATCACCCAAAGCAGAAGTATACATCTGAATCAATTGTCCTGCGAAAATCACACCATTGGCTGAAAGTTCTTCACCAGAACCATGCAAAACAAAAGCTCCTAAGGAGATGAATCCAATGGCTAGTAATGCCGTGCCAATATATCCAAAATTAAAATCAAATAAAGATTCTTTTAATGTAGCTTTATATCCTGTAGCTTCTTGTTTAGCAACAGTCCATGTGGAATGCCAAGTAGAAATATCAATTGGACCGGGCATCCATCCTACTAAAGCAATTAAGAAGGCCAAATCTACTGCATTGGTCCAATCAAAAGGATTAGTTTGAGCAATAGGAAAATCGAAAGCCGCGATTACTGCAATAATGGTGGAAACTGTTAGAGTCAGGATAATCACTTTGATCATTTTATCCAATGCCGAAAATTTGCCACTAAGTAAAACAAGCATGGTAAATGCAAGAATAATTCCTGTGAGAGCATTCGGACTGAGTGTAATACCGAAAATATTCCCAAACAAAGCAGCAGTTACAACTGTTACAGCCGCTTGAAGAGCAAACATTGTACTTATGGTAAGCAAAGCGAATAACATAATGGCCCATTTCCCGGTTTTATGATATCCATCTACCAAGGATTTTCCAGTAGCAGTAGCATATCGTGGAGCAAACTCAAAAAATGGATATTTAATAAGATTAGCTGCTACAATTACCCATAATAACTCAAAGCCATAAGTTGCTCCGGCACGTGTGGATTGCACCAAATGAGAAACACCAACGGCTGCTCCGGCATAAAGGAGTCCTGGACCTAGTGTTTTGAACAATGTTTTAAGGTTCATCGGAATTGGTGGTTCGTACTTGTTAGAAATCGAGTTCCAAACTCAAATTTTCTTTTAGTTTATTTAAATTCGGATTTTTTTGTGCCATGGCATTAAACTTATCGGCAGGTGAAAAGAGTTTAGCGCTCTCCTGAGCTTCGATTACTTTTATTGCCACGTTGATTTTATAATTATTCAGCTCCTGACGAAGCAATTTAACCAAGTCGAATTTCTTATCTGTTAATGCACTCCGCTGAGCTTCGTTATATACTTGCAATTCCACAATGAAATCATCTTGCATGATTGCCTTGTTGCTCTTTAAAGTAGCATACAAGCTTGGTTGCGACTGAATGCTTTCGATAAACTTAAGCAATACGGTATCTAATTTCTCTTGTGTAAACACATCCGCTATATGTTCATTTCCTAGCATATATGCATCGGAATTTACTTCTTCTTCTTTGATTTTTTCTTCTGTTTTTAAAGAAATTCCCAATCCAACAGGTTTTGAAATACGAGGCATTTTTACTGGCTCTATTTTCTCATCGATCTTCTCCTCAGCAACAACAGAAACACTTGCTTCGGCTTTAACTTCAATTGGAGGATTTTGCTTTACTTCCTCCATTGGTTTAACAACTGGAGCTGCAGCAGGGGTTGGAGTTGGAACAGGCTCACTTGCAATTTCCTTGAATGCTTTCTTTTTTACTGGCATTGCTGGAATATTTTCAGGCACAACGGGTTCAACAATTCCGCTACCCAATGCCACCATTTGCATAAGTGCAATCTCTATTAGCAAACGTTTATTATTGCTGCTTTTATAGTTGATATCGCATTGATTGTTTAGGTCCAGCGCTTTTAAAAGAAAAGCCGAAGAAAAGCGAGTGGCATTTTCAAAGTATTTTTGCTTGATAGAAACAGAGGTTTCGAGCAAATCAATGGTTGCCGTATCTCTACTTATCAATAAATTCCGAAGATGCTCTCCCAATCCGATAAGAAAATGCTGTCCATCGAATCCTCTTTCAATAATTTCGTTGTAAATAACTAAAACAGAAGTAATATCTCCACTTAAAAATTGATCTGTAATTCGGAAAAAATAATCGTAATCTAAAACATGTAAATTCTCTACCACGTTTTGATACGTAACTCTACCGGAAGTAAAACTCACCAATTGATCAAATATTGACAAAGCATCGCGCATTGCGCCATCCGCTTTTTGAGCAATTAAATGCAAGGCTTCTTCGTCGGCTTCCACCTTTTCTTTGGAAGCAACATATTTCAAATAATTGGCAATATCCAACACGCTGATCCTTTTAAAATCAAAAACCTGACATCTGGATAAAATGGTTGGAATAATTTTATGTTTTTCCGTGGTAGCTAAAATAAATTTAACATACGATGGTGGTTCTTCAAGTGTTTTTAAAAAAGCGTTAAAAGCTGCTTGCGAAAGCATATGCACCTCATCGATGATATATACTTTGTATTTCCCAACTTGTGGAGGAATCCGCACTTGATCAACGAGACGACGAATATCATCGACCGAATTATTCGAAGCCGCATCCAATTCCATGATATTGAAAGAAGCATTCTGACTAAAGGACAAGCACGATTCGCATACATTACAAGGCTCAATTTGATCCGGGTTTTTTTCCAGATTGATATTCAAACAATTAATGGTTTTTGCAAAAATCCGTGCCGAAGTAGTTTTACCTACGCCTCTTGGTCCGGTAAATAGATAAGCTTGCGCTAAATGATGATTCTTAATGGCATTAATTAACGTATTCGTAATTGCTTTTTGTCCTACAACCGTATCAAAGGTTGCAGGTCTGTATTTTCTTGCCGAAACGATAAAATTCTCCATAAAACCAAACAATTTTGTTATGCATTTAATTTTCAAAAATACAAAAAATTAAGCTCGATTCATCCTCGTTAAATCAATAAATCAAATTACAAAAAATGGATGCGAAATTTTATTTTTCGATATGTTAAAAAAAACATATTGGAAATTGATTTGTTTTTGATATCATTCGATATTCATTACTTTTGCCAGCATAAAACCAGCCTCATGATTACTCAGGAAGAAGCAATAGCAATCACCGAAAAAGCCTCCATCACGCTAGGCACAGAATACATTCCATTTCAAAATAGTTTAGGAAGAATTTTAGCGGAAAATGTATATTCTGATATGGATATGCCTCCATTCAATAAGTCTGCAGTTGATGGTTATGCTTGTAGGAAACAAGATTTGGCAAATGATTTAGAACTTTTAGAAATCATACCAGCTGGAGTGGCACCGAGTAAATGGATAGGTGAAAATCAATGTTCTCAAATCATGACGGGAGCTGCTGTGCCCGAAGGAGCTGATACGATCATTATGGTGGAACATACCGAAAAAAGAAATGGTAAGATTCGGTTTTTGCAAGAAAAAACAAGCTCCAATATTTGCGCTATTGCCGAAGATTTAAAAGAAGGCGATTTGGTACTTTCTAAAGGAACTTTAATCAAAGCACAACAAATTCCGGTTCTTGCTTCGGTTGGTAAAACTTTTATTCGCGTGTATCGATTGGCAAAAGTTGCTGTTATTTCTACCGGAGACGAATTGGTTGAGCCACAGGAAAAACCAGCAATATCACAAATCCGGAATAGCAATGCAGCGCAACTACTTGCACAACTAAAACAAATTGGCAT
>JAFGAK010000306.1 GCA_016933745.1 Bacteroidales bacterium
GCTTCATTTGCAAAACCTGCTCTGCTACGTTCATTCGTAAACTGATATTTGTATAAAGACGCCATCAATCTGGAATCGCGCGAATGGCACTCGACACAATTTTTAATTGCCTGATCTTTTGGCAAAATATTATGTGCTACTAAAATATCGTTGTTGATTTCGGCATGACATTCCAAGCATCTTACTTTTTTGAAATGCAACACCTGATTAGGCAACCAACTATGCGTTTCGAGCACATTTGGATTTTCCATGGTTGTTAATAATTGATATTTATTAATATCGGAATGACAGGTTAAACAGATTTCATTATCATAAAGAATAAAATCAGCCATGTTTTCGTTGGTACGTGCATTTATTTTATACGTATGCGGATTGTGACACATGGAACATGTAAATTCGTCGGAATGCTTGGAAGAGTGCACGCTTTTCCGAAACTCTTCGTCAATTTGTTCGAAGTTAAATTCGGCATATGCTTCATCTCCCTCGTGACAATCTAAACAACTAAATTTTGGTTCCATGCGTAATTCTCCGGCATGAGGAAAGTTTTCATAATCCGCAGAATGACAGTCTGTGCATAAAAATGTTTTGTGATTTGAAATATAATATTCAGTAGAATCAATCCTATAAAACGGATTCATTCGTTCTTTTACATCGTGCTCTAAGCCTTCGTTATAATAAAAATAATAGCTGTTTCCGTGACATTTTAAACAAGTATTGTTTTCTTCGCGGTTAGCCGGATCAACCATCGATTGGTCGTCTTTTGCATACAATTCAAATGGTATCAATACGAAGAGCAAGTATGCAGTAACAAGTTTTAAGAATAGGTGAGTTTTCATCAATAGCAATTTAGTACTTCGTTCATTAGGAAAGCGGATGTATTATTACACCCGCTTTTAGTATCCACTTTATTTCGTTCCTTTTCTTAACAGAAAAGGCAAACACTTCCTTTGTTTCAAATCTATTTCTACAAGATCCATATTTGATCATATCATTAAAATCCCCAAAAACGGTTGATCAAGAATCCGAAAGCCAATCCGCCATTTTTCCACTCGTTTTTATTATTAGCAACGATATCTTGGGCAATTAAACCAGGAGCTGTTGCAAGAAAAAACTGAAAAGCATGCGTTCCGGTTGAAACTTCGTATCCGATGGATAAGTTTGATTTTGGGTGATTTGTAAATTCTCGTTGTTCAGAGATCATTTTAACTTGTAATGGAAGGTCGAAATTAAAAACCAATGAAGATTGAGGAGAAAATTTAACTCTTCCGCCTATATGCCAAGCAATGATATCGTGATCAACGCCCACATTTACCCAATTGTAATGCGAAAAACTTACAGCGGTTTGCAAACTAATTGCATCAGACACTTTTCTACCAACAATCAATTGAGCGAAAGAAGAAATTCTGTTTGCAAATAAATAATCCAAGCCAAAGGCATTGTCGGCATTTCCGCTAATTGCAAAGTTGCCGTACAAGGTAACTGAAATTGGCATTTTGTTTTCGCGAGTTTGCTCTAAAAGCGTCCATTTTAAATTAAAATCGTTGTACATATTTGCTTTGGTCAAACCGTAGCCAATTTGCACATTTTTCAGAATCACATAATTAAACCCCAATCGTAAATTGGCGCCGGGAGAAAAAATGCCATAAATATCCGACATACTGCTTTGGATACTACCAAAGCGATGTTGGATTACCGATTCGAAAGTTCGAACTTCTGGAATAAACGAAGTTTGCTGATCAATTAGCATTCCATTACTCCACGGATCGCGAACAGGTTTATCTTTTTCTTTTTGTTCTGCTTCGTCCTGACTAAAAGCACTTGCCAATAAAGCAAAAATGAAGACGAAACTAAATATTGTCTTTTTCATAATTTTTCGATTTAATTATTTTTGACACCTTGATTAATCCATGTAAACAGCAACTCGGCTTGATTTACCGTATATACTTTCCAACGATGCGTTGATGCATCGGGATGTGGATAGGTATAAATTAATGAGGCAGAAGGATCATTTGCTACAACAAAATTCCCATCCATTAAACTTTGATAAGCATTTGCTGCTGTTAAATCTGGATTTGTTTTTCCGGGACTATGACATGCTGTACATCTGTTTCCATCCGTGAAAATTGGGACAATATCTGTTGCAAACGAAAGTTCAACATTTGGATCCGGTGGAGGAATAACTTCTACTTTAATTACTTCGTACTGACAAGCGGTAAAGAAAAACAAACTACTAAGCAGAATTAATATTTTTTTCATGTGTCGGTTTTTTTATATTGTTTTGTCCGATTTGATTTTTGCAATCTAAAGCGACTATTAAAAGAATAATCATTTCTTCACTTGAAAAAAATGATTATTCTTTTTGATAACCCAACAGGTTGATTACCTGCTATTTTACTTAACCACTTTAAGCGCTTCGATTGTATTTGTAAGCAAAGCATTTACATATTGAGGATTATGTACACCTAAACTGCGGTCTTCTTCTAATCCAATCCAGTTGTAATATGCTTGAGCTTGAATCATAGGATAAGTTCCAGGATTAGGCTCGAAGGCACCGTCAGCTTCAGACCACGCTACTACATTTAATCCAACTAGTAAATCTCTCAGTTCCACCAATTTTTCTTCTACATCAAACTGAACTCCTCCGTAATCAAAGCTAGTTGTTGAGTGGCATTCGTTACAAGCTGCCAAACTAGGATTGAATGTATGTCCACCTTGCTTATCAACATAATCGCCCATATGACAAACTGTACAAGAAGCTTCTTGGTAATGTTTAGATGTTCCAGCAACAGGATAATCAACAGGACCAGCGATTTCAGCAAAACCTATTCCGGCAAAAACGTTTACTTGAGGACCATGGTGAGGACCATAATGAGTAGAACTAATTCTAAATGTTTCACCAGGAGAAGCTGTATTTGGTTCAGCGGTTCTAGCTTGGTGACAATTGATACAAAGATTACTACCATCGCCTAAATCTATTACTGTTCCGGCATCGATCTTCATTGCAACAGGCGTGCTAGAACGAAGCGCAAAATCAGTATATTCAAAAGTTGTGTGAATTGTGTGGCAAGTTTCGCAGTTAATTGCACTTGGCATTGAAATGTCAGAATCCACACTTCCATTTGCATGGTATTCTATAAAACCTTCACTGGAGTGACACTCTGCGCACCCTGCTCTTCCACCAGCATAAGCCACATTGGTCCCTGCTTTATGCACTGAAGAAGCATACTGAAACTGTCTGGAAGAAATGGTATTTCCTGAATGGCAAGCCAAACAAGTTACATTTCCGTCTTGTCCGTCAAGACCATCTTGTCCGTCTGCGCCATCTAATCCTGCAAGTCCAGCAGGTCCTTCTTTAACACAGGATGCCAAAAAAATAGCAAATGATAGCATTACGAGTTGTAAAATAACTTTTGTTTTCATGTTCTTTTATTTTTTGTGTATAATTTCGTTATTACACAGCAAAAATATCTGATTGTTATTTTACGAACAATGATATTTATCAGAAGCCTAATGATGCTTCTCAATTAATGATTGACATATATCAATATATAAAAGTAAAGAAGAGGAATTCTGGAAATTAGTTTGCGCTTAACTGCTTTAACTCCCGCAATTTAATAATTTTAACATCGTCACGATGCACTTCCAAGATACCAGCATCGCGCATTTCTTTTAAAGTTCGAATAAAACTTTCTTTGCTCATTGCAGCCAAATCAGCAAGATCTTGCCGACTTAAATTCAATACAAATTCATCTGCTTTGTAGATGTCATTTCGCAAATAAAGAAGCACGTCTGCTACTCTCCCAGCCATATTTTTATAAGTCAAGTTTGCAAGTTTGGTAGTTAAGTTGATGCTTTGCTTATTTTTCATGCTAATCAACTCTATGGCCATTTCTTGATTAGATCGTAAAAGGGCATCAAAATTTTTAGTTGCAATTAAACAAAGTTTAACGGTGGTAAGTGCTTGGGTGGTTAGATGATGAATATTATCCGTGAACATACCCATGCTTTCGCATAGATAACCACTTCCAACAATATTTACAAGGATATTGCTTCCTTCTGGTCTTTCGTAATATATTTTTGCAAAACCTTCTCTGAAACAAGCAAAATGTGTTAGAGCTGTACCTTGTTTAAAGATTATCTCACCCGGTTTAAAGCTTATTTCTTTTCGTTCGCTATGCAATTCATCAAAATCATCTTCACTTAAACCATTAAACAATGAGGGTTTATTTTCGCAGCAGCAAATTGAGCAAAGACCAATATACTTACATTCTTTCATGAGATTGATTTTTTTGAGTCATATTAATGAATGAACGCCTCAAATTTACACTTTCGAGTGGAAAGATATCTAAATTTAACAGTATTTTAAATTATTGATTTTGAGAACATCTGTTATTAAAATCAAGTTTTCAGGGAAAAAATTTATTTTAACAAACAACCTTCAATCCATCTAATTGATTGTGCTTAAAACAAAAAACCGCCTTTAATAAAAAAGACGGTTTTCAAAAATTAACGCATGAGTGTTTCTATTTTGCTGGATTTGGGTGTGTAATTATTGCTGTGGCTTCTTCAAAATTAAAGCCTTTGTAATATTCGCTTTCTTCGTTGTGGCATTTTACGCAAACCTCCTTGGTAGGCATAATTAAACCTTTGGCCATTGATTCTTCTCTACTTTTCATAACTGCATTTGGGAAATAGGCGCTTCCAGGGCCGTGGCAAGATTCGCAAGATACACCTTCTTCTATTTTTAAGGTAGCAATCTGATCTGGAGAAACGCTTCCGGCAGTTGAATGACATTTTAAACATTTCGGATCTTTGGCTTCTTCCGCATTTAACGATTCCATTGCTTTGGAGTGCTTGGTATTAAGCCATTGGGCATGTTGTCCTCCGGTAGCCGGTTTATTGTGGCACATTTTACATTTTTGCGCTCCAACATACTTAAAATCTTGTGCTTTTAGATTTTCGCTTCCAATAAAAGCAACTAAACAAATTAACAGTAGTATTCTCATAATCATTTTAATTTAAGGTGTTTATTATTATTTTTATTCGTCCATTCAAAAATCTAGTAAACTAATGCCTTTCGTGATATCCGGTAAACATACTTTTGAAATTGCTTACTGGCGTGCAACCAATCGTACAAAAATAGAGGTGTACCAATAAAAACAGCGATACGAAAAAGCCCATAATAACATGTATTATATCAGTAGTATGTAATGCTTTATTGCCAAAAATCTCTAAATTGAGTAAGACAGGAAAAAACAGAAAGATGCCACTAATAATTACTACAGGAACGATCAGATGCATCACCGCAATGTAACTGAACTTTTGAAGGGGATTAAATTTGGATTCTTTGCTAATTGGAAAGGGTGGTTTTTCATTTTTAAATATTCCGAAAGCATAATATCTTGCCTGAATAAAAAGGTTTTTAATAATTCCTTTTCGGAATCGATAATGCTTTCCATTGGTGGTAAATAAGTTTCCGATCACAAATCCTAGATAGCTCACAGCAAGCAAAATACCAGCTATATCATGGATAGAAACAGCCCAATCAAATCGCATCATGGGATAGGACGGATCTGAATATTGCATGCTGATACCTGTTATTATAAGTAAAAGACAAAGGCATGCATTAGTCCAATGCCACATTCTAATCCAAACGGGATATAAATACACTTTATCATTCATGTTTTTTAAAGTTAAAAATAATACGTAGTACAGCGTGAGTAAGTAACGCTAACAAAACAAGTCCAAATAAGCCAAAGCTAATTACGTTTAAATAGTAATTTCGATTGGCGCC
>JAFGAK010000307.1 GCA_016933745.1 Bacteroidales bacterium
CCACAGGCCGAAATAAATTAATCTACGTTAAAAATAAAAAAGGCAATCTTTAAACCTGTGATTTTTAAAAAGCAGTTAGATAGCAAAAGTTTTGCTTAAATTCATTAACCTCTCGATATAGCGGAGAGCACAAATTCAGCTTGAATTTCTCTGTGAATAAAAAAAGTTTTAAGCAAAAATTAAGAAACTGGTAAGTATTTTCCATCTTTAGATAAAATCTAAAATTGATAAGAAAAATAAAAACCGTAAGTATCCCCATTAGCATAAGGCACTAAGAAAATATTTTCTGATTTTCGAAATGGGTTGAAATTTTTTAATGGTTCGAAATAATAAACAAATTCCGTAACAATCACTCCGATTCCCGCTCCTACCAGCACATCCGAAACCCAATGCTTATTATTCAAAACTCGGAAAGTTCCGGTAGTTAGTGCAAATGCATAGCCACTGTAGGCAATTGGTTTGGACGTTTGATGGAATTCTTGATACAAAACAGCTGCATTGGTAAATGCAAAACTAGTGTGTCCGGAAGGAAAAGAATGCATAGTTCCATCCGGACGAGTTTTGTTAATTATGATCTTCAATCCATGCGTAATAGCGGCAGTTAGTGCGTTGGAAATGAACAGATATTTGCTTTGATCGAACCAATGATTTTTACTTTTTACCCCAGCCAAATCGGCGATATACATGGTAGCAATCGGTGCGTATTGCGTATAATCGTCTATTGGAATAGGAGTTAACAAAGTCAAATCAGACTGCAAGTTTCGCTCCAAACGACTATTATTTAAGATCAGACCCAAACCAATCATTGAGACAGGTGCAATTGTTTTTTTCAGTCGTCTCTTAATTGAAAGACTATCGCTGTTCTGTGCTTTTAAACCCGACAAAATGAAAACAAAAAGCAAAAATGTAACAATTCGAAGCTGCATTGATTAGCTATTAAGGTTGAATTGCAAAGCTAAGCGAAAAATACGCTTTACATAGAGGAAATTTGAAGTTTGGGGCTGCATTGAAGTCGAGAAGGAATCTACTTTCAGACTTTTGACTTTAGACTTAGGCTTTAGACTTTAGACTTTAGATTATTAACCTAACACCACCTAATTCTTCTATGTGATAAGGAAATTTAATTCCAGGTACTCCAATAAACATAAAGTTGGGTAATATCCCCCATTTTTCGGATAATTCTTAGCTAAATTGCAGTCCGAAAACACCTTCGATAAAGACATAATCAATCGTAATTTCATGACACAATATTAGGGCAGCACAGTTATTATTGAATTTAGATGTGTTTCTATAAATTCGCTTGAATTAAAGCATGTGAGCTTTATATTTATGTAAAACATCGTCAGCTTTTTATCCTATTTTCAGATTGAAACAGTTCAATTATAACTCCTAATTCTGGCAAATGATCCACATTCAACCAATGAATGGCTTC
>JAFGAK010000027.1 GCA_016933745.1 Bacteroidales bacterium
CAAAGAAAAGAAAGCAGGAAAAGAAAAGGAAACAAAGGTTGACACCGGAGCTGTTTATACACCTGGCTTCTTGGTTAATTTCTTGGTTGACGAATGCCTTCCTCTTAGCTACAACGACCTAAACGAAAACGTTAAACTGGCAGACGTTAGCTGCGGTTCCGGAATTTTTCTTTCAACCTGCTACAAACGATTGGTACAGCGATGGAGGATTAAGAATGCTAAAAACGGAAAGTTGGCCGACACCAATCCCGAAATACTAAAGAGCATTTTGCTACAAAACATTTTTGGTGTCGACGTTGACAAGAATGCCGTTGAACTAACCATCTTTAGCCTCAACCTCACTATGTGTACCATGCTTAATCCTAGGCAAATATGGACACAACTAAAATTTGAAGACTTAAAGGAAAAGAGGAATATAGTTCAGAAAGATTTTTTCGAACATTTGATCGAAAGCAAACCATCAAGCTTTGATCTCGTAATCGGAAATCCTCCGTTTAAAGCATTGAACCAAAAGGAATACAAAAAATACGATGATCTTCTAAAGAAAAACGAAATACCTTTCCTTTGTAAGATTCCAGACAATCAATTGGCTTTGATGTTCCTCGATAAGGCAATGGACTTGCTAAAAAACAATGGCTTACTCTGCTTGATTATGCCATCGGGACCCATGCTTTACAACAATACGTTGGAGTTTCGATCGCGCTTTTTTGAAAACTATAACATTCCTCAAATTATTGATTTTACTTTTCTGAGAAATAGCCTTTTCGTAAATGCGAATATTGCTGTTGCTTCTGTTTTTGTACAAAAACAAAAGCCCACCAATGAAGATATTTTACACGTCACCGTCAGGCGGACAAAAGCAAATAAAGAACGAAATTACTTTGAATTAGACCATTACGATTTTCACGATGTGCCCAAACAAGTTGCCCATACCAGCGACTTTGTATGGAAGTGCAACTTGGTGGGCGGCGGTCGCATTTATCACCTTGTTCAAAAGCTGAAAGATAGTTACCGTACATTTGAAGATTATTTGTTGGATAAAAAAGCCAACAATCAATGGAGCTATGGGCAAGGGTATATTCTTGGAATCAAAAACAGAAAGTTTAAAGCAGATTATATAACAGGAGAACCCTCGGTAATTGATAAAAAGTTTAATGAGAACGGCATACAAGGAATTGAAATACAAAACTCAGAATATTTTAAGGATAAAAGCAATGAGGTATATTTTCAACCGCCCCATTTGTTAATCAAGAAAACGATTGGGAAAAAAGCTATACCTATTGAATTTCGAGACGATTATCTGACCTTTAGAAATGAAATAATTGGAATACATTGTCCACAAAATGAAATGAATGAGTTATTTGATATAGCTGAAATGTTCAAAAGTAACAATGACCTTTTTCGCTTTATTATTACAGCAACAAGTGCTCGCTTTGGTGTCAGCAGAACTCCTTATACAATTCTTTTGGAAGACATTACTGAACTACCTTTTATTGAAGGTGATCTTAAATTGTCTTTTTCAGAGAGAATCCTTGTTGAAGATGTTGTAAATTACTCCATTGATCAATTTGCTTTTGGGGAAAATGCGCAAATACACCACACTGTATCAGATTTTGGCATCCTCGCAGATTTCTCTGAAATCTACTGCACAGCTCTCAATTCCATTTATCAGGAAGACAAAAATAAATATACGCTATCGAAAATAGTTGAAGGTGAAGCTTTTTTTGCCTGCGAATATTTATTCACCGATGAAGATGTCAAGTTTGATACCTCGAAATCAGAGAAGGATTTCGAAGCATTGATCAATCTTTGGAGTGGCCGTAATACACTTATTAAAAGAGTTGTCCGTTCTTATGGCGAAAACAGAATCATATTAATCAAGCCCAAACAATTGCGCTATTGGCTTAAATCAATTGCCTTGCGTGATGCCGACGAAACATTGGAAGAAGCGTTTTACCAATTTGCTAGCCGATGATTTGTAACAGCATTGACAGAACTATTGCAATTGGGGATAAACGACTCGATTACAAAACCATTATTTTTAAGGTAGTTGAATTTCTCGACAATACCATTGATGGTTTTCCCCAATTTCTTTCCTCCTCTGGATTCATTGAAGAAAGCGAAAAAAGAATAAATGAAATGTTGGCGACTTACCTCAACAATTGCACAACAGATTTCTTTGATATCGAATCATTTAGATTCTCATTCATCAAGGATACAACCAATAAATCATCCAATTACAATCCTGATATTGGAGTAATGCTTGGAAATAAAATGGTCTCTACCTCTGATTCCTTTTTTCATATCGAATGTAAAAGGCTTCCGGCAAGAGCTGGGCATGAACGCGAATACGTTCATGGCAAACTTGGCGGAATACAACGATTTAAAGAGGGAAACCATGGAAAAGGTTTGAATTATTCTGCAATGGTTGGATACATACAATCTGGTACAATTGAAGATTGGCACAAAAAGGTGAATTCTTGGATTGATGATTTATTTCTGACAAATGATAAGTTGAGCTGGGAAAAGAATGACAGATTGTTAATTCGAAATAATGAGTCTCGTTCAAAATTTATTTCATCTCATTCTCGACAAGATCATCAAAATACCATAATACTTTATCATTATTGGTTAATTGTCTAAAATTGCGTGCAAGTGTGCCCCTATGAGGCGATTGATGTGGGATAAAAACCCAAAAATTATCTAAATTTAAAACATTATTACCCAAAATGATAAATGAAAGCCATACAGCAA
>JAFGAK010000308.1 GCA_016933745.1 Bacteroidales bacterium
AGCAAGAATAAGCGTTGGAGATTAGTAGAAATTTTAGAAAGAGCTAAGTAATCATGGTACAACAAGAAAGTAGATGTACAGTTGCTGACAATAGCGGTGCAAAAGAAGTTCTGGTAATTCGTGTTCTTGGTGGAACAGGAAAAAGGTATGCCTCCATTGGTGATAAAGTGGTTGTGACTGTTAAAAGTGCAATCCCATCAGGAAATACTAAAAAAGGAACTGTTGTTAAAGCCGTTGTTGTGAGAACTAAAAAAGAAATAAGACGTGCAGACGGATCTTATATTCGTTTTGATGACAATGCCGTAGTTCTTCTAAACGGAGCCGGTGAAATGTCTGGAACCCGTATTTTTGGTCCAGTAGCCAGAGAACTTCGGGAAAAAAGTTTTATGAAAATCGTGTCTTTAGCACCAGAGGTGTTGTAAAGAACATAATGATTAAGTTTTATGAAAACGACGAAAATACGTATTAAAAAAGGAGATACTGTTAAAGTTCTTACAGGAGAGGATAAAGGCCAAACCGGTAGAGTTTTAAAAGTAGATACTGAAACTAGCCGAGCAATCGTGGAAGGAATCAATTTGATTTCCAAACATACGAAGCCAAACGCTGCTCATCCTCAAGGAGGCATTATCAAACAAGAAGCTCCTGTTCATGTATCTAACCTAATGCTTGTTGATGCCAAAGGTGTTGCAAGTAAGGTAGTAATCAAAAAGGATGAAAAATCTGGAAAATCAATTCGAGTTTCTAAAAAATCAGGGGAGGTAATCAAGTAATGGAATACACACCAAGATTAAGAGAAAAATACTTTGCTGAAGTAGTTCCTGCTTTAAAAGAGCAGTTTAACTATAAAAGCAGCATGGAAGTGCCTAAGATCGTGAAAATTTCACTAAATCAAGGACTAGGCGACGGTGTAACAGACAAAAAACGCGTAGATATTGGCGTTGACGAGATGACTGCAATTGCTGGTCAAAAAGCAGTAATCACTCGTTCAAAGCGCGATATTTCTAACTTTAAGTTACGTAAAGGAGTGCCAATTGGTGTTCGCGTTACTTTAAGAAGAAATAATATGTACGAATTTTTGGATCGCATTATTGCTGTATCTATCCCTCGTGTTAGAGATTTCCAAGGAATCAACGAAAAAGGCTTCGACGGTCGTGGAAACTTTACCTTTGGTGTTGCTGAACAAATCATTTTCCCAGAAATTGATATTGATAAAGTAGCTAAAATCAATGGTATGAATATCACCATCGTAACTACAGCCAAAACCGATAAAGAATGCTAT
>JAFGAK010000309.1 GCA_016933745.1 Bacteroidales bacterium
ATGCTTTACTATCTATTTGAATATCTACAAAACGAATTTCAACTCCCTGGAGCAGGTGTTTTCCAATACATCTCATTCAGAGCCGGAATGGCAGCAATTACTTCGTTGATTATTTCGATGGTATTTGGTAAAAGCTTGATTAATTACCTAAGTATCAAGCAAGTTGGCGAAAGCATTCGGGATTTAGGTTTGGAAGGTCAGCTGGAGAAAAAAGGAACTCCAACCATGGGAGGACTCATTATTATTGGCGCCATTCTAATTCCGGTATTGCTATTCACAAAGCTTAACAATATTTATATCCTTTTGATGATTTTTTCAACTGTTTGGTTAGGATTTATTGGCTTTCTAGACGATTACATCAAAGTTTTCAAGAAAAATAAACAAGGACTTGCAGGTAAATTTAAAATCATTGGACAAGTAAGTCTAGGAATTGTTATTGGCACAACGATGTTTTTTCATCCTGATATCACCATGAAAGAACAAAAAACCAACCCTGTTAATGTTCAAGCGCAGAATGTGAATACCTTGGATGCGGTTAAGATCAATATAGGACAAGAAGCTCCTGCAGCTATTCATTCCACACAAACAACGATTCCTTTTTTCAAAAACAACAATTTTGATTATGCTTCTTTAATTAATTGGGTTGTTCCCAATGCAAACAAATGGGCATGGATAGTTTTTATTCCTATTGTCATTTTGATTATCACATCCGTTTCAAATGGTGCTAACCTCACCGACGGCATTGATGGGTTAGCCACCGGAACCTCAGCCATCATTGGCACTACACTAGGTTTATTGGCTTGGGTAAGTGGCAACATCATTTTCTCTTCTTACTTAGATATCATGTATATCCCAAATGTTGGCGAGCTCACCATTTTCATCAGTGCTTTTGTGGGTGCTACCATTGGATTTTTATGGTACAACACCTATCCTGCGCAAGTTTTTATGGGCGATACCGGAAGCTTAACGCTTGGAGGAATCATTGCTGTTTTTGCCATACTGATTCGGAAAGAATTTTTAATCCCAATTCTTGCCGGAATATTCTTGATGGAAAATTTATCAGTGGTTTTGCAAGTTGCTTATTTCAAATATACGAGAAGAAAATACGGCGAAGGAAAACGCATTTTCCTCATGTCCCCACTCCATCATCACTACCAAAAAAAGGGCTACGCCGAACCAAAAATAGTGCTTCGCTTTTTCATCATCGGTTTGCTTCTGGCTTTGGTTAGCATCATCACTTTAAAATTGAGATAAATGAAAAAAATAGTTGTTCTAGGTGGAGGAGAAAGTGGAACCGGAGCAGCAGTATTAGCCGCAAAGAAAGGATTTGAAGTTTTTCTAAGCGATAAAAATAAAATCAGCGAAAGCTATAAAAAAGTTCTTACAAATCATGGAATCGACTTCGAAGAAGGAGTTCATACACAATCGAAACTATTTGCTGCCGAAACGATCATAAAAAGTCCCGGTATTCCGGATCATATCGACTTGATCAAAAACCTCAAAGCAAATGGAATTCCGGTGATTTCCGAAATCGAATTTGCAGCTCGCTACACCCGTGCAAAACTCATTTGCATCACAGGAAGCAATGGCAAAACAACCACTACACTCCTTACCCATCATTTATTAAAAAATGCGGGTTTGGATGTCGGGCTTGCCGGAAACATCGGTAGCAGTTTTGCACTGCAAGTGGCGGAACAAGACAGAGACGTATTTGTGTTGGAAATCAGCAGTTTTCAATTAGACGGAATGTTTGAATTCAAAGCCGATATCGGAATACTAACCAACATCACTCCGGATCATTTGGATCGCTACGAGCAGTGTTTCGAAAAGTATGCCGAATCGAAGTTCAGAATTACTCAAAACATGGGCGCAAAGGAATCGCTCATATACAATGCCGACGACGAAGTGATCAATAATTGGCTGGCAAAACAAGAAGTAAAATTTGAATTGATTCCGATAAGTATTCAGAAAAAAATAGAAGGCAATGGCGCCTATTTAAACAAAGAAGAAATAAACATTAATATAAAAAAGGACAACTTTACTATGACACTAAAAGAATTAGCACTACAGGGAAAACACAACATCTACAATTCAATGGCAGCAGGTGTTGTTGGTAAGCTACAAAACATCCGTAACAAAAGCATCAAAGAATCCTTAGCAGAGTTTCAAAATGCCGATCATCGTATGCAATTTGTTGCCAATGTTGGAGGTGTAGAATACATCAACGACTCCAAAGCGACGAATGTTAACAGTACCTATTTTGCTCTCGACAGCATTAAAAAGCCAATTATTTGGATTGCTGGAGGCAAAGACAAAGGAAATGATTATCAGTCGCTTGATAGTTTGGTTCAAGAAAGAGTAAAAGCCATTGTTTGTTTGGGATTAGACAACCAAAAAATCATTCAACATTTTGGCAAAATGGTTCCAACCATTGTACAAACTTACAGTGCAACCGAAGCTGTTGAAGAAGCCCAAAAACTGGCAACTTATGGAGAAGTAGTTTTATTATCTCCTGCTTGTGCAAGCTTCGATATCTTTGAAGATTACGAAGAAAGAGGAAATAAATTTATCGATGCTGTAAATCAATTGTAGCATGAATAACTTTAGCCTACAACTAAAAGGTGATCGAGTAATTTGGGGGATTTACATTATTCTCTCCATGATTTCTTTGGCTGTGGTTTATAGCGCCTCGGGTTACTTGGCTTATAAACAAGCAGAAGGAAATGCATTGCATTATCTTTTCAAGCAAGTTGCTATTGTAGGCGTTGGTTTTACGATCATGTTTGTCATGCACCGAATAAAATACACCATTTTTAGCACTTGGAGTATGTTATTAATTTGGGTCGTCATTCCAATCTTAATCGTAACCATTCTGGTAGGAACAAACATCAACAATGCAAGCCGATGGTTAATGATTCCGGGTATCAATGTAAGTTTTCAGAGTTCCGACTTTGCCAAATTAGTATTGCTGACTTATCTGGCCAGAACTTTAAGTAAACTTCCTGAAAAATACCGAACAAACGATAACGTTTTACAATACGTGTTGATTCACATCTTTGCGCCTACTTTACTTATCAGCATGCTCATTCTGCAGTCGAACCTTTCTACGGCAGCGCTGATATTTATTTCCGGATTTTTTATGATGGTGATTGGTTCTGTAAAACCCAAATACTTGTTAGCCTTAGCAGGAAGTGGAATTATCATCGCTGCATTTTTGTTTTTACTGGTGAAAGTAAATCCAAATGTGCTACCGCGATTTGATACTTGGGTAAGCCGAATAGAAAATTTCAACAGTGGAGATTCCGATGCAAATTATCAAGTTGTCCAAGCTAAAATTGCCATTGCATCCAATCCATTAATTGGAAAATTACCTGGAAAAAGTAGTCAAAGAGCCTTTTTACCATCGGCACATGCCGACTTTATTTATGCGATCGTTATTGAAGAATACGGCACTTTTGTTGGGTTTTTTATCACGCTACTCTATTTAGCTTTGTTCTTTCGAGTTTTAATTATTGCCAAACACAGCAAAACCACATTTGGATCTTTGCTAGCCGTAGGCTTGATGTTCAACATTGTTTTTCAAGCGATGATTAACATGGGAGTTGCTGTAAATTTATTGCCTGTCACCGGACAACCTTTGCCTTTATTAAGTTCAGGGGGAACTTCGTTTGTATTTACATCGCTCGCTTTAGGAATGATACAAAGCGTTGCAGCAGGCGACGAAATGAGTGAGTTGAAAGAAATTCCGGCCATTGAAATTACAGAAGAATGATTGAGCAAAATAAACATATCAAAATAATTGTAAGTGGCGGCGGAACTGGTGGTCATATATTTCCTGCTATCGCGATAGCACAAGCCATTCAGAAAATACATCCAAACAGCGAATTCCTTTTTATTGGAGCCAAAGATAAAATGGAAATGGAAAAAGTTCCAGCAGCAGGATTTGCGATTGAAGGACTTTGGATCAGTGGATTTCAGCGCAGTTTAAGTTTGAAAAACTTGGCTTTTCCATTCAAATTAATAAGCAGTTTATGGAAAGCAAGAAGAATCATCCGAAAATTTAAACCCAATGTCGTGGTTGGTGTTGGAGGATTTGCAAGCGGACCAACATTGTACATGGCGAATAAATTAGGAATTCCAACGATCATACAGGAACAGAATTCCTATCCCGGAATTACCAATAAATTATTAGCGAATAAGGTAAAAACCATTTGCGTGGCTTATCCCAATATGAGTAAGTATTTCCCAAGCGAAAAACTCATCGAAACAGGAAATCCGATTCGTAAAAACGTTATCGAAATTACCGAAAAAAAAGAAAAAGCACTTGCTCACTTCAACCTTTCTCAAGAGAAGAAAACGGTTTTAATTGTTGGAGGAAGTTTAGGCGCAAGATCGATCAACGAAGCCGTATTTGCCAATTTCGATAAGTGGAATCGAGCCAATTTTCAATTGATTTGGCAAACAGGAATAACCGGAATAGAAAGCGCCAAACTATTGATAAAAAACAGCAATTACAGTCAGATTAAAGCACAGCAATTTATAGCGGAAATGGATCTGGCTTATGCGGTTGCAGATCTAGTTATTTCTCGAGCCGGAGCTATTGCCATTTCGGAGTTAAGCGCTACCGCGAAAGCATGTATTTTTGTTCCATTACCTTCAGCAGCAGAAGATCATCAAACCATGAATGCCAAAAGTTTAGCAGATAAAAATGCCGCCATCCTTTTGCCCGACCTTGAAGCCAAAGAAAAACTGTTCGAAACCTGCCAAGAATTACTAAACAATTCAAATCAGTTGAACCTTTTACGCACGAATATCAAGCAATTTGCCAAAACGAATTCAGATCATATCATTGCACAAGAAGTTTTAAAACTCATCCCATGAATCTAAATCAGTATAAATATATTTATTTTCTAGGCATAGGCGGAATTGGAATGAGCGCTTTGGCAAGATACTTTTTAGCCAAAAAAAAAGAAGTTGCAGGTTACGATAAAACACCCTCCAACCTCAGTAAAGAACTCGAAAATGAAGGCGCAAGGATTCATTACGCAGACGATATCACAAAAATTCCGGCGCCTTTCTTGCAAAAAGAGAAATGTTTGGTTATTTATACACCGGCTGTTCCAAAGGACCAAAGCGAATTACGCTATTTCGAAATAAATAAGTTCGCACTCATTAAACGAAGCAAAGCCCTTGGATTAATCAGTGCAGATAAAAATTGCATCGCGATAGCTGGAACCCACGGAAAGACAACAGTTAGCAGCATGACTGCACATATTCTTCACCAAAGCAAACAAGGAAGTAACGCACTTTTAGGTGGAATTACAAACAACTACAATAGCAATTTACTCTTAGACGAAAAGAGCCCTAACTTAGTAGTTGAAGCTGATGAATTTGACCGTTCTTTCTTACAGATTTATCCAAATATTGCTCTAATCACTTCGATGGATGCAGATCATTTGGATATTTATTTAGATCATGCACATTTGCATCAAAGTTTTCAGGACTTTGTTTCTCAAATAAAAGAGAATGGGATTCTAATTTTGAAAAAAGGACTCGAAAAGCATATTCATACCAACTCAAAATCTTATACCTATTCGATCAGTCATCCACAGGCGGATTTTACAATTGAAAAGCTAAGATTATCAGAAGGAAATTATATTTTTCAGATTAGCGGACCTGAACTGCTAACCAAAGAGATTACCCTTAAAATGCCCGGAATGCTAAACGTAGAAAACGCACTCGCGGCAGCAAGTGCAGCTTTTTTAAATGGCGCTTCGCCTTCCGAAATTGAAATTGGACTTTCAACATTCAAAGGCGTAAAACGAAGAATGGAAATCGTTCTTTCAAGCAAAAATTTAATTTTTATAGATGATTATGCACATCATCCCGAAGAACTTAGAGCAAGCATCAGCTCCGTAAAATCGCTTTATTCCGACAAGAAAATCTGCGGAATCTTCCAACCTCATTTATTCAGTCGTACAAAAGATTTTTTAGATGAATTTGCAAAAAGCCTGGCTTTGCTTGATCAGTTAATTTTATTGGATATTTATCCGGCCAGAGAACTTCCTATTCCGGGAATTACAAGTCAATTACTCTTAGATAAAGTAGAGTTAGAACAAAAAATCCTGCTTCAAAAAGAAGAAATAATTTCTTATTTATTAAAAAACAAACCACAAGTATTACTTACTTTGGGCGCTGGAGATATAGACCGATTGATAGAGAAAATAAAAATCGCTTTGCAATGATAAAGAAGATTTTATACATAAGCATCTGGACACTTAGCCTACTTGCGGTGATGGCATTTGAAATTTATGCATTGCAACAATCTGCCAATACCAACTGCACGGGTTTAGATGTGAAAATCGCTAATAAAAAGAATGTTTTGTTACTAACATCGGCTGAAGAATTAAAAACCACTTTATTGCAAAACTATTTACCAATTGAAGGTCAGAAAATCAAAAATCTAAATTTAGAGCAAATCGAAAAAGACGTTGACGATATCACCTATCTTCAAACAAAAAACGCTTACTTTTTACTCAACGGAAAACTTGCCATTCAAACAACACCTCGAAAAGCAACTATTCGAGTTTACAACGCAGCAGGTCAACATTTTTACTTGGGCGAAGATACGGTTGTCATGCCTTTATCGAACAAACATACCGTTCGTTTACCACTGGCAAGTGGTGCTTTGCCAAGACTGGATGCTTCTTTCTTTAATTCAACAAATAATCAGAAGCAAGAAATCCCACTTATCTATAAAAAAATATATAACTTGGCTGCCAAAATTCAGCAAGACGAATTTTTGAGCGCATTGATTGACCAAATTTATGTTACGTCGGAAAATAATATTGAGTTGATACCAAAAGTGGGAGTTGAAATCATTGAATTTGGCGATATTGAGTTTGCTGACAAGAAATTGAAACGTTTAAAGAATTTTTATATCAACGGAAAAGAAAAAATTAATTGGACTCTTTACAAGTCGATTAATCTAGAATACGAGAATCAAGTAGTTTGCACAAAAAAATAAACCTATGGGAGCCTCAGACATTATTATTGTAGGATTAGATATTGGAACAACAAAAATTGCTGCTATTGTTGGAAGAAGAAATGAACACGGAAAAATAGAAATTCTAGGTTCGGGCAAAGCAGAATCAATTGGCGTAAAACGAGGTGTCGTTTCCAACATCGAGAACACGGTTCAATCCATCAAAAAAGCAATCGAAGAAGCCGAATCGAAATCCAATGTGAAAATTGATTATGTGAATGTTGGCATTGCCGGACAACATATCAAAAGTTTACAGCATCGTGGAATTATCATCCG
>JAFGAK010000028.1 GCA_016933745.1 Bacteroidales bacterium
AGGTTTTTTCAAAAAGTAAAGGAGCTACTTGATTGGCATCCATCGTGCCGTCCCAATTACTCAAATAGTTATACGCTTTTTCGTAATGATCACTTTGGTTTTCTTTTTTCAAAGCAGTAAGGAAATCAGGAAGAAAAGTGCGTGCAAGCATTGAATTTTGATCGCTCACCATCTTTTTAAAATCAGCTAAGGAGAGTTTCTCTTTGGCATTTAGCATTTCGCGAATTCGGTTAATTCGATAATCTTGTGAGAAATAAGTGCCGATATAATAAGGATAATCGTTGCCAACGGTTTTATTATTTGCCGAAGAAACCATCCCGTTTTCCGGATTATAACTGTGAGGCAATTCGTCAAAAGGAATGCGATCAGTCCAATCAAATTCATCTGTTTCGCCTGGTTTGATTAAATAGTTTTCGCCTTTTCGAATTGGAACACCTCCTCCGGCATACAAACCTATATTTCCATCTACATCGGCATACACAAAGTTTTGCGAAATGGAGTTAAAGGTTCGGATAGCGTCTTTAAACTCTTCCCAATTCGCCGCTTTGTTTAATAAATAAACAGCACGCATTTCATTGCTGTAATCGTTGCCAATCCAACGCATCGAAATGGCTTGATTCATTTTTTTAAATCCTGAAATGATTGGTCCGCGATGCGAAAAACGATTTTCTTTCCAAGCAGTATCGCCGCCCTTGATAACAATTCTTTCTTTTCTTATTTCCAAAGGTTTCCATTCGCCCATAAAGAAATAGAGCGAACTATCTGCAGGATTGATCGTTTCCAAATACAAATCAATATCATCCACATATAAATTGGTCATTCCCCATGCAATGTTTTGATTGTGACCGGCAACAACAAAAGGTTGTCCGGGTACCGCTAATCCGGTTACATTGTGTTCTCCTTCAATCACTTCGTGAATTTGATACCAAATTCCAGGAGCATTTAATCCCAAATGCATGTCGTTCGACATGAGCGCCATTCCGTTGGCTGATTTGGCGCCATTTACCGCCCAGTTGTTCGATCCGTTAAAAACCTGAACGCCTAATTTTTCAACCGTAGCAGCTTCGGCCATTAAACTATTTTCTTGTTTCAATAATTCAGGATCGATTTTGAAATCGGGATAGACAACAGAACCTCTTTCGGCAATATTTGGGATGAGTTCTTGTGCTTTTTCCATGCCAATTGCTTGAATCACTTTATACAAAGTAATTTCTGCAGAGTATGCGCTACCGGCCAAATCCCAAGCCATATAACCCGTAACATTCAATGAATGCGATGGTTTCCAAGGTTCAGGTTTATAACCTAAAATGGTAAATTCAGGAGGTAATTTGTCTTTGTATTCTTCTATGTATTGATTTACTCCGTCGGCGTAGGCTTCTAATGCTGCTTTTTGTGCAGGACTAATATCTGCCAGCATCATTTCCGACTTATCAGGAATGCGCAATGCTCTTAAAAACAAATCGGTGTTTACAAGATCAACGCCAAAAATTTCTGCCAATCTACCTTGGGTTACTCGTCTTAATAAATCCATTTGCCACATACGGTCTTGAGCCATTACGTAACCAACTGTTCGGTATAAATCCGCTTCGTTTTTAGCATAAATATGTGGAATTGCTAGCGAATCACGAAAAACCTGAACTTCGTCTAGAAGTCCTGTTAACTCCACTTTCTGATTGTAATCAGGAAGCGCTTTTTTAGAAAGATGATTTACGAATAAATAAGCGCCAATGGCAAGAATAAAAATCAGCACCAAAAGGCCGAGCAAAATTTTCTTAAATAGTTTCATTTTTGGGTTATTTGGAAATTAGATGAATCAAATGTAAGCATTTTTCCAGAAAATCAATCTCTAGCTGAAAAGCAGCACTCAACTCGTCTTTTTTCAGTATTTTTGTTGCCTTAAACAGCACAAATTTACAGATGAATACAAACAAAAAAATTTTAGGATTGGGCAATGCCTTGGTTGATATAATGACCCAACTGGAACAGGAATCGCTTTTAGCAACTTTTGGTTTACCAAAAGGAAGCATGCAGTTGGTAGATAAAAAAAAATCGGATGAAGTGATTGCAGGAACGAAACATTTGAAAACAAGTTTAGCTGCTGGAGGTTCGGCTGCGAACACAATCCATGGTTTAGCTAAATTAGGTGCTTCTTGCGGGTTTATCGGAAAAATTGGAAAAGATGAATTCGGTCAGTATTTTTCTAAAGATATGATAAACAGTGGAATACAGCCTCTTTTAATCGAAAGTGAAACAGAAAGCGGTCGGGCAGTGGCTTTGGTGAGTCCGGATTCTGAACGTACTTTTGCAACTTATTTAGGTGCTTCGATTGAATTATCAGATACCGATTTAAATCCTGAAAACTTCAAAGGTTTTGCTTTTTTGCACATCGAAGGATATTTGGTGCAAAACCATGCGCTTATCGAAAAAGCATTGCAATTGGCTCATCAAGAAGGATTACAAATTGCTTTGGATTTAGCAAGCTACAATGTGGTAGAAGAGAATTTGGAGTTCTTGCGAAACATGAGCAAAAAATATGTAAATATCTTGTTTGCCAATGAAGAAGAAGCTCGTGCGTTTACCGGTGAATCAGATCCTGAAAAAGCATTGGATTTGATTGCGGAACTTGTAGATATCGCGGTAGTGAAAGTTGGTAAAAATGGTTCTTATATTAAAAAAGACGGTATAAAGTACAAAGTTGGAGTGATCAACGCACAAAGTAAAGACACAACAGGAGCGGGAGATTTGTATGCAGGAGGTTTTCTTTTTGGTTTGCTTAACGGAACAACGCTTCAGCAAGCCGGCGAAATTGGCGCTATTTTATCAGGAAATGTGATTGAAGTTTTAGGCGCTAAAATGGACGAGGATAGGTGGATTTCGATCCGTGCCGAAGTAGCCAAAATTATGGCTTGATAACAGATTCTCGTATCTTTGAAAAAACAGATTGGATATGCAACATCATCAAAATCCGTTTGGAAAAAACGAAAAAATAAAGTTTCCGGTTAATTACGATTTGAAAGTTATTTTGATTGCCAATCAAAAGCATAACGAAAACAAAGCGATGATCGAGCATGTTTTAATTAAGCTAGGGATTTCATTTTTGAATTGGCGCCATAAAGACAGCGGTCAGGGAAAATACACAAGTTACACCGTGCATATTCGCATTTTGTCAGAAGAATTAATGATTCGTTTATACGAAGAACTTAAAACAGTTCCGGGTTTTAAAATGGCTATTTAAATGATCGAAATTCAAGATATTTCAAAATCATACGGACAAATTCAAGCGGTTAAAAACTTGAGCCTGAACATTCGAAAAGGAGAGTTTTATAGTTTGCTTGGACCAAATGGAGCGGGAAAAACCACGACAATCAATCTTTTAGGAGGATTGTTTTATCCAGATCGCGGTAGCATTCGTGTAAACGGAATTTCTATTCAGGAAAATCCAAATGCGATTAAAAACTGGATTGGCATCGTGCCACAAGAAATAGCTTTATACAATGAATTAACAGCACTTGAAAATCTTCGTTTTTGGGCTCGGGTAAATCATGTTTCAAAACAAGGTTTAGACGCGAAAATTCACAAGGTATTGGAATACATGGGTTTAGCCGATCGCGCTAGCCAAAGCATTTCGAAATACAGTGGCGGAATGAAAAGGCGAATCAATATTGCAGCCGCCTTGTTGCACGACCCTTCTATCTTGTTTTTTGACGAACCAACCGTAGGTGTCGATCCGCAAAGTCGTTCCTTTATTTACCATATTTTTAAAGACTTACGCGCTCAAGGAAAAACGATTTTATATACTTCGCATTACCTCGAAGAGGTGGAATTGCTTTCTGATCGAATTGGAATTATTGATCATGGAGAGCTGGTTGCAGAAGGAACTTTTGATGAATTGCGTTTGCAATCGGGCTTGAAGGAACAGATACATATTCAGTTTAAAAAAATCAGCGAAGAAAAACTGGAACAGATTGCTAAATCGCCTTTGCTGAGCGCGAAAAGCAATGCGCATGGATTTGTAAATACGGAATCGTGCAATTATGTTGGAAGTAATCGGACGGAAGATTTAAGTCGCTTGGTTCAATTTTTTGCTGAACATCAAATTGCTATTGAGCAAATAGAAATAAAACCTGTTGATTTAGAGCAGGTTTATCTTCATTTTACAAAAGTTGATTTAAGAGATTAAAGATGTTGGAAATTGCTAAAAAAGATTTATTGCGATTAAGGAAAGATAAAAAAGCACTTTTCTTAAGCTTTATTTTGCCCATCATTCTCATCAGTTTATTTGCTGCTATTTATGGTGGTGTCGACGGAAAAGCAGAATCAAAACCCCAAGCAATTCTTATTTCGGATTTGGATTCGAGCGCGCTTAGTGCTGAGATTATATCGGAATTAAAAAAGGAAAAAGCACTTTCTATTCAGATGATCGATATGCAAACCGGAAAAAAGGAAGTGATTGATGGCAATAAATCGGCTTTGCTGTGTTTGTATTCCGGTTTTGCGGATTCAGTTAATCAAGGTAAAAAAGCACCAATGGAACTGTTTTACGATGAATCCAAAAGCATGGAAATAGGTTTGATGCAAAAAGCTTTGCTTTCCACTATTATGGGTTTTATCGGACAAAAAGGAGGAAAAGCGCATGTGCAAAACTTTATCAATCAAAAGTATGCAGATATGCCGGAAGATATTCTGGAGGAAATAAACAAGGATATCGAAACGGAGTTTAGCGATGGCGGCGGAAGTTCGTCGGTTTCTTCGGAATTGACAGTTACTCCACTCGCCATCAAGCAAGGAATTCGTTGGGGTTTGATTCAAGCGGTTGCCGGAACTTTGGTCATGATGCTTCTTTTTAGCATGGCCGGAATGGGAAATTCTATTCTGGAAGAAAAACAAGAAGGAACTTTAAAACGCTTGCTTTTTAGCCCAATTTCCGCTTCTGATTTTCTGTATGGAAAAATGATCGCTGCCTTGGTTTTGGCATTTGTTCAGATAAGTATCTTACTTCTATTTTCGTATTTTGTTTTCGGATTGGATTTATTTTATCATCCCTTTGCCTTGTTTTTAATGATCTTAACCACCGCCTTTGCTTGTTCAGGTTTTGGGATTTTTATTGCTTCGTTGGGAAGTAGTCAACGACAAGTTGAATCGATTTCTACCATTGTGATTATTATCATGTCGGCTATTGGCGGTAGCATGATTCCCCTATTTCTTATGCCTGCATTTTTGCAAAAAGTAGCCATGAGTTCAATCAATTACTGGGCAATTCAAGGATTTTACGATGCTTTTGGTCGCGATTTAAGTTTTTCCGTTTGGATAATCAAGCCTTTGGTTTTGTTTTCATTCGGATTGGTTAGCAGTTTTTTAGCTTCAGTTTACTTTAAAAAACGCATTTTGAAAGAGTATAAATAAAAGTATACAACAAAAAATCTTTTCTTTGTAAGATAAAAGAATCATAAAATACCATGTTAATTGTCATTTCTCCAGCCAAAACACTCGACTTCGAACAAAAAGCCAAAACGACTTTTTTTTCGGAAAATGTTTTTTTTAAAGAGGCTCAAAAATTAAACAATATCCTCAAAAAGTTCAAAACCAACGAGTTAGTGCAATTGATGGGAATCAGTCAAAAGCTCGCAGAATTAAATAAAGAACGATTTGCTACGTGGAAACTTCCGTTTACAAGTGAAAATGCAAAGCAAGCATTGTTGGCTTTTAAAGGCGATGTATATACCGGATTAGATGCTGATAGTTTGAGCGAAGAAACGCTTCAATACACACAAAAACATCTACGGATTTTGAGCGGATTATATGGTGTTCTTCGTCCTTTAGATTTAATGCAACCTTATCGTTTGGAAATGGGAACCGCATTGAAAACAAGTAAATTTGATGGTTTGTATAATTTTTGGGGAGATAAATTAACAAAAAACATGAATCAAGCACTTAAAGATCAAGGCGATGATATTTTGATTAATTTAGCTTCCAATGAGTATTTTAAAGCATTGAATAAAAAGACTTTAAAGGCGCAAATCATTACACCTGTTTTCAAAGATTTTTCAAATGGAGAATATAAAATGATCAGTTTCTTTGCTAAAAAAGCAAGAGGCTTAATGAGTCGTTATATTTTAGAAAATGAATTAAGTCATCCGGAAGATTTAAAGCATTTTACTTCGGATGGATACGCCTATAACGACCTACAAAGTAGTACAAACCAATTAGTATTCTTACGCGGATGATCATTACATTATTTATCATAGGATTTGCAGCCATTGTTTTTGGAATTTATAATCTGGCAAAACATAAAAATATTCTCGCACTCTTTTTTCTTTTTATGGGCATTACTTTGCTGATGATTGGCTACATAGTCGTTCATTTATACCCACAAACGCTACCACTTTTTTTGCGAACATTTCGATTCTAAACTTTCGCGACAATACAATAATTACAAGCAAATACAGTTTCTGTATTAACAAATTCATGTTTAAAAATGAAATGCTTTTTTAAGCGCTTCGCTTCTTTAATCTTTATTTTTATCCATTAAATTATGAAGAATATGATACTTAGTATATTACTGCAAGTTTCCGGCGTTGCTCAAGATACAATTAGTGGAGTGGGTAGCGAAGGACAATTTTTAGAACTCTCGGTCATCGATTTAGTTATCAAAGGTGGTTGGATCATGGGATTGCTCGCTTTTTTAAGCGTTTTAACCATTTATATTTTCATCGGTCGTTATTTGGCAATAACACGTAGTTCCAGAGAAGATAAAAATTTCATGAATATCATTCGTGATAATATCCACGATGGGAGAATAGAAACTGCGATTGAGTTATGTAAGCGAGAGGATACGCCTATCGCACGATTGATTCTGAAAGGATTATCGAGAATTGGTAAACCGCTAAATGACATCAATGCAGCAATTGAAAATGTAGGAAATCTGGAAGTTGCTCGTTTAGAAAAAAACATTGCTACTATTTCTACGGTTGCCAGCACAGCGCCAATGCTTGGGTTTTTAGGAACCGTTATCGGAATGATTGTCGCCTTTTACGATATGTCTATGGCGGGAAACAACATTGATATCCAGTTGCTTTCCTCAGGAATTTATCAAGCAATGATCACTACAGTTGGTGGTTTGTTGGTTGGAATTATGGCTTATGTGATGTACAATATTTTGGTTGCAAAAATCGAAAAATTGGTCTTCTTACTCGAAGCTAGAGCTAGTGAATTCATGGATGTTTTAAACGAACCGGCAAATTAATTGGTTATGGCTATTAAATCACGTAATAAGAAAAAAGTAGAGTTCAACATGTCGGCCATGTCGGATTTGGTGTTTCTTTTGCTCATCTTTTTCATGATTACTTCCACTTTGATTAGTCCAAACGCCATCAAACTTTTGTTGCCAAGTAGCAGCAGCAAAACCATGTCGAAGCAAAATGTAACGGTTTATATCAACGATCAGTTTAACTATTACCTCGACAAAAGAAAAGTAGAACAAAATGAATTGCAACAAGTTTTAAGCGCTGAATTGGGTCCTTATTCTGATGGCACCGTTGTTTTACGTAGCGATAAAAGCGTTCCTGTACAATACGTGGTAAGTGTAATTGATGCAGTAAATGATATCAATAAATCAAGCGGACAAAAACACAAAGTAATCTTAGCAACAAAACCGGCTAAGCAATAACAATGACACAAGAAAGGAAAGATAAATACAGTGCAGGAATTGGAACAATTTTGTTTCATGCTTTGCTCGTTTTGGCTCTTTTCTTTATGGCTTTACGAACCCCTTTGCCATTGCCTGAAGAAGAAGGGGTGGAAGTTAATTTAGGATACAGCGAGGTTGGCAGAATGGAAGAGCAAATGCAACCCGAAGAAATTCAAGCGCCTCCGCCCGAACAAGTTCAAGAGCAAATTCCGGAACAAGAGGAAGCTGTAAAAGAAACAGTAAAAGAAGAAATCGTTCAGCAAGAAACAGAAGAAGCTCCTGCAATTGTAGAGAAAAAAGAAAAGAAACCAGAGCCTAAAAAAGAAGTTGAGAAAGTAGTTGAAAAACCAAAAGAGGAGAAAAAACCCGATCCGATTCCTGATCCTCCAAAAGAAGAAAAGAAACCGGAACCTGTGGTTGATACTCGTTTGTTGTATACCGGAAAAAAAGCCACAGGCTCTGAAGGAAACGATACACAAGCGGGAGGTAAAGGCATCGAAACAGGAACGCCTCAAGCCGATAATTATTCAGGGCCGGGAGGTTTGGGCACGGATGGTATTTCCTACAATTTAGGGGATAGAAAAGCCAGCAATCTTCCAAAGCCAACCTATAATTCTGATGATCAAGGTCGAATAAACGTAAGTATTTGGGTAGATAAAAATGGAAAGGTTATTCGTACGGAGATTCTACAAAAAGGAACAACCGTATCGGATATTAGTTTGCGTAATATGGCACAAAATGCTGCGATGAAAGCTGTTTTTGCACCCGATCCAACAGCTCCCGAAATACAAAAAGGAACGATTACCTATAACTTTATTAAACTCAAATAACTCAATAGTCACTTAATTAAACAAAAAGCCAATCTTTTTCAGTCATCGACTTAAAAGATTGGCTTCTCTATTTTGAGGACCTTTGTTCTGGTTTATTTCACAAAATCTTCCATGTATCGATAAATTTTCTCCAGTAAATGAGCCCGATCCATTCCTCTCATATTATGCTCTTGCTGTGGATAAACAAAATAATCAACTTGAACACCGGCATCAACCGCTGCATGCAAAAAGCTTAAACTGTTTTGCCAAACTACTGTTGGATCCATATCGCCATGAATAACTAAAACACGATCTTTGATATTTCCAACTTTGTTAAGCAAATTGTTTTGTTTGTAACCGGCAGGATTTTGTTCTGGGGTATCCATATAACGTTCACCGTACATGATTTCGTAGTACTCCCAGTTGGTAACAGGTCCGCCTGCAACACCGGCTTTAAAAGTTCCTGGGTTTTCAGCCAGCATAGAAAGTGTCATAAATCCACCATAACTCCATCCTTGAATTCCCATTCGGTCGCTGTCAACAAATTCCTGATCTTGTAAAAAGCGCACGCCTACCATTTGATCAGCTACTTCGTTTTGACCCAATTTGCGGTGAATGCAATTCTCAAAAGCAAAACCTCTGTTTGGCGTTCCGCGGTTATCGATTGTAAAAACGATGTATCCTTTTTGTGCCATCAAATGCATAAACACATTGGCTCCGGCAAGCCAAGAATCAGATACTAATTGCGCATGAGGGCCACCATACACGTAATAAAAAACGGGATAGCTTTGGGTGCTATCGAAATTTGGAGGAAGAATCATGCGGTAGTATAAATCGATATCTGCATCATTTTTTAGTGTTCCCACGATGGTTTTTCCAATTTGATACTCTTTAAAAGGATCTTCATCGCGAAGCAATTCTTTTAATTTTTTGCCGTTGCTGCTGAATAATGCGTAAACATGAGCCACTTCGGTATTGGAATAAACATCCAAAAAATAATCGCCCGAAGGAGAAAGTTGAGCAGAATGCGTTCCGTGTTCATCACTTAATTTTTTAAGTTTGGAGTTTTTGATGTTTGCAGCATAAACATGACTTTCTAATGGACTTTCTTTACTTGCTTGAATGATCGCAAACTTGCCGCTTTCATCAAATCCAAGTAAGTCTGTTACGGTCCATTCACCTTTGGTGAGTTGACTAACATATTGACCTTCTGTGTTGTATATATAAAGGTGTTGCCAACCGTCGCGTTCGCTAAACCAAATAAATTGATCTTCCTGATTTGGTAAGAAAGTAAGTGGATGTTCCGGTTCTACCCAAGTGTCTGATTTTTCTTCGAAGAGCGTGAGTAAAAAATCGCCACTTAGCGCATCGTATTTATTCAGTTTTAAATGGTTTTGATCGCGGTTTAAAACGGCAATGTAGATTTGTTTTTCATCTGGCGACCAGCTGATATTGGTTAAATACTGATCGATATTTTCTCCTGTTTTTAGATAGATCGTTTTTTTACTGGAAAAATTATATACAGCAACTGTTACTACTTCGTTGCTAGTGCCCGCCATGGGATATTTTATCATGTTTACTTTTGCTTCTGGAGCCGTAATATCTACCAATGGATAATCGCCTACCATGCGTTCGTCTTTGTGATAATATGCAAGGAAATTGCCCTTTGGCGACCAAAAAATTCCGCCAGTAATTCCAAACTCTGAACGATGCACCGTTTGTCCGTTTACCACATTTTCAGGATCATCTGTTAACTGTATTTGTTTTTGATTATCAGATATATATAAATTATTTGCGATGGTGTAAGCAACTCGCTTAGTGTTTTTTTCTACTTCTGTAATTTCAGCATTTTCAGGCCAACCGGTAAGCAAAGTTGCTTTTTTATTTTGGCTATTCACTAAAATCAGTTTGTTTTCACTCTGAAAGAAAAAATCAGTAGCGTTTTCCCATTGAATAGCAGGAAAGCGTTTCAAATTCATTCCATCGAATTTAGCCAAACGACTGTTGAGTTCATCTAATGTTAGGATGGTTTTAGCTGTTTCGATGTTAGTCGCGTTGGCAAGATTTAGTTTATTATCTTCCACAAAACTGTAGTTAACTGTTTTAGGAACCCACGCAAAGTTATTGATCCGTTTAGGTAAGATACTTTGATTAAAATAAATAGCATCTTTAAAATCGAAGAGCTTATCTTGCGCAGCAGCCGTTAAAACACTAAAAACGAAAAGAGTAAGCCAAAGAGATTTAAAATTTTTCATAAATGGTTTCGTTTATTTAAAAAACAAAATTACAAAATCAATAAAAGCACAGCCTCATTTTTGTTTTAGTTAACTGAAAATCAGCAAAAAGATTATAAAATGATGCAATGTGTGAAAAAAAGCTGTATTTTTGCAGCGTTTTTCAGCACTGTAACTTGTAATGAAATTCAACGCTCTCCTTAATTGATAAGGAGTTTTTAATTGTCGAAAGGCATTAAAACATAGATTACGGAGAGGGGGCATGCGTCCCCTTTTTTTGTAGAAATTGAATGATAAATGATAACAAAAGAAAAAATTCAGGAATTAACTGCTCATTATCTGGAAGATACATCCTTATTTGTGGTTGAACTTCGCGTTAGCGGCGACAACCAGATCATGGTTTATATCGATGGCGATGAAGGCGTTTCGATTGAAGATTGTGTAGATTTGAGTCGGCATATTGAATTTAGTTTGGATAGAGAAGAAGAAGATTTTGCGCTTAATGTTTCGAGTGCCGGATTAGATACTTCGCTTAAAATGATTAGACAGTATCAAAAATACATCAACAAAAATTTAATAACCACTTTAACCAACGGAGAACAGTTTGTTGGTAGATTGGTATCGGCAAGTGAAGAAAAAATAGAAGTAGTTCCATTGATAAAGAATCCAAACAGCAAAAAAGGCGCTCCTCAAAAATTAGTTGAAGGAGAACTAAAAATGCTCACCTTGGACCAAATAGAAGATTGTAAAATAGAAATTACCTTTTAATACAAAAGCAAAAAATGGCAAAAAAGGAAGAAAAAATCAGTTTGATATCCACCTTTCAGGAGTTTAAAGAATTCAAAAATATCGACAGAGAAACCATGATGCGTATTCTCGAAGATGTGTTCCGTCATATGCTTATCAAGCGTTATGGCACCGATGAGAATTTTGATATCATTGTGAATATTGACAAAGGAGACTTGGAAATTTGGCGTAACCGCGAAATTGTTGCTGATGGAGAAGTAGAAGACGAAAATCTTCAAATCCCATTATCTGAAGCAACCAAAATTGAACCAGATTTCGAAATTGGCGAAGAAGTTTCTGAAGCTTTGCGTATGATTGATTTTGGTCGTAGAGAAATCCTTTCGATTCGTCAAAATTTAGCCACCAAAATTTTGGAATTAGAAAAAGATAATATCTATAAAAAATACAAAGAAAAAGTTGGCGAGATTGTTACTGGCGAAGTTTACCAAGTTTGGAAAAAAGAAATTTTGGTTTTGGACGATGAATATTATGAATTGATCCTTCCAAAATCGGAACAAATTCCAAATGATTATTACCGCAAAGGCGATGTTATTCGTGCAGTTGTTGCAAAAGTGGATGAACGCAATAATACACCGGTCATTATTTTATCCAGAACATCACCTCTATTTTTGGAGCGTTTATTTGAATTAGAAGTTCCTGAAGTTTACGATGGTTTAATCACCATAAAAAATATTGTGCGTGTTCCTGGTGAACGTGCTAAAATAGCCGTTGAATCTTACGATGATCGTATTGATCCGGTTGGTGCTTGTGTTGGGATGAAAGGTTCTCGTATTCACGGAATTGTTCGCGAATTAAAGAATGAAAATATCGATGTTATCAATTACACCAACAACACATCGCTTTATATACAACGTGCGCTAAGTCCAGCAAAACTCAGCTCCGTTGAAATCGACGAAGAAAATAAAAAAGCAGATGTATTCATGAAACCCGATCAAGTTTCGCTTGCGATTGGAAAAGGTGGATTTAATATTAAGCTTGCCGGTAAATTAACTGGTTACGAAATTGATGTTTATAGAGATTCAGATGCTGATTTGGAAGATGTTGATTTGAACGAATTTCAAGATGAAATCGATCAGTGGATTATTGATGAACTTGTTCAGGTGGGTTGCGATACAGCTAAAAGTGTTCTTGCCATTCCAGTTGAAGAATTGGTAAAACGTACCGATCTTGAAGAAGAAACAATCAATGAAGTTGTTCGAATCTTAAAAATGGAATTCGAATAGAAATAACTGATTACGAGTAGAAATTAAACGGGAAAGAAAATAAAGAAGTATGGCAGAAGATATTCAAAATATGCGATTAAGCAAGGCCGCGAAAGAATTCAATGTGGGTCTTTCAACCATTGTTGAGTTTTTAAGTAAAAAAGGTCTTGAAATTGATCCAAAACCAAACACCAAGCTATCGCCTAACATGATTGAATTACTAATGAAAGAGTATCAATCAGAAAGGCAAGTAAAACAAATTGCACAGGAAAAAGTAATTATCTCTGAGCGAACTACACTATCTATCAGTAAAGAAGAAGAGGTGGAACCCGCTAAAGAAGAAAAAGCTGAAGAGTTATTTATTCGTGATTCCCGTCTTACCGAAAACTATTCTTCTGCTCCAGCTAAGAAAATAGAAAAACCAGAGCCAAAACCAGAACCTGTTTCGGAAACAAAAAGCCATACTCCCGTTGCAGAAGAAAAAGTAATTGCTCCTAAAGAACCTCTAGAGGTTAAAAAAGAAGAAGTTGTTGAAAGCAAACCAGAACCGGTAGAGAAAGAACCGGAAAAAGTGGTTCCAACACCAATTCAAAGTCAACCCGAAGAGATTGTAAAAGAAAAAGAAGTAACTCCGTCTGTTCAAAAACAAGTGGAAGTTCAACCAGAAACAGATTCCACAGACGGAATAAAAATAGTTACCAAAATTGATCTTGATGGTCAGAATTGGTCCACCCGTCCTAAGCCTAAATCAAAAGAGCAAAAGGTAAGAGAGCGTAATCAAAAACAAGAAGAAAAGGCAAAAGCGAAAGCTCAAGCGGAGAAAAAAGCTGCAGAAATTAAAGCAGAACAACCCGTTGCTCCTCAACTTGTTGTTCCTGAGAAAGAAAAAGCTCCAGAAATAGAATTAATTAAGGCCCGCTCTCAAAAGCTCGAAGGACCTAAAATTATGGGTAGAATAGAGCTCCCTGTAAATAAGAAAAAAGACCCCGTAGCTTCTTCCTCTGATAGAGATGTGGCAGGGAAAAAGAAAAAAAGAAAACGGATAAAACCTGCTGTTCAACCAGGTGCCGCTGGTCAAGGTGCTTCAACCGGACAAGATAATCGGGGAAAAGGACCAAGACCAAATCAAAACCAAAATGCGGCTCAAGGCAATCAAGCCAATAGAGGCAGATTTGATAAAAAAGCGAAACCGGTTCTAAAACATGAACCTACCGAAGAAGAAATCCAACAACAAATTAAAGAAACCTTAGCGCGCTTATCGCCAACAGGTAAATCCAAAGCTTCCAAGCACCGTCGTATTAAGAGAGATGCTGTTCAGCAACACTCACACGAAGAGATGGAAAAGATGTTGCAAGAGCAGAAAGTCATCAAAGCAACTGAATTTGTTACAGCAAATGAGTTAGCTACCATGATGGACGTTCCTGTTACCAAAGTAATTGGCGCTTGTATGAGTATCGGATTATTTGTTTCCATTAATCAACGTTTAGATGCTGAAACGATTAGTATAGTTGCTGACGAATTTGGTTTCAAAGTAGAATTTGTGGGTGTTGAGTTGCAAGAAACCATCGAAGAGCTTGAAGAAGCTGATAATGACGCTGATTTGATCGCTCGTGCACCAATTGTAACGGTTATGGGTCACGTTGACCACGGTAAAACCAAATTACTTGACTTTGTTAGAAAAGCCAATGTAGTTGCTGGTGAAGCCGGAGGTATTACACAACATATTGGAGCTTACGAAGTAAAGCTGGAAGACGGACGGAAAATCACTTTCTTGGATACTCCCGGTCACGAAGCGTTTACCGCGATGCGTGCCAGAGGAGCTAAAGTAACAGATGTAGTCATTATTGTAATTGCTGCCGACGACGACGTAATGCCTCAAACAAAAGAAGCAATCAATCACGCTCAAGCGGCAGGAATACCAATTGTATTTGCTTTTAATAAAGTAGATAAACCAAACGCAAACACCGATAATTTACGGACTCAACTGTCCAACATGAATATTTTGGTTGAAGAGTGGGGTGGAAAATATCAAAGTCAGGAAATTTCTGCTCTCAAAGGAGACGGTATCGACGAATTGCTCGAAAAAGTATTACTCGAAGCAGAAATGCTCGATCTAAAAGCAAATCCAAATAAAAACGCTGTAGGTACAATCATCGAATCTTCTCTTGATAAAGGAAGAGGTTATGTATCTAAAATCCTTGTTCAAGCAGGTACGCTTAAAATTGGTGATATGGTTATCGCCGGTTCCACTTATGGAAAAGTGAAAGCGATGTACAACGAAAGAAATCATTCTTTAACTGAAGCCGGACCATCAACACCTGTTTTAATGTTAGGTCTGAACGCAGCACCTCAAGCAGGAGATGGATTTAATGTGATTAGCGATGAACGCGAAGCGAAAGCCATTGCAACCAAACGGATGCAGCTGCAACGTGAGCAAGGAATTCGTACACAAAAACACATTACTTTGGATGAGATTGGAAGACGACTTGCCATTGGTGATTTCAAAGAGTTGAATGTTATTGTGAAAGCCGATGTGGATGGCTCAGTTGAAGCATTATCCGATTCGTTGATCAAGCTTTCTGTGAACGAAGTTCAATTGAATGTAATTCATAAATCAGTCGGACAAATTAGTGAATCCGATGTATTGCTTGCTTCGGCTTCCGATGCAATTATTGTTGGTTTCCAAGTGCGTGCCAATGCACAAGCTCGCAAACTTGCCGAAACAGAAGGAATTCAGATCAAGTATTACTCCATCATTTATCAAGCCATCGAAGAATTAAAACTAGCGCTTGAAGGAATGCTTTCTCCGGATGAAGAAGAGAAAATTGTGGCGAATGTGGAAATTAGAGAAACCTTTAAGATTCCTAAAGTGGGAACAATTGGTGGCTGTATGGTAACCAGTGGTAAGATTAGTAGAAATCATATGATACGACTTATACGCGATGGTATTGTTATTTACACTGGTAAGTTAGGATCTCTTAAACGTTACAAAGACGATGTTAAAGAAGTTGCAACAGGTTATGAGTGTGGATTGAATATCGATAATTTTAATGATATTCGGATTGGCGACGTAGTAGAAGCCTTCGAAACCATCGAAGTAAAACGACATTTATAAACATGTTTTAAAAAGCAAAAAGCGACTTTCCATTTGGGAAGTCGCTTTTTTTATGCCAAAAAAAGCCTTCATTCAAATTTGAATGAAGGCTTTTAGGATTCCATGATTTCTTATTTAACTTCTTCGAAGTCAACATCAGTTACTTCGTCGTCGCCTGCTTTTTGCTGTCCGGCATTTGGATCAGCTTGTTGACCGGCAGCTTGTCCGTCTTGATACATATTCTGACTAGCTTCTTGCCACAATTGGTTAAGTGTAGCCATGTGCGTATCAATCGCAGCGAGGTCTTTTTTCTGATGAGCTTCTTTTAAATCAGCAGCAGCTTTTTCGATGGCTGCTTTTTTATCAGCAGGTACTTTATCGCCGTACTCTTTCAATTGTTTTTCTGTTTGGAAAACCAAAGAGTCTGCTTGATTTAATTTGTCGATTTCTTCTTTCATTTTTCTATCAGATTCAGCATTTGCTTCCGCTTCTGTTTTCATCTTTTTGATTTCTTCATCTGATAAACCTGAAGAAGCTTCGATCCGGATACTTTGCTCTTTTCCGGTTCCTTTGTCTTTCGCGCTAACGTGTAGAATACCGTTTGCATCAATATCAAAAGTAACTTCGATTTGAGGAATACCACGTGGTGCAGGAGGAACTCCATCCAAGTGGAAACGACCTAAACTTTTATTTTGAGTTGCCATTGGGCGTTCTCCTTGCAAAATATGAATCTCAACAGATGGTTGATTATCAGCAGCAGTGGAGAAAGTTTCCGATTTTTTTACCGGAATGGTAGTGTTCGACTCAATCATTTTAGTCATAACACCACCTAAAGTTTCAATTCCCATTGAAAGTGGAGTAACATCTAAAAGAAGAACGTCTTTCACATCGCCACTTAAAACACCACCTTGAATGGCAGCACCAACAGCAACAACTTCGTCTGGATTTACGCCTTTAGAAGGTTCTTTTCCGAAGAAACTCTTAACAATATCTTGAATAGCAGGAATACGTGTTGATCCACCAACCAAAATAACTTCGTTAATATCTTTCGCAGTTAATCCGGCATCTTTCAAAGCCAATTTACAAGGCTCAATAGTACGTTGAACTAAATCGTGTGTAAGTTGATCGAATTTAGAGCGAGTTAATTTGCGAACAAGGTGTTTTGGAACACCATCAACAGGCATAATATAAGGCAAGTTGATTTCAGTTTCGTTGGATGAAGACAACTCAATTTTAGCTTTTTCAGCAGCTTCTTTCAAGCGTTGCAATGCCATTGGGTCTTTTTTAAGATCCAAGCCTTCGTCGTTTTTAAACTCTTGTGCTAACCAGTCAATAATTACTTGGTCAAAATCATCTCCACCAAGGTGAGTATCACCATTGGTTGATTTCACTTCAAAAACGCCATCGCCTAATTCAAGAATTGAAATATCAAAAGTTCCTCCTCCTAAATCGTATACAGCAATTTTTTGATCATCTAATTTTTTGTCGAGTCCATAAGCCAAAGCTGCTGCAGTAGGCTCATTAATAATTCGTTTTACGTTTAAGCCTGCAATTTCGCCAGCTTCTTTGGTTGCTTGACGTTGTGAATCGCTAAAGTAAGCAGGAACAGTAATCACAGCATCAGTAACTGTTTGTCCAAGAAAATCTTCAGCAGTTTTTTTCATCTTTTGAAGAATCATAGCTGAAATTTCTTGTGGTGTATAATTACGATCGCCAATCGCAATACGAGGTGTGTTATTATCGCCTTTAACTACTTTATAAGGTACACGGTTAATTTCTTTTTGGGTTCTGTCATAAGATTCGCCCATAAAACGCTTAACGGAATAAATCGTTTGTGTTGGATTTGTAATAGCCTGACGTTTAGCTGGATCACCAACTTTACGTTCGCCATTTTCTGTAAAAGCAACAATAGAAGGCGTGGTTCTACGACCTTCGCTATTTTGTATAACAACCGGCTCATTTCCTTCCATTACGGCTACACATGAGTTGGTAGTTCCTAAATCAATACCAATTATTTTTCCCATTTTTTCTAAATTTTATATATTTTTTTAATCAAGTTTTTCTATCGATGCAAGCTTTGTTTCAATATTTGTGCCATTTTAAAACTTTTTATAAATTCTGACAAAAGGGCAGAATATGATCAGCACCTGCGTCATTTTAAGCATCTTGCAGAAATATAATCTGACTTTTTCTTGCTTTTCATTGGTAATTTTCTTTTCTTGCTTAGTGATTCATTCATGATAAATTGCGCTATGCCAAAGCATTTCTTCCAATTATTTTTTCTTGTGTTCGTGTTTCTATATGCAAGTCGGATCGATGCGCAGAATCAGCAAGCAATCGATAGTCTCCTTTTTTTTGCAGACCAATCGGATACGGAAAATCGAATCAAATTGTATTTGGAAATTGCTGATTTATACTTGCAAAATACGCCAGAGCTCAGTCTAAAATACTGCAACGAAGCAGAAGCATTCTCCAAATCGCTTAACACAACTTTGTTGGAAGCGGAATCTATCAGAAAGAAGGGAATTGCTTATTTACAACTTGGGAAATTAAATTTAGCGGAACAAAGCTTTAGCGATGCACTATTTTTGTGTGAAAAAAATAAATACAAGAAAGGGATTGCAGAGAATAAACAAAATCTGGGTGTCGTTTATTTTCGTTTTGGTTATTTGGATAAAGCAATTAATAATTATGAAGATGCTTGGCTGGTTTCTCAGGAAATTTCGGATACAGCTCTTTTAATTTCCACTTCTATTTCGATTGGAAATGTTTGGATGCGGAGAGGTAATGACGAAGAAACATTGCACTATTTAAACAGAGCTTTGGTTTTGGCAGAAAACAGCAAAGGTTATCTGCCGGAAAAGGGACGAATTTATAACAACCTCGGGGTTTTTTTCTCAGAAAATGGAAAGAACGATAAATCACTAACTTATTATCAAAAAGCAGTTGAAATATACGATTCAATTAAAAGCCTGAACGATTTAGGGAAACTCTATAACAATATCGGTACGATCTACTTGAATACAGAAGATTATACAAAAGCTAAAGAATACTACTTGAAAAGCCTTCTGATAAGAACCGAAACAAAAGACATAACGGGAAAAGCATATGTCTTAAATAACTTAGGAATGCTCTCTGGTAATTTAGGCGATTTAAACCAAGCCCTTACGTATTTTGAAGAATCATTTACTTTGTTTAATGAGATTGAAGATGGAAATGGAAGTTTACTAACAACCTACAATTTGGGCGAAGTACACATGGCCTTGGGTCAAAATAAAAAAGCGGAGAAATATTATCACCAAGGGTTACTCATTGCTCATCATTATAAAATCTTGGATTATGAATTAGCGATTCTTGAAAGTTTAACATCTCTTTATAAATCGACACGAGAATTTCATAAAGCAGTGGAGGTTTTTGAAAGATCGAACTTCTTAACAGATTCTGTTGAAGCAAATGTGAATAACAATAAGTTGATTGAAATGGAAGTTCGTTTTGATCAGGAGAAGAAAAGAGCAACACTCGAATTGCTTCAAAAGCAAGTTGATCTAGAAACGCAAAAATCCAAAAGACTTGGTTGGATAACCGCTATCGTGGCTTTGTTTTTTGTTCTGCTAATCGGATACATTTTATTTCTGATCCGAAAACACAATTCGAAATACCTTGTACAAAAATATCAATTGAGTCAACAATTCCTTCAATATCAAATGAATCCGGGCTTTCTTCATCAATCGTTTAATTATATACGCGATTTTTTGTACAAGAATAAAGCTCAAGAAGCGGGGATTTACTTCTCTAATTTTGCCCGACTCATTCGAACTTTTATCGAGCATTCTACGTCAGAAAAAATCGACTTAAATACCGAACTTGAAACGATCGAGCATTATTTTAAAATCCGACGCTCCGGTAGCGAAAATGCGTTTACTTATGAGATAGATATCAACGAAAAAATTGAAACGGAATTTGTTAAGCTGCCACCCTTTTTGCTCTTTCCTTTTTTTGATATTGTACTCGGAAAAATTGGTTTAAGCGATACTGTTTTCATTAAACTAATTATAGATGAATCAGAAACGGAATTGTTTTACACTGCCGAAATGGGTTGTTCAGGAAATCATTTTAATAATAACGAGGATTTAAAAGCAAAAGTAAACACCATTTTTGAAGGCGCAATTCAGAGAATAGATTTGATTTATAAACTCAATAAGCAAAAAATTCATTTGCATTATCATTTAGATTTTGAGTCCGATGCCAAAAAAATAAGCATTAAGCTTCGGTTGCCTTTTACTTAAATGCTGAGGTTTAAAAAGCCTTTGAAATATAGAAGAATTTCGTTATTTTTGAATCATAAAATTTAACTGATGAATAAGAACAACTATTGCGTGATCATGGCCGGAGGCATTGGAGCACGTTTTTGGCCGATGAGCCGTACCTCTCAACCTAAGCAATTTATTGATATTCTTGGAACAGGGGAAACCTTAATTCAGCAAACAGTCAATCGTTTCTTGAAAATTTGCCCAATCGAAAATATTTATATCGTAACGAACGAAATTTACAAAGAACAAGTAAAGGAACAAATTCCTGCTTTAAGCTACGAGCAGATTTTGTGTGAACCTGCCCGAAGAAATACCGCACCGTGTATTGCATATGCCAATTATAAAATCAAGGAAACGAATCCCGATGCCATCATTGTAGTTGCTCCATCGGATCATATTATTCTTAAAGAAGAAGTGTTTACAGATGTGATAACTTCTGCTATGCAGGCAGCAGCCGAAAACGATTGGTTGATAACCTTAGGAATAGAGCCTAGTCGCCCAGATACCGGATACGGCTACATCCAATTCGATAAAAAGATTAGCGATGAGCGCGATAGTAGGATTTGTAAAGTAAAAACTTTTACCGAAAAACCAGAATTACAGATCGCGCAAAAATTCTTGGAAAGTGGCGATTTTCATTGGAATGCAGGGATTTTTGTTTGGTCATTAAAAGCAATCGACAAAGCGTTTAAAACCCATTTATCCGAAGTGGATGACGTTTTTAAAGCTGGTATTGGAATGTACAATACATCCAAAGAGCAAGCATTTATCAATAATGCGTATGCCATTTGTAAAAATGTATCGATTGATTACGGTGTAATGGAAAAGGCGGAAAATGTATATGTTTTGTCCTCTGATTTTGGTTGGTCAGACCTCGGAACATGGGGATCGTTGTATGCTATTCGCCAGAAAGACGAAAATAAAAACAGCGTGGTCGGGAAAAATGTAATGACCTACAATACAAACAATTGTATCGTAAATGTGAAAGGTGATAAATTAGTCGTACTGCAAGGACTTGATGATTATATCGTTGTGGATGAAGGTAATATTTTATTGATCTGCAAAAAGCAAGACGAACAAAATATTCGTCAATTTGTTACCGATGTGAAAACGGATAAAGGCGATCAGTTTGTGTGATATAGAGAAGCTAATTATAATGCGGCTGGTGTATCACATCAGCCGTTTCTTTTTACCTTTGTAGCATGAAAACAAACCGAACCAATTACCATACCCACTCTTATTTCTGCGATGGAAAAGAAGCTCCTGAAGCGTATGTGAAAGAAGCTCTTCGACTCGGATTCAAAGCCCTCGGATTTTCTAGTCATGCGCCGGTTTTGTTTGATAATAAATATTCCATTCAACCCGGAAAATTGAAAGATTATTGTATTGCAATTGAACAACTTAAAGAGCAGTATCAAGATCAAATTGACATTTTTCTTGCACTCGAAGCCGATTATATTCCTAGTAAAACTCACGATTTTGAATTTTTTAGAGAGCAATGTCCGCTTGATTATCTCATTGGATCCATTCATTTGGTTGCTCATCCTCGAAGCGGAGAATTATGGTATATCGATGGAGGAGAACCAGGCTTTTGGGACCAAGGATTTAAAGAAGTATTTGGAAGCGATATTCGCGCTGCTGTGAAAGCTTTTTTTTGGCAAACAAACGCCATGATTGAGGATGGAAAGCCCGAAATCTTAGGCCATTTCGATAAAGTGAAAATGCACAATAAAAATCGATTTTTCCGTCAAGATGAAGCGTGGTATCAAAAATTGATAAATGAAAGTTTAACACTCATAAAAGAAAAAAATACACTACTCGAAATAAATACAAGAGGATTGTATAAAGGAAGATACGATGAATTGTTTCCGGCAATTCCGGTTTTGCAAAAAGCTCAAGAAATGGGAATCCCACTAATGCTCAATACAGATGCGCATCATCCATCGGAATTATTGGGTTATTATTCTGAATCCATTGAGCAATTAAAAATTGCCGGAATTAAAGAACTTTGGCATTTATCCAAAACAGCTTGGTATTCCAAATCACTTTCCTAAAAGAGATTTCTTAAAGTTTCCTTTCTCTAAAAGGAATCCCGTGATGAATCGTAATTTATAAGACATATTTCCTTGATAATTACTATTTTCGCAGCTTGAAATTTGAACGCTTAATTTGCACAAAATGGAATATAATTTTAACGAGATTGAAAAAAAATGGCAGTCGTATTGGGCTGATAACAAAACATATAAGGTTGAAATTGATTATAATAAACCAAAATTCTATGTTTTGGATATGTTTCCTTATCCTTCGGGAGCGGGTTTGCATGTTGGTCATCCGTTAGGTTATATTGCTTCCGATATCTATTCGCGCTACAAGCGCAGCAAAGGTTTTAATGTATTGCATCCAATGGGATACGATGCCTATGGTTTGCCCGCTGAACAATATGCAATCCAAACAGGAACACATCCTGCTGTAACTACCGAAAAAAACATTGCTCGTTACCGTCAACAACTCGATCAAATTGGGTTTTCTTTTGATTGGGATCGAGAAGTTCGTACTTCTGATCCAAAATATTACAAATGGACTCAATGGACTTTTATACAACTTTTTAATTCTTGGTTTGATAATTCCGCTAACAAAGCTGCCAATATCAGCGATTTGATTCGCATTTTTGAACAACAAGGAAATAATAATTTGAACGCAGCACATTCGTGCGAAATCCAATTTAGAGCGGAACAATGGAATGCTTTTTCATATTCGGAGCAGCAAAATATTTTGATGGCTTATCGCTTAGCTTATTTGGCGGATATCAGCGTTAATTGGTGCCCGGCTTTAGGAACCGTGTTAGCCAACGACGAAGTAAAAGAAGGGCTTTCAGAACGTGGAGGTCATCCGGTTGAAAAGCGAATGATGAAGCAATGGTCGTTACGAATTTCTGCTTATGCACAACGACTTTTGGATGGTTTGAATCATCTCGAATGGACGGAATCATTAAAAGAAACACAGCGGAATTGGATTGGTCGTTCCGAAGGAGCTTCTGTTAATTTCAAAATAAAAGCACACGAAGAAGTTTTAGAAGTCTTTACCACTCGACCTGATACTTTATTTGGAGCAACTTTTATGGTCATTGCTCCGGAACATGAGTACCTCGAAATGATTACAACAGCCGACCAAAAAGCAGAAGTAGAAACCTATGTGAATTGGGCAAAAAATCGGTCAGAAAGAGAACGGATGTCGGAAGTAAAAACGATCAGTGGAAAATTTACCGGCGCCTACGGAATTAATCCATTGACTGGTGCCGAAATTCCAATTTGGACGGCAGATTATGTTTTAAGCGGTTATGGAACCGGCGCAATTATGGCTGTTCCGGGTCATGATAGTCGCGATTTTGCTTTTGCTCGCTTTTTTAATTTGCCCATAATTCAAGTGGTTACACAAGAAGGAGAGTTGGTTAAACCAACCAGCGAGTGGGAAGAATCCTACGATTCTAAAGAAGGAATCATGATCAATTCCGGTTTTTTAAATGGCTTGGAAGTGAAAGAAGCAATTCAGAAAACCATTGCTTATATCAAAGAAAAAGGATTCGGATACGGAACCATTAATTACCGCTTGCGCGATGCGATTTTTAGTCGTCAGCGTTATTGGGGAGAACCTTTTCCTGTTTATTTTAAAGATGGAAATGCAGAAGTTTTGGATGAAAAAGAACTTCCGTTAGAATTGCCTAATGTAGATAAATATTTACCTACCGAAAGCGGCGAGCCGCCATTGGCCCGTGCCGAAAATTGGAAAACAAAAGAAGGTTATCCAATTGAAACAAGCACCATGCCTGGTTTTGCAGGATCGAGTGCTTATTATTATAGGTATATGGATCCGCATAACGAAACTGAGTATTTCTCAAAAGAGGCCAACGCATATTGGGAAAATGTAGATTTGTATTTAGGCGGCGATGAACATGCTACCGGACACTTAATGTATGCTCGTTTTTGGAGTATGTTTTTGTTTGATTTAGGACTTACAGTGAAAGAAGAACCTTTCAAAAAACTAATCAATCAAGGCAAAATACAAGGCCGTTCTAGTTTTGTTTATCGTGTGAACCACGAAAAATATGCAGAACATATGCTTTGGGAATTTATAAAGAAAGAAGGTCTCGAAAGTGATTTTACACGCGATTATCGCGATGGTCACCGCAAATTTGATTTCTATTTCGAAAAAGAAAAGCTTATTGTAGAGATTAAGAGTGAAGCCAAATTGGAAAAACTGGAAGAATATTATGCTGCGTATATAAAAGATACCGACAAAAAATTACTTCTAATTCCAATTGCTGATATTTTGGATAACCTCGAGCATGTGAAGGAAGAAATTAAACAAGCTGTTTCGAATATCAATAAAGGATTAATCTTTAATCACCGCGAAATTCGACAATTAAAGCCTTTGTTTATTTCGAAAAACAGTCCCGGACAAAAACTCTTTTCGACTGCTTTACATGTGGATATCGATTTGGTTCACAATGATATATTGGATGTCGAAGCATTCAAAGCGTGGAGAGAAGAATATGCAAATGCAGATTTTATTTTAGAAGACGGAAAATATGTTTGCGGATGGGAAGTTGAAAAAATGTCGAAATCGAAATACAATGTGCAGAATCCGGATCAGTTGATTGAAAAATACGGTGCTGACACCTTCCGTTTGTACGAAATGTTTTTAGGCCCGATCGAAAATCACAAACCTTGGGATACAAACGGCATTGAAGGAGTTTTCCGTTTCATGAAAAAATTCTGGAAGCTTTATCACAACAACGAAGTTTTTGAGTTGAGTAACGAAGCTCCAAGTAACGAAGAGTTAAAAATTCTGCATCAAACCATTAAAAAGGTACAAGAAGATATTGAGCGTTTTTCGTTTAACACCACAGTAAGTCAATTTATGATTTGCACCAATCAGTTAACCGATTTAAAATGCAATAAAAAGGCAATTTTAGAACCGTTAACGATACTCATTTCTTCGTTTGCTCCTCACGTAGCCGAAGAATTATGGCAAGCCATGGGTCACACCAAAAGCATAAACATGGCTGAATTCCCAGAATTTGTTGAGGATTATATCCGCGAAAATAATTTTACTTATCCGGTATCTTTCAATGGAAAGATGCGCTTTAAATTGGTGTTGCCAATTGGAATGAGCAAAGAAGAGGTTGAAAAAGCTGCATTGCAATCGCCCGAAGCCGAAAAATGGCTTCAAGGCAAAGCGCCAAAAAAAGTAATTGTGGTGCCCAATAAGATTGTTAATGTGGTGATTTAAGCATGCAGATACTGAATGCGGAATATTGGGATACGATTTATCAAGCGGAAAAAACGAGCTGGGATATTGGCTATGTTTCTACGCCTCTCAAAACGTATTTTGATCAGTTAACAGACCTGTCTATTCGGATTTTAGTTGCAGGATCAGGAAATGCCTACGAAGCGGAATATTTATGGGAGCTCGGATTTAAGAATGTTTTTATTCTTGATTTTTCGCGTGCTGCCATTCAAAGTTTTTTGAAGCGTTATCCACATTTTCCCAAACAAAACATACTGCACGAAGACTTTTTTGATCATCAATCGCACTACGATTTAATTGTAGAACAAACATTTCTGACTTCTTTGTTGCCTCCACAACGAAAAGCCTATGCGCAAAAAATGCATCAGCTTTTAAATCCAAAAGGGAAATTGATGGGGCTTGTTTTCAATCATTTATTTCCATTTGAAGGACCGCCCTTTGGAGGAACAGAGCAAGAATATCGAATTTTATTTCAACCCTATTTTCAGTTTGTAGTTTTCGAAAAAGCTTACAATTCCATTAAACCCAGAAAAGGTAGAGAACTGTTTTTTATTCTGAAAAAGAAGGAAACGGACTAAATCACTTTTTTCATTTGATCCCAAATACTTTTCTGATCGTTTTGAATACTTTGGAAAAGTGCAGAATTGCTTTTTCGCATTCGATACCAACTGAAAGATTTCAAAGTTCTTTGCAAAAACTCCCAATAATAACGTGCAAATATTCCTAAGACAGGCATGATCAAGTAGAAGCCAAGCGTATATCGTCCATCTTTTGCGAAAATCCAAACCAATAAAGTGGCAAGTAAATGAAGAAGCGGATACAAAAACAAACTAACAACAAATTTAACGCTGCTATGAAATTGAACATCTTTCATTTTACTGGCCGTCCAATTTGCTATACCAAAAGGCAAATAATTTAGCAACCAACCCAAAATAAACAAAGGCAAGCCAGCTAAGAGAACTACAAAGCGAAGACTCAATGCAAGTACCGAAATCCTTGTTTTTTGAACAGTTTCATAATCCAATCGAGCTTTTTTAACTTCATCGCGGTAGCGCAAAACAAGCTGTTGGAAGGCTTCCATTTCATTCGAATGATGTTCTTCAAACACGGAAAGTTTTTCAATTAAGGTTTGGTCGCATTGCAATTTAAAAGGTTGCTTAACACTAGGTAAACCAAGTTTGTCGACCATTTCGTGTTTATAAATTTCTCGGAGTTCGTTAAACAAATCGTAGTAATCTTCACTTGAGATTTGCACCATCAAAGGCTTCAATTTTTCGGCTAAATCATCTTTGATTTGATTGATGGCAATCGCTGGATTCAGCTTATAGGCTTCGTAATAATCCGAAACAAGAATTGGGTTTCCAAAGTTAATCAGCAGCTCGGTTCGGTAATTTTCATAGACTGAATAATCGATTCCAACCGGAATAATTTGCATGTTAAGAGTGAAATTGTTTGCTTCTTCGGTTTGAAAAGCAATGCGAGCAAATCCCTTTTTCAAAGGCCTTAATTTGCGTTTATCGCCATGGTTGCCTTCGGCCATAATTACCAAACCGATCTTGCTTTTAATAACTTCGATGGTTTTTAAAAAGATGGAATCATTTTTCTTTACTTCGCTGTAACCATCGCGAATGCGAAAAATAGGAAGCATCCTGAAAAAGTATAAAATTGCAGCTAGACGTTTATTCCGAAACAAATCGGAACGTGCCATAAAAACCAATCTGCTCTTAACGCCAAACAAAAATACCAAAGCATCCATTAAGGCGTTTTGGTGATTTCCTGTGAAGATAAGATGTGCATTTTGGGGTACGCGGTCTAAGTTTTGAATAACCACTCTTCTGTAAAAAACAGTCTGATGCCAAAAAGCTACAAATCGCTTTAGGAATAAATAAGAATACGATTTTTGATTGATTCTTTCAATTCCCATTTATTTGCTTTTAACTTTTACAACACTTTTTCCTCTAAAGTAATTGAAAAACTGACGGAAACCTCCCGACCAATAAGCTGCCAAGCCAAATCCGCTAACCATATGCCATATGCCCCACCAAGCTGCAATGATGGCCATTCCACCCAAATGCATTTCTGGCGGGAAAATTTTAGGGTTAAAAATCAAAATCAAAGCAAGTCCGGAATTCTGAATCCCGGTTTCTATGGCAATTGTCCTGCGGTCTTGTATCGGGCGTTTGAAAATGGATGCAAGAAAATAACCGGCGCCAAGTGCAACGGCATTATGAATGAGTACGATAAAGAAAATAAACTTGATTACCGGAAGAAAATGTTGCACATTGTTTTTAAAGGCTAGAACGATGACTGTCATAAAGATGACAATAGAAAGTCGCTTGATGGGTTTTAAAATTTTGGAAGTTAATACCGGAAACTTGGAATTGATAAAAACACCAATCATCAAAGGAATGCCAAGAATGATAAAGACCGTTTCGAACATTTGATAGGCATTTATCTCTAATGGGCGAACCAAATGTACCGCATCTTTAGCGTAGACGTTGATGGCCATTTTGCCCCAAAAAGCAAAGTTTAGCGGAGTAAAAATAATTGCTGTTAAAGTAGCAAATGCAGTTAAACTTACCGATAAAGCCAAGTTGGCTTTGGATAAACTGGAAATAAAATTTGAGATATTACCTCCGGGTGCAGCTGCTACTAAGATCATTCCCAAGGCCATGGTTGGCGATAAATAATCTTTTAGTGCAATAACAAGCAAGAATGTGAGAAATGGCAATAACAGAAACTGCGAAAAAACGCCAATGAGCGGAGACTTGGGATCTCGTATCAAAGCTTTAAAATGATCGAGTTTTATTTCCAATGCCACACCAAACATCACCACGGCAATAGCAATATTGAGGGAGTGAAGTGCCGCCGGACTAAAGTTTAGTTTGATTTGATCGAGTGCTTCTAAAGAATCGTACATACTACAGGTTTTCAGCAATAATAGCAATTTTTTTTGAATTAGCTAATTAGTCCTGATTTTCAAGTAAGCAACAAATTCAATTCCAAAAATTATATCGTTCTTTGCAAAAAAGAAAATTAGCATGATAGCTCTAGGCGAATACAACCTTTTACGCATCGATCGATTTATGACTCCGGGTGCTTTTTTAGTAGATGAAGAAGGCAAAGACGTGTTGTTGCCAAATAAATATTTGCCCGAAAATGCCAGCGTTGGCGATGAGATTGAAGTGTTTATTTATACCGATTCAGAAGATCGAATTATTGCTACCACCATCGATCCTCCCATTACTTTAAATGAATTTGGGTTTCTAAAAGTAAAAGATGTAAATAATATTGGCGCTTTTTTGGATTGGGGTTTAGAAAAAGATTTGCTGGTTCCTTTTAGTGAGCAAAATCAGCCGATGGAAATCAACCGATGGTATGTTGTTCGTCTTTTCCTCGATGATAAAACCAACCGATTGGTAGCTTCTAACAAACTCAATAAATTTTTAGAAGTCGATTATATTTCTGTGGAAGTAAACGAAGAAGTGGATATTCTGGTCATCGAAAAAACCGATTTGGGCTACAAACTTATTATCAATCACGTGCACAAAGGTTTGGCCTATGCCAGCGAAACTTTCCGTGAGTTGAATGTGGGCGATACGCTCAAAGGCTATATCAAAAATATCCGCGAAGACGGTAAAATTGATGTGAGTTTGCAAAAGCAAGGTTATGATAACGTAGAGCCAAGCTCCAAGCAAATTCTGGATCTACTGAAACAACAAAATGGCTTTTTGGCTCTTACCGATAAAAGCGAACCTGATAAAATCTATGATGTACTTCAGATGAGCAAAAAAACCTTTAAAAAAGCGATAGGAAATCTATATCGAAGAAAACAAATTCGCCTGGAAGAAGACGGGATTTATCTCAATTAATTTTTATCAGGGATTTGATTTTGATTAACTAAATATCGATTGTTTTAAAGTTATTTCGGCATCTTTCTGTATCGTTATGAAAATTCCATTAATTTTGATTAGAATTTGATGGGAGCTTAAAATACAGTGAAATAGCACGATTTATTCGCATGGAAACAAATTTGATTTTCACAAATGATTCCCAACAGATTTTCCATCGCACTATTAAAAATAAACAGATGAAAAAAATTACGCACCTCCTTTTGATTTTTCTTTTCCTTGCTCCTAGTGCGTTGTTAAATGCACAAGAAAAAAGCGATAGTTTAAAGCCTCAACGGGTTTTAAAACAACTGAAATTGATCAATGGACGAGCAGATATTCGCGATTTCAAGCTTTTACATACGCCAACCAATTTGCAAGAATTGCAACTTTCCGTTCGTTTGAATAATTATGTTCATACCAAAGAATACACACAAAAAACAATTCGGATTGAAATTGAAAGATTGAATCAAGGAAAAATTGAACGCATCGAAATTGCCCGATTGTTTATTCCGTGGATAAAACCTAAAGCGGATATTGAACCTGATTTTACTTTCGACATAAGTGCTTATTCAGCACTTTTTCTAAAGTCGGTAAATTTGGTAATAGAAAGCAGTACAGGACCGCAGCCTTTGGATGTTGATTTGCAGTTTGATTGGAAAATAGGAAGTGCTCCGGCAACCCCAATGCAAGTAATTAATCTTTGGCATAGCGATATCAAAGGATTTTCGTATCAGGATAAAAAGAATCCAATCAATAAACGAATTCCTAACAGAACGATTAAAGTATCGAAGGACATTAAATACGCTTTGATAAAAATCTACTTATCAGGATCGGGTAATCAGTTGGAGACAACCTCAGAAGCGGATTGCAGTAAATTTTATTTTCTCAATATCAATAGTCAAACAGTGGCTAAACGTCCGGTTTGGCGCGACGATTGCGGATTAAATGCACTGTTTCCTCAAGAAGGTCCTTGGAATTATTCTCGTGCCAATTGGTGCCCCGGACAGGCATTACGCGTGTACGACCATTTCATTGCCTTAGGTACAGATACCACGTTAAATATTGGACTTCAGTTGCAAGAAGCCGCCAAAGAAAATCCATTGTTGCTTAATTATGTTTTATCTGCAAACCTGATTTTATATAGCCAGGCTAACAGTAGTAACGATGCCGCGATTATAGAAATTCTTGCTCCAAACAAAAGTAAATTGCATAAAAGGTACAATCCAATTTGTAGCTCTCCGGTTATTCGTGTAAAAAACACGGGATCAGACACCTTGAGAACGGTTCTTATTGAATATGGCATCGATCAGAAAAAAGAAAATCGCTATCGCTGGAGAGGAGAATTGGCTTTTATGGAAGAAGAAATCGTTTATCTGCCTCCTTTAAATTGGTATTTCTATAATCATCAAAATAAGCCAACTGAGTTTTTTGTTGCCGTAACAGAAGTAAATAAAAAAGCCGATGAATACAATGTGAACAACCAATTAACTTCGGAACTCAATTCAGCTCCGGTATTTCCTAGCAATATCAGCATACAGTTTCATACAAATTGTAAGGCATCAGAAAATATTTTAGAATTGGTTGACGATATGGGAATTCCTCTTTTCGAAGCAAATTCGCTCGAAAACGATTCAACCTATACTTTTGATTTAAAATTAGAAGCCGGATGTTATGAATTCATTGTCTATGATCAGGAAGGAAACGGTATCACCAATCCGAAAAATTATACAATAAAAGGCAGTTTAAAGTTAATCGATACCAAAACCAAAAAAGAATTGGTCAATTTTGAGCCGAATTTTGGAGCTGAAATCCGACAACAATTCATGATTCTAAAATAGATCATTGTATGAATAGAATTTGCGAATTATTTAATATTCAATATCCAATTATTCAAGGAGGAATGATCTGGTGTAGTGGATGGGAATTAGCATCTGCTGTTAGCAAAGCCGGAGGGTTGGGTCTAATTGGCGCCGGATCGATGTATCCCGAAGTTTTAAGAGCACAAATTCGAAAAGTAAAAGCAAGCACAGATAAACCATTTGGTGTTAACCTACCTTTGTTGTATCCACAAATAGAGGAGCACATTCAGATTATTCTGGAAGAAAAAGTGCCGATTGTTTTTACTTCGGCCGGTAATCCCCAAAAATACACCGCTTTTTTAAAAGAAAACGGAATCAAAGTAGCACATGTGATTGCGAATACAAAATTTGCGCTTAAATGCGTGGAGGCTGGAGTAGATGCTATTGTTGCCGAAGGTTTTGAAGCAGGCGGACACAATGGTTTTGAAGAAACAACGACCATGGCATTGATTCCGCTGGTTCGTAAAACAACCGATTTGCCTTTGATTGCTGCCGGAGGAATTGCTTGCGGAAAATCGATGTTAGCCGCCATGGCTTTAGGGGCAGAAGCGGTGCAGGTTGGAAGTCGATTTGTAGCCTCATTGGAATCTTCTGCTCATCCCGATTTTAAACAGAAAATTATTCAAGCGCAAGAAGGCGATACAGAACTAATGCTTAAAAAAATCGTTCCGGTGAGATTGCTCAAAAATACGTTTCATTCGGAATTGAAAGCCTTGGAAAACGCACGAGCAGGAATTACCCAAATGGTCCAACATCTTGGAAAAGGAAGAGCCAAAAAAGGCATGTTTGAAGG
>JAFGAK010000310.1 GCA_016933745.1 Bacteroidales bacterium
ATATCAGAGAGCATTTAAATGATTATGCTGCAAACTAAGAAATGAAGATGAAAGAAGAATATACGTATTGGGAAAATATAACCGCTTGGTTTTCGAATGAAATCTCTTTGGAAGAGAAAAAGAAGATTGAAATTTGGGCCGAAGAACATGATGGAAAGGAGTTGCTTATGGACATCAAGACAAAAATGGATCAAATTGATAAAGTGGAGTTTATGCACGATGCCCAAACAGAAGCAGCTTGGAATAAATTAAATTTTAGAATTCAAGAAGAGAACGTTGTTGCTAAAAAGCGTGTTGTGTTTAAACCAACTTATCTTTTTGCTGCAGCGGCAAGTCTGTTCATTTTACTAAGTATTGGATATGGTTTGTTTAAATTATCAGTTTCTAATCCCAAGTTAGAGCTGACTCAAACGGCTTACAACCAAAGTCAAGTGGAACTTCCCGACGGGTCCGTTGTTTATTTAAACGGCAATAGTTCATTGACCTATCCAACGGAATTCAATGGCAAAGAACGTCATGTAAAGCTCAGCGGTGAAGCTTATTTTGAAGTGCAGCCGGATGCCGCTCATCCTTTCATTATTCAAACCGAAAGTGCATTTATTAAGGTACTTGGAACTTCGTTCAATGTAAAAACAGATGCTCTTCAAAAGAATGTAGAAGTCTTGGTTTCGTCGGGCAAAGTGAAAGTAGAAGAAATTTCGGATCCATCCAAAAATAGGGTGCTCGTAAAAGGTGAGTTTACAAGCCTTCAGAATCAAGTGTTTCAAAATCAATTACCTGCAGATATTAATTATTTAGCTTGGAAAACGAAATTGATCGAGTTTAGAAATACACCCATGTCGGAAGTTGTGCGAACTTTAAATCGAGCTTATGCTGTACAAATTAAACTCGAATCCGAAGCATTGGAAAATTACAAACTCACATCTAAATACGATCAGATCGAAGTAAATGCCTTGCTCAAAGCCATTTGTCTTACCTTTGACTTGAAACAAAAAATGGATGGAAACCAAATCGTTCTTTATGCATCAACACCTTAAATAATTGCGAAAGATTGCTTATATATTGCTCTTTTCCTTGTTTTTTTTGCGAAGTAACGCACAAGAATCGGACAAACTATTTCAACTTTCAAGCTTTTCTTTTAATTCCATTTCTGTTGATTCTGCTTTAAATTTAATCGAAAGTAAAACCAACTTGCATTTTACCTTTAATTCAAATCTGATTCCAGTTAAACGAACCGTTCATGCAGAATTTAATGATGTTCCGCTCTGCCTAATTTTAGACAGCCTGTTGTCAAACCCTACGCTTAATTATCAGATTATTGAGAACCAATTGGTTATTTTTGAACAAGATCTCCATTCATCTCCAAAAATAATAAATACAATTCCAACGGAAAGCAAAGCTTTGTTATTTGGTGGATTGATTCGCGATCTTGAATCAAAAGAAGCACTGCCTTATACTGCCATTTCCTTACAGAGTAGCACGCTAGGAACGGTTTCGAACGAAGACGGAAT
>JAFGAK010000311.1 GCA_016933745.1 Bacteroidales bacterium
GGCTGCTCATTGATTTGTTTGAGGAAGTTATCGATGTCTTTCTTGGTAAAGATCACTCCTTTATTAAATGGATTGATGTAAAAAAGCACACGGTGCTTTGCCGACAAAACACTTTCATTATTCACGTAAGCAAGAACAAAGTTTTGCGGTAAATCGATTCCATAAATAGGCATATTTAATCGCCGCGCTATTTCCAGATATAGAATACTCAAACTTACTGAGTTTCCTTTTTTCTCATCTAGAACATCTTTAATAATTGAATTTGCAGGAGATGAAAGATTGCCTTTATTTCCACTAAATGCATAGATTTCAAAGAAAATGTGATTTAAGATTTGAACTCTTTCCAAAGGAGTTAGTTCTTCGTTCATCTCTAACCAAACATCTCGAGTAATCCGATCCATTTCTTTTCGAAGACTGACCGTGTCGAGTCGAGCATAATGCATCGATGCCACAATGATAGCCGCATCAAATAGACTAAACTGGCCGTTTACTTTCCATTCTTCTAATTTATGATAAACTGATTTAAATTGAATTTTTTGGGTGAGTGCTTCGATGCGAACTGTTAGTTCTAAATCGTGACTTTTTTTAAATGCTTCTTCAAGTAAATCAATAGCACCTTCACCAAAATTTAAGATTCGCTCCTCCACTTGATTGTAAACTGCTAAATCCGGATCGTCGAGTAATTGAACGAGCGCATTAAGTTCTGTAGTTTTAGCTTTAGTTAGATTCATAGCAGTTAAGGCTTCTTTTACAAATTTAGACGTGAATATGAGAGTCTGTCTTAAAAAAATTAAAACTTATTAAACAGGAATTGTTAATTTTGCCCGCCAAGGTAATTGACTAAATTTATTGAATGAACATCTATTTTGATCTGCGATGAATAAACTTTTCTCAAAACCCTCTTTACTTTTAGGTCTTCTCGCTTTTCTATTTTTCGCTTTGCCCAAACAAAGTTACAACCCCGATTTTGCAATCAACATTAAGCCAAACTCCGGACTTTTTGCTAACAAATATCCAATGGAGAAAGGGCATCAGAAGTTTATTTTAAACCTCATTCCTATGGTTAAAAAAAGTAACCAAGATGTTTTACAAGAACGAAAAAGTCTGGAACAAATCTTGGAGGCGGTTGAAACAAATAAAGAAATTCGCTTACCGGAACAAAGATGGGTCAGTTCACTTGCACGTAAATACCGCGGCGATCGAAATTTTGATTTAGCGAAAATCGGGAAAGAAGAGCAAATAGAATATCTAAAAGAGTTATTGAGTAGAGTGGATATCATTCCTATTCGCTTGGCACTAGCACAAGCTGCCATCGAATCAGGTTGGGGGAAATCCCGCTTTTGTGTTGAAGGAAATGCTTATTTCGGAATCCATTGTTACAATCCGGGCTGCGGATTAACTGCGGAGGAATCAATTGAAGAAGACATAGCCGTTAAAGCGTATGAAAGCGCCCAAGAATCGGTAAGTGATTACATCTTATTTCTTAACTCAAAAAGAGGCATGCAAGCTTTTAGAGACGAGCGCATGAATTATCTCTACAATCATTCTGGAACTTCCTTATCTAAATTAGCAGAAAGCATTACTGGTTACAGCGAAAACGGAGAAGCTTATAGCCAGATGATCAATTCCATTTTAAGGAATTACATTCCCGATTCTATCTCAGATTTTTAAAATTTTCAGAGAATTATCCAATCCAATTATTTATCAATTCCAACCCAATCGCTCCAGCCGGCGATGTATATCAGATCGTAATTAGCATTGTATCTTACAATTACGCTAACCGTTCTATCGTCGCCACCCCAATGTGTAATTGGCAAATCGCTGTCGACACCAACATTATCACTTTGCTGAACCATCACGGTAGTTCCTGTTCCGTCGTTTACTCCAATTCGGTATTCGCTCCAATTAGAAGTTGGAATATCAAGAGTAAAAAACTTAGAAGCACCAGGAGCAAGCGTTTCGCCTCCAGTTAAAACATTACTTCCCCACTCACCAATGGGTTGATTTTCTTGTCCGGCAATTCCTCTAGAGCGAAGTTCAATCGTGGTAATTGTAAACTCCGAACTTGCATCGTTTATAAATTTTACATAGAGGGTATCTTCGGCTGGATTATCCGATTCTTTATCACATGCCACCAAGGCAAACATGATGAGAACAAAAGGAATGATTAATTTTTTCATGGTTCTATTTTTTATCAGTTAGGATTACATGGTTCAAAAAAGCTATACAAGAATAGCGAAAAAATAGAAATAAAACAATTGAATTGGCAAAATAAGAGGCTATTAAAAACAAAAAATCCTGTCAAATTTTTTTTAACTGACAGGACTTTTTAAAATCTAATTATTTAGAAAGTTTTTCCAGCAAATCCTCAATAAGCGCAGTAACACTTGGTTTATAATCTTTGGCATATTCTTTACGCAATCGATTGGCAATGATCGCACAAACGGTCATTGCATTATGGCCTAAAGCTTTAGACAAACCATACAAAGCAGAAGTCTCCATTTCGAAGTTTGTAATCCGATAGCCTTCGTAAGAAAAAGCAGAAATCCGATCATTTAAATCTGGATAGGCTAAAGGCAAACGTAAAACACGACCTTGTGGACCAAAAAAACCTGGGGCTGTTGCTGTAATTCCTCTTACATATCCTTTTTCCATTCTTTTCATCAAATCATTACTTCCTTCAACAATATAAGCTTTTGGTAAATCTGAAGGCCAATGCGTTTGCTTTAGGAATGCTTCGGTTAACGCTTTATCTTCTATTTCGTTGCCAGCTGCATAAAAGCGCATCAATCCATCCAAACCAATTCCGTGTGTCGACATAACATAGCTTCCTACCGGGATATCTTCTTGCATGGCGCCTGAAGTTCCTAGTCGAATAATATTCAACGCTTTATGTTCTGTTTTAGGAATTCGCTGTTCCAGATCAATATTGACAATCGCATCCAACTCGTTGATGACAATATCCAAATTATCGGTTCCCATTCCGGTTGAAAGTACCGTCAATCGTTTTTTTCCAATGTATCCTGTGTGAGTAACAATTTCGCGGTTGCTTTGCTTAAATTCGATTTTATCAAAATAAGCGGATAGAACCGGCACTCGACCTGGATCTCCAACAACAATAATATCATCAGCAATATTTTCCGGTTTCAATTTTAAGTGATAAATACTACCGTCCGGATTTAGTATCAGTTCAGATTCAGCTATTCTGTTCATGGGTCAAAGGATATTTAATGTAATTTTGTCTTAAAAATAAAATGTCAAACCCTTATTGGTTTTTCGTTGTAAAATCATGGCTTTTGCAGACGCTAAGCCAAATTACTACGGAAACTTCAACCGATTTGACACTTACAAATGTACGAAATTTCAAATATTAAAAATGATTGCACAAATTATTAGTATAGGAGATGAATTGCTGATTGGGCAAGTAGTGAATACCAACGCTTCTTGGATGAGCGAAGTATTGAATCGTAACGGTATAAATGTCAGCGAAATAAAAGCAATTGCAGACGATAAACAAGCAATTATGACTAGCATCGATTCTGCTTTTCAAAATGCCGATATTATTTTATTAACAGGTGGTTTAGGACCTACCAAAGATGATATTACGAAACATACTTTATGTGAATATTTCAATACGGATTTGCAATTTAACGAAGAAGCATTCGCAACGATTCAGCAAATTTTTAAAATGCGCCATTTCGAAGTCACCAAAGTTAATAGAGACCAAGCCAAATTGCCAGCCAGTTGTATTCGTATCCCAAACAGTAACGGAACGGCTTCTGGAATGTGGTTTGAAAAAGACGGCAAAGTTTTAGTTTCCATGCCGGGCGTTCCATTTGAAATGAAAACGATGATGGAAGACGAAGTGATCCCCAAACTTAAAGCTAAATTTAAAACACCTGTTATTCTTCATCGAACCATTATGACACAAGGTGTTGGCGAATCATTTTTAGCTAAAAAAATTGAAGATTGGGAAAATGCTTTACCGAAAAATATCAAACTCGCCTATTTACCACAGCCGGGAATCGTGCGTTTAAGATTATCAGCCATTGGTGAAAACAAAGAAGTTTGCTTGGAAAAAATCAATCAACTGGTCAGTGATTTAAATAAACTAATTGGCGATTTAATTTACGGTTACGACGACCTATTATTGGAAGAAGCAATCGGCGAAAGCCTTAAAAAAAATCATAAAACGTTGTCGACCGCAGAAAGTTGCACAGGAGGTTATATTGCTCATCTAATTACGACCATTGCCGGAAGCTCTAATTATTATAAAGGATCAGCAATTGTTTATTCCAATGATATCAAATCATCTGTATTAAATGTATCCAATTCGAATCTTGAAAAAGACGGCGCAGTAAGCGAAAGCGTGGTGAAAGAAATGGCGTTGGGCGTAAAAACAAAATTCGGAACGGATTATTCGATTGCAACATCCGGAATTGCCGGTCCCAATGGTGGAACAGAAGAAAAACCTGTTGGCACAACGTGGATCGCCATTGCCGGACCAAATGGCGTTGAAGCCGCAAAATATCATTTTGGCGAACACCGTGGAAGAAATATTCGAAGAGCAGCACTAACGGCACTTTTTATGCTCAAAAAATTAGTCGATAAAGAAAACGAACAACTCTAAATTCAATATAAAGCACTCAAATTCAGGCTATTTTTCACAAAAAACCAGGACAATGAAAAAAATAAGCTACCTCCTATTTTTCCTATTAATCAGCAATTTTTCGTTCGCTCAGTTCGATTCCTTCTTTTCAAATCAAAGCTTACGCATCGATTATACGCATGCCGGAAATCATGATCAGGAATTTTATTTTTTAGACGAAATCATTGCCGAACCATATTGGGGAGGTTCCAAAACGAATTTAATCGACTCTTTTAAATACGGAAAGTATTTCTTCGAAGTGTATGATCAAAAGTCAGGAGCACTCATCTATTCGCGCGGATATTCCACCCTATTTGCTGAATGGCAAACAACGTTGGAATCAAAAGAAGTTTCAAAAAGTTTTCAAGAAACCATTGTAATCCCAATGCCAATAAATCCAGTAATTATTAAGCTTTATTCGCGGAATTGGAAAGGAAAATTAATTAAGCAAGTTGAATATACGATCGATCCCAAAAACTACTTTATCAAACATGGCTTGAAAAATGAATATCCGATATATCAAGCTTTAGTGCAAGGCGATCCATCCGAAAAAGTCGATATTGTCATTTTGCCGGATGGTTATACAAAAGAGGAGATGAATCTTTTTATTAAAGATTGTGATAAGTTTGCTCAAGTACTTTTCAATTATTATCCCTATTCCAAGTACAAAGATCGCTTTAATATTTCAGGCGTTTTGGCTCCTTCTGAAGAATCAGGAGCTGATATACCCAAAGATTCTGTTTGGAAAAACACCTTGTTGGGAACTAGTTTCTATACTTTCGACAGCGAACGCTACTGCATGACTACGGAGAACAAAGACGTACGAAATGTTGCAGCAAACGTAGCTTACGATCAAATTTACATCTTAGTAAATACTACAAAATACGGTGGTGGTGCCATCTTAAACCATTATAATATCAGCGTGAATTCTAACAAAGAAGCAGGCAAAATATTTATACACGAACTCGGACATGGCTTTGCTGGTTTAGGTGATGAATACTACGATAACTCTACTTCGTACAACGATTTTTACAATCTCGAAGTAGAACCTTGGGAACCAAACATTACTACATTGGTCCATTTTGATTCCAAATGGGGACATTTAATTGCGGATAGCATTCCAATTCCAACACCTGATTCAACGATGTATCAAAATTCAATGGGTGTTTTTGAAGGTGGAGGATACTCTGCCAAAGGAATTTACCGACCTAAGAAAGATTGTTTGATGAAGACTTTTGATGGTGACCATTTTTGCGATGCATGCGCAGAAGCAATTGAAAACATGATTAACTTTTATTCTAAATAAGAAAGAAAAGCAAGTAGAATCCTTAGTTTTAACTAATTTTGCATACCGAAAATTTATAGAAATACAGATTATGGCTATCACACATTTAAATCAACTTTTTGCAGAACTAAAAAACAAGAATAAAAAAAGACTGGTAGCGGCTTATGCCAACGATGCTCACACCATCGAAGCTGTTAGCAAAGCGGTTGATTTAGGAATCATTGAAGCAACATTGGTTGGAGATATCGACACCATGAAAGCGGTTTGTCAGGCTGAAGGAATTGATAGCACAAAATTCGAAATGGTTCAAGAAAGCGATCCACAAAAAGCAGCACATGCTGCCTGTATCCTTATCAATCAAGGAAAAGGCGATTTTATCATGAAAGGATTGGTTAGCACCGATCAGTATATGAGAGCTTTGCTAAATAAAGAAAGCGGATTAGTGCTTCCTAAAGCCATCTTGAGTCATGTGACGGTTATGGAAACTCCGGCTTATTCCAAATTGCTTATTTATGGAGATGTTGCAATCATTCCATCACCTGAAATGCCAGAAAAAATTGCCATTACTAATTATTTGATAAAAACAGCTCAGTCGCTAGGAATACAACAGCCCAAAGTGGCAATTATTGCAGCTTCTGAACAAGTTTCCTTAAAAATGCAAGCAACCTTAGATGCTGCTGTACTTTCTAAAATGGCTGAACGCGGTCAATTTAAAAATGCGTTTGTGGATGGACCATTGGCTTTAGATGTTGCGATTGATAAAGAAAGTGCGAAAATTAAAAAATTAGGCGGAAAAGTTGCTGGTGATGCAGATTGCTTGGTTTTTCCAAATATCGAAGCCGGGAATGTATTTTATAAAACGAACACCAAACTAGCTGGTGCTGTTTTAGGAGCAATGGTTCTGGGAGCAAAAGTGCCTGCAGTCCTTTCTTCCCGTGGCGATAGTGTTCAAACAAAATTATACAGTATTGGATTAGCGGCCATACAAGCCTAGCTATTACTTTGATTAAAAAAATATAGACTGACCTTTCAAAAGCGGAGAAAATGAAATTAAGCAATGGAATTCGCGTAATCGCAATTAACCCAGGATCTACTTCTACTAAGATTGCAGTCTATGAGAATGAGACGCCGGTTTTAATCAAAAACATTACCCATACACCCGAAGAACTCGCTCCATTTAAAAAAATAACAGATCAATTTGAGTATCGAAAAAACATCATTTGCAAAATACTCAATGATGCTGAAATACGACTTGATTTAGTCCGTGCCATTGTGGGTCGGGGTGGATTAGTAAAGCCCATAGAATCTGGCGTTTACATTGTAAACGAAGCCATGAAACGGGACCTAATTAACAGTCCTCTAGGAGCTGAACATGCCAGTAATTTAGGCGGTCTTATTGCTGCCGACATGGCAAAAAATCTGCCTGATGCCAAAGCATATATTGCAAATCCTGTGGTAGTAGATGAGTTGGATGATATCGCCAGATACTCTGGTCACCCTTTGCTTCCACGAATCTCCATTTTCCATGCTCTAAATCAAAAAGCGGTTGCCCGCCAGCATGCTCGTTCGCTCATGCAAAAATACGAAGACATGAACTTAATTGTGGTTCATTTAGGAGGAGGAATTACCGTTGGTGCGCACAAAAAAGGACGAGTTGTTGATGTAAACCAAGGCTTGGATGGCGATGGACCGTTTTCTCCCGAACGTACCGGAACACTTCCAGTAGGATCGCTTATTCGGTTATGTTATAGTGGAAAATACACATTAGAAGAAGTATTAAAAATGAATAAAGGGAATGGCGGATTGGTTGCTTATTTGGGAACCAACAGCGCATACGATATCGAAAAGCGTGCTCAAGAAGGTGATGAAGAAGCCAAGAAAATATTCGAAGCCATGGCCTATCAAGTTGCGAAAGAAGTTGGAGCCATGTATGCCGTTCTTTGTGGAGTTGTTGATGGAATTTTGATTACAGGAGGTATTGCTCATAGCAAATGGTTTGTCAATCAAATCTCTCAACGTGTTCATAAAATGGCTCCGGTTCATATTTATCCTGGCGAAGATGAAATGAGAGCGCTCGCTTTCAACGGATTAAGAGTAATAAGAGGCGAAACAATCGCTAAAGAATATGTTTAATGGGATAATCTGGCGATTCCACATTTCGTAAATAAAAGATAATCAGTTAAATGGTATTAGCACATCAGCAAATTAGCAAATTAATTTATGGGAAGAAGAAATAGCAGAAATCGGGTATTACCAATTCTTGAAAACGTAGAAATTAAGAGTTTTGCTGCCGAAGGAAAATCACTGGCACGTGTGGACGATAAAGTCGTTTTTGTTCCGTTAACTGTTCCGGGCGATGTGATTGATATTCAGCTTACGCGTTCCAGATCAAGTTTTGGAGAAGGGAAAGCCATTCGATTTCATAAAAAATCCGTCCTCCGAATAGAACCTAAATGTGAGCATTTTGGCACATGCGGTGGATGCAAATGGCAAATGATAGATTATCCACTTCAGCTTAAAACCAAACAACAACAAGTTTTAGAAAATTATCAGCACCTAGGGAATTTTGAGTTTCCTGAACACTTCCCTATTTTGGCTTCCGAAAAAATTTACTTTTATCGAAATAAATTAGAATACACTTTTTCAAACCGAAAATGGCTTTCTGACTTTGATCGAAGCATCGATTTTCAAGAACAAAATATGGACGGACTAGGATTTCATCTTCCTAAAATGTTCGATCGAATTTTAGATATCGATAACTGCTATTTGCAACAAGAACCATCCAACGCCATACGTTTGAGTATTCGAGATTTTGCCATTGAACATAAAATTAGTTTTCATAGCGCCCGAAGAAGAGAAGGTTATTTGAGGAATTTGATTATTCGAACTGCATCTACCGGAGATCTGATGGTCATTTTGGTTGTTAATACCGACGATGCATCAACACTCCACTTATTACTCAATCATTTGGCTGATAATTTCCCTGAGATTACTTCGTTGATGTATGTGATCAACACAAATTCAAACGATACTTTAAACGGAATGCAAGTGCAACTTTTTAAAGGAAATCCATTTATTTTAGAAAAAATGGAAGAGATTGAATTTAAAATTGGACCCATTTCTTTTTATCAAACCAACTCTGAACAAGCCTATCAAATGTATAAAATCGCACGCGAATACGCACATTTAACTGGCAATGAAGTGGTTTACGATTTGTACACAGGCACTGGCACAATTGCCAATTTTGTGGCAAAAAAGGCAAAAAAAGTGATTGGTATCGAATATGTTGAAGAAGCCATCGAAGACGCAAAAGTCAACTCAAAAATTAATTCAATCGATAATACGGTATTTTATGCAGGTGATATGGCCAAAGTTTTTACTGCGGAATTTATAGCAGAAAATGGCAAAGCCGATGTGGTAATCACCGATCCTCCCAGAGCCGGAATGCACGAAAAAGTAGTGAATCAATTGTTGGAGCTGGAAGCCAAACGTATTGTTTATATTAGTTGCAACCCGGCCACTCAAGTACGCGATATCGATTTACTAAAATCGAAATACAAGGTTACCAAAGTACAACCCATTGATATGTTTCCGCAAACACACCATGTGGAAAATATTGCTTTGTTGGAACTGATTTAAATAGAGTTAGACGCTTCTTTCCAAAGATTAATTTGCTGATGCAATTGCGCCGGTGTAAGGTTTTTTGCATCTATATGAATGGTTGCTTTTTCGTAAAAAGGAGACCTTTCAATCAACTGGTTTTGAATAAATTCAGCAAGTTCTTCTTTACTCAATTTGGCTAGTAATGGTCGCGTATCCAGATGATGTTGCAATCGATTTAGTACCACATCAATGCTCGCTTTAAGATAAATGCACAAACCATGCTTTTTCATCAAATCGATATTATCGAAATAAACGGGTGTACCTCCACCAGTAGAAATGATACAGTTTTCCAATGAGAAAGTATGATGCAAAGCCATACGTTCGAGCATTCGAAAAGCCGCTTCACCTTTTTCAGCAAATAATTCACTCACGCTTTTCTTTTGATCGTTTTCCAAATATTCATCCAAATCAAGAAATGCATAATTCATTCTGTGCGCCAGCTTTTTACCTACACTACTTTTTCCTGAACCCATGTATCCGATTAAATAAATACGCATCATCCTTCTTTTAATACGCATCAAAAATACATAAAACTTACTGAAGAAATTCCGCTTTCATTTCAAAATCATTTTTCTCCGGATAGTGAATCAAGCCGGCACGTTAAGATTTACTAAAAAACAATCGCAATAAACAGTTTTTGTTACTTTTGCAGCTAAATTCAGAAGGTAATGAAACGCTTTGCTTTTAATTTATGGACTTTATTTTTACTACTTGGCTTGATTTCATGCGCTAGCCGGAGTGCAAATACGGCTGTAGAGAATAGCGTTGGAAAAGAAACAACGAGTATTTCCTTTGAGAAAACTTCACATGATTTTGGTGCAGTGGTCGATGGTGAAAAAGTAACTTATAGTTTTAAATTTTCAAATACTGGAAACAATGATTTGGAAATTCAAAATGTGGGAACCAGCTGCGGATGTACTGCATCGGATTACACAAAAGGCTTGATTAAACCAGGCGAAAAAGGAAGAATTCAAGTGACGTTTAACAGTTCACATCGAACAGGAATGCAAAATAAAACCATTTCAGTAAAAGCAAATACACAACCCGAAACAACGGTATTAAATATTCAAGCTCAGGTTGTTGACAAAGAAATTAATTAAATCAAATCAAGTTATATACAATGAATCTATTATCAATCTTACTTATGGCACCTCAAGAAGGAGCTCAACAAGGCGGCTTAATGTCGTTTTTACCTTTAGTATTAATTGTAATCGTTTTCTATTTCTTTTTTATTCGTCCACAAATGAAGAAAAGCAAAGAACAACGTAAATTTCGTGAAGAATTAAAAAAAGGAGATAAAATAATTACTCTTGGTGGTATTCATGGTAAAGTTCTTAGCATCGACGAAACAACTGTAACCATTGAAACAGAAGGACAAGGAAAATTAAAAATTGAAAAAAGCGCTATTCTTCCGCAAGGAACAGTGGTAGGTCAGCAAAGATAATTTTAAGAAAGCCTTGAATTAGAAGCTTTTTGTGAGGAGATTTTTACTCAACACAAAAAGCTTTTTTATCTTTACACCTCAGCTAAATCACTTCCCGATGAAGAAATTTATTATTGATCAGCGCACAACTACTTTTTTAATTTCCTTGCTTATTGCTTTCGGACTCTGGTTATTGATTAAAATTTCGAACGATTTCCAAACAGAGCAAGATATCAAATTGGTTTTTACTAATTATCCTATTGATAAAGTGCTTGTAAATAAGCCAGATTCCATTCTAGAAATTAAAACCACCGACGACGGTTTTGATATCATCGGACAAATGCTATTCCATGGAAATGAAAAGATAAACATCGATTTTTCGCAAGCAAAGCATTTGAAAACGCAAAATGGGATTCAAAATTATTATATTCTCAGTTCTTCTTTACACGCTATTTTTGAAAATAAATTTAAGTCTGCCGAACAAATCATCAGTGTTCGCCCAGATAGTATTCTTTTCCATTTTGAAAATTTAGCATCTAAAAAACTGAAGGTCATTCCTATTTACGAAATAAATTTCAATCCCCGCTATAAAGCTTATCAAGAGCTAAAAATAAGCCCCGATAGTATTGAAGTTTTTGGGCCTGCTTCCGAGTTAGATCGAGTTCAATCATTAACAACTGTTCCTTGCAAATTTGCAAACCTAAGTACAGATATTGATACCATGTTGCGAATAGATTTTTTGAATACGGGATTAATTAGCACTCAGAAAAAAATACATCTAGCCTTGGATGTAGAAGAATATACCGAAGGAAAACTAAAACTACCAATTCAAGTGGAAGGAAAAGTAGGAATACACTACAAAGTCTTTCCTTCCGAAGTGACCGTAACCTACCAAGTAGCTCTAAAAGATTACACTAAAATTAACCCCAATTCTTTCATGGTTAAAGCAATTCTTGTTCCCAACGAAAGTGGGAAACTAAAACTCGAGCTTGCATTGCAACCTAAAACGGTTATCGTAAGTAATATTTATCCAGCTACCGCAGAATATATCATTTTAAAATAATGCTAAAAATAGGTCTCACCGGAAATATTGGAAGTGGTAAATCTTTGGTTTGTCAGTTATTCGAAAAACTCGGAACGCCAGTATTTTATGCAGATATTGAAGCAAAAAAAATACTAGATAGCGATGCATTGAGAGGTGTTTTAATCAGCACTTTTGGTGAAGAAATCGAAGACATTACAACAAATAGAATCGATCGGAAAAAGCTTGCTGCTATCGTTTTTAATAACAAATCAGAGCTAAATAAATTAAACGCACTTATCCATCCCGAACTGCGAAACGAATTTAAACGATGGAGCTCAACACATAATCAGTTTAGTTATGTAATACAAGAAGCTGCTATTTTATTCGAAAATGGTTTTACCGATCTTTTCGACAAAATTATTGTGGTTAGCGCTCCGCAAGCAACCCGACTTGAAAGAGTTATGCAAAGAGATAAATCGAACCAAGAAGACGTTTTGGCTCGAATGAACAATCAATGGAGCGATGAAAGAAAAGAAAAAGCAGCCGATTACATTATAAATAATAGCGGAAGCGAACTTCTTCTTCCACAAATAGTGCACTTGCACAAGCTCTTTTCAACTAATAAATAATCAACAATCAAAGAATGATTTCTAAAATTTGTTCCGAATTAAACATTCAAACTTATCAAGTTGAGAATACACTTGAATTGCTCGACAGTGGAGCCACAATCCCATTCATTGCTCGCTATAGAAAAGAACGAACAGGGCAACTAGACGAAGTTCAAATTAAATCCATTCGAGATTTATCCAATCTTTACTTAACACTTCAAAAGCGAAAACAAAGTATTCTTGAAAGTCTAAACGAATTGGGTGTTCTCTCCACAGAATTGGAAAATAAAATCAATCAAACAGACAATTTATCAGAATTAGAAGATCTTTATTTACCCTTTAAGCCCAAACGAAAAACACGCGCCAGCATCGCCATCGAACAAGGATTGGAGCCTTTGGCCAAAATGTTAATGGCACAAAATTCAACAAACATCGAAGAAGCAGTTACTCGCTATATCAATGCATCAAAAGGAGTTAATGATGTAGAAACGGCTTTGAAAGGAGCAATGGATATTGTAGCAGAATGGATGAATGAAAATGCAAGTATCCGAAAAAGATTGCGCCGACTTTTTGAGCGAGAAGCACAAATAACATCCAAAGTAATCGGCACAAAAAAAGAAGAAGCTCAGAAATTCGAAATGTATTTTGATTGGGCAGAAAACATCAAAAGCATTCCATCGCACCGATTATTAGCAATTTTCAGAGGACAAAACGAAGGATTTTTAAGAATTCATGTCCAGCCGGATCCAGAAAGAGCCCTTCAAATTCTTGATGAATATTTTATAAAACACGGTTCTACAACAAAAGAATATTTGTTAAAAACGACAAGAGATTGCTATTCCCGCTTATTAAAACCATCGCTGGAAACGGAACTAACAAAAAACGCCAAAGAAAAGGCAGATACCGAAGCAATCCGAATATTTTCAACTAATCTAAAGCAATTGCTGATGGGATCGTCCATGCGAAATAAACGGGTTTTGGCCATCGATCCTGGATTTAGAACCGGTTGCAAATTGGTTTGTCTGAACGAAAACGGCGATTTTTTACATAACGAAACTATTTATCCACATGCGCCTCAAAACCAAAGCAAGCAAGCAATTAATAAAATAGAACAACTGGTTAGCATGTATAAAATTGATGTGATAGCGATTGGAAATGGAACTGCTGGAAGAGAAACTGAAAACTTGGTTCGGAGAATCCGTTTTAATCAATCGGTAAAATCCATCATGGTGAGCGAAAGTGGCGCTTCTGTGTATTCAGCCTCAGCTGTTGCCCGAGAAGAATTTCCGGAATACGACGTAACGGTTCGTGGAGCAATTTCGATTGGCAGAAGATTAATCGATCCTTTGTCTGAACTAGTAAAGATTGAACCTCAAGCGATTGGAGTAGGACAATACCAACACGATGTAGACCAAAGTTTATTAAGCAAAAGTTTAGACGAAGAAGTGGTAAGTTGTGTGAATGCTGTTGGCGTTGATCTAAATACATCGAGCAAACAATTGCTTACTTACGTTTCGGGAGTTGGACCGGTTTTGGCTGAAAACATCATGGCTTATCGGAGAGAAAAAGGCAATTTTAAAAACAGAAAAGAACTTTTAAAAGTAAAACGATTTGGCGAAAAAGCTTTCGAGCAAAGTGCAGGATTTGTGCGTGTACACAATGGAGAAAATCCTTTAGATGCAAGTGCTGTTCATCCTGAATCGTATAGTTTAGTTGAAAAAATGGCCAAAGACCTAAAGCTTCCCGTGGCAGAATTAATTGGGAATAAAGAAGCGTTAGACAAGCTAAAATTAGAAAATTACCAAAATGAGCAATTTGGTTTAGCTACTTTAAATGATATCAAAAAAGAATTACTTAAACCCGGCCTTGATCCGCGCTCTGACTTTAAAATTTGGGAGTTTGATTCCAGCGTGAACCACATCAATGATCTAAAAACAGGCATGATTTTACCGGGAATTATTACAAATATTACAGCTTTTGGGGCTTTTGTAGATGTTGGAGTTCATCAGGATGGATTGGTGCATAAAAGTCAAATGGCAAAAACCTATGTAAGCGATCCAAGTCAGTATGCACAACTTGGTCAAAAATTGAAAGTTAAAGTACTTTCTGTAGATACGGAGCGGAAGCGGATTCAGTTTAGTATGTTATTAGATTAACACTTAAAATTATTCCATTTTTTTGCTTAAAAGCGGCTTCCGCCTGACGAAAAAAGCTTGCACAGCATCCAAATTTGGTTATTTTTGTACACTTCAAATTAAAATTATTAATTAACTAAAAAAAAAGAATATGTTTAAAGGACATCCTAAAGGACTTTATGTTGCATTTTTCGCCAACATGGGAGAACGCTTTGGTTTCTACACAATGATGGGAATTTTAGTATTTTACCTTACGGCGAAATTTGGTATGCCCGAAGAAAACGCGGGACTTGTTTACAGTATCTTCTATGGTTCAATTTACGGACTAGCTCTATTCGGAGGTTTTATTGCCGATCGAACACGGAATTATAAAGGAACTATTTATGTTGGTTTGGTTACCATGCTAGGCGGATACATTTTAATGGCTATGCCGGGTTTTGGACTGATTTTCTCATTAATAGCATTATTTGTCATTGCCTTAGGTAATGGACTATTTAAAGGCAACTTGCAAGCTGTTGTTGGTCAACTTTATGACGAGCCCAAATATGCGCATTTAAGAGATTCTGCCTTCTCTGTTTTTTATATGGGAATAAATGTAGGAGCCTTGTTTGCACCAAGTGCTGCCGCCGGAATTATCAATTATGTCATTAAATCCAATGGTTTTTTACGTAATAATGATTTGCCTGCTCTTATCAATAAAGCGAAAGGTGCAGATGGCCTTTTCGATGCTTCTTTATTAACAACTACGGATGCCGCCAATCTTCAAATGTTAGCTGATAAAGTAACTCTTAGTGGACAGCCAGTTACTGATATGTCTCAGTTTGCTAGTGATTATTTAACAGCCTACGGAACTGGATTCAACTACGCCTTTGGTGTTGCAGCCGCAACTATGGTAGTTTCTTTCATCATTTTTACACTCTACAAAAGAATGTTACCTGATGTAAAGAAAGCTGAAACGGATTCTAGCGGAAAAGTAATTGAAATGTCAAAAGAAGAAACCAAGCAACGTATGACTGCTTTGTTCCTTGTATTTGGAGTGGTTATCTTTTTCTGGATGGCATTTCACCAAAATGGTTTAACAATGAGTTTCTTTGCTCGTGATTATACTGTTACAGAAGTTGGCCCTGCTGCCTATCTTGTATTTGATATTTGGTCCTTGCTTTCTATTGTTGTTGGACTATTAGGACTAATTACTTTCTTCACCAAAGGAACCTCATCCCAAGGAAAGTTAATTAGTTTACTATTTACAGCCGGTGGTGCAATTGCAACCTATTATTTCTACTCTACCAACGCTGCCGTAAATGCATTTTCTCCTGAATTATTTCAACACTTTAACCCAACAATGATTGTTCTATTAACACCTGTTGTAGTTGGAATATTTGCCTATTTAAACAGCAAGAAAAAAGAGCCTTCAACACCACGTAAAATTGGGATTGGAATGATCTTAGCATCTTTTGGTTTTGTCATTCTATTGATTGGTTCTATTGGATTAGATCCTTTTGATGTGATGCTTACTGATCCTAATCACGCTCGCGTTGGAACTGGTTGGTTAATTGGAACTTACTTTACTTTAACCATTGCTGAACTTTTCTTAAGCCCAATGGGAATCTCTTTTGTATCTAAAGTTTCTCCTCCTAAATATCAAGGTTTAATGCAAGGTGGATGGTTAGGCGCTACAGCTTTAGGTAATCTTCTTTTAGGAGTTGGTTCTTACCTTTATGTTCGTGTTGCTATTTGGCAAGTTTGGGTAGTTTTCATTATCCTTTCTTTAATTGCTGCTGCTTTCATCTTCTCAATCATGAAAAAACTAGAAAAAGTATCCTAATTTAAAGGATCTGAATAAATAAAAACCCGAAAGTCGATTGGCTTTCGGGTTTTGTTATTTTTGCCAAATGGAATATCCCTGGAAACATCAGCGCCGATTTAATGCCTACGCACAATATTTTGAAAAAATGATGGGCGAGCGCGTACAAAAAGTTACCATCGACGCTGGATTTACTTGTCCGAATAGAGATGGCAAGCTAGCGCGAGGCGGTTGCACCTACTGCAACAACGATTCGTTTAATCCATCTTACAATACACCAGCCAAAACCGTAGAGCTTCAGATTGAAGAAGGCATTGAGTTTCATGCCAACCGATACCGCAGAGCAAATAAGTTTCTGGCTTATTTTCAAGCGTATTCCAACACCTATACTTCTCTAGAAAACCTGAAACGAATTTATGCTCCAGCCTTGGAAAAAGACGAAATAGTTGGGTTGGTTATTGGCACACGCCCCGATTGTATCGACGATGACAAACTTCGTTTTTTTGCAGATGTTGCTAAAACACATTATGTGATTTTAGAATACGGAATTGAATCTGTGTACAACAAAACATTGAAGAGGGTGAATCGCCAACATACGTTTGAACAAAGCATTGAAGCGATTGAAAAAACCGTTGCTGCCGGAATAAAAGTGGGCGGACACCTAATTTTTGGATTACCGGGAGAAAGTAGAGAAGAAATGATGGCAGAAGTTGAAATCGTTTCGAAACTCCCTTTAAACAATATCAAATTTCATCAATTGCAGATCATTGTTGATACGGCCATGCAAAAAGAATATTTAAAATATCCGGAACGTTATCAACTGTTCGGGTTTGAAGAATATATCGAATTTATGGTGAATTTTATTGAAAAACTAAATCCGAATTTTGTGGTGGAGCGATTTGCCGGAGAAGTTCCTCCTCGTTTACTTGTAAGCCCGAGCTGGGGCAATATTCGTAACGATCAGATTTTGCAACGCATCGAAAAAGAATTGGAACTTCGCGATAGCTGGCAAGGGAAATTTTATAAATAATTTGGCAAATCGGATGAAGGTTCTATTATTCAATTACTATTTGTTGTCCTATTCAATTTTCTTTGTGGCTTAGTGCCTCTGAGGTAAAAATAAATATCGACAAAGACACCAATACCCTAGCGTTTTATTACGACCAATTCGAAATAATCACACTGATATTCTGTGCATTATAAGTTATTGTTTACAAACCAATCCGATAGCTGAATTTCACCAAAAATACATTGTGCGCTTTATCGGTAAATAAATTATCCAAATCGCTTCCAACATTTAAATCACCATTTTCGATAAAACCGTTTCTTGTTTGATTCCAAACCAGATAAACAGACGATCCGGGATTGTATTCCCAACGAATAACTAAATTGGATAAAAACTCTTGCACGTTAAAATCAGGCTTTCCTATTGAATAATCCACTGTATGATCCAAGTTTTCATCGATATCAAAACCATCTGGAGTGGTGGTTATTTGATTGCTTGTGAATACATGAAAACGATCGCTGTAATTGGCTGCCATTTGATTATCAATGTATTTAAAATCTTCAAACTGTCCGCTCGCAATAAAGGGTTGTCCCCAGTATTGCAGACTTAAATCGGGAGTTAAGTTCAAGCTAACGCGAATAGAAGCACTCAACACTTTTTGATTGATTGAAGCAAACAAATAACGTGTCGTACTAGTATAGCTTTCTTGACTTATGTATTGTAATTCATCAAATGATTTGCTGTAAGAAGGATTGAAAGTGACAGTCATGAAATTAGTAGGTTTATAAGTCAAACCAGCTGATAAAGAAAGATTTTTTGAACTTCCTTCGAAACCTTTTCCAAAATTATGATACACATAAAAGTAAAGTTTCTTTCTACTGTCGGAGCTGATATTGTATTGAAAGTTGCTACTTCCTTGGGTGCGCATTCGAGGTCCTCCGCGTAATATTGTATTAGAAAAACCATTGGTATTTAGGTTTGCATGCGCCCAGAAATTCCAGAAATTTTTGAAGCTCATATTGCCATTCAATTCTAATCCATGTCCTAATAAATGACCTCCAAAATCCAAAACATTGTAATAATCGCCGCTTAAATTCCAACTACGGTAAATTCCTTTTGGTTCCCAAACACGGTATTGACCCCAATACATATTAAACAATTGGTCTGCTTGCCGGAGGTAACCCATATCATTTAATTCCAACCCGGGAGTTTTCCAAAGAACAACAGCTAAATGAGTCCAATGTCCTTTTTGCCGAATTACTTGCAATCTTCCACCGGAGCCCATCAAAGAGGTTCGAGTTGGATCGTAGTTTGTATAATCGTTGTCTTCCCTCTGAAAATAACGTGCCGAAGATTCTTGGGTTCTTGTAATCGCATCGGCTGTACCATTTACCTGACTGAATGCCGCATTCACATTTATCATCCAGCTTTTATCTTTGAAATACTGCGTAAAATCGATACCTGCTGTGTAAGCAGATTTGTGGAAATAATCTTCTGTAACAGCATCAGTCCAACGATTTGTACTGGTTACCATTCCGCCAATCATGGTATTTCCATCGTTCATATCTTTTTGAACTCGGCCTAAAAAATAATTCGTTAAAGGTTCAACAGTTTCATAACGTCTCGTTCCATTGTCGTCAATTTCTGCCCTTCCTTCTGCGGTAACACTTTCAATGAATCCAACAGAAAGACCATTACTTGATTTTCCGGTTAATTTAGCAGCGCCAAGTATTGGAGTAAAAACAGGAACATGCGCAAATTCATTGTCGGCTAAATCAGGATAGAGTCCCGGGCGCCTTCCAATCCGACGAGAATAGAAAAGATTATCATTTCCAACGCCACCATCGCCAATGCCAATACCAAAAGTGGTAATATTTGCGCCTTCGATAAAGAAAGGTCTTTTTTCTTCGAAAAAGGTTTCGTAAGCCGATAAATTAACTTCCGACGGATCAGCTTCTACTTGTCCAAAATCTGGGTTGATGGTTAAATCCATAGTTAGATTATTGGTCACTCCTATTTTCGCATCTATTCCGCCGTTTATTTTTGCATCTTGACCATCGGCAAAAGGATTCCCCGCTTCTGCTTTATAGGTTTCGAGTTTTGCGATTCCATAAGGCGTAATATCAAATATTTTTTGCGGTTTAATTGATTCAAGACCTGAAACTTGACCAAACATATGAACCAATCCTGGCGCATCTTTTGGAATATGTTGCCAAAAATCCAATTCATTATTACGATACGTTTGTCTAAAAACTTGCATTCCCCAGATTCCGTCTGATTCTTTTTCAAAACGAAGCTGACTGAAAGGTATTTTCATTTCGGCATGCCAACCTTCATCACTAAATCCAACTTTAACCCACCAGTTTGGATCCCAAGAAGGATCTTCTCTATCTCCATTTTCTGTAAGCATTTGCTCAAATTTTACGCCCCCTGCAGATACAGCAAACATGAATGCAGTGCGTAAATCGTGGTAACTATCAAACGCAACACCAACAAAATCTCCATCCGGATCATCTCTTCGTGTTAATCGTTTTACGATACTATCTGGACTGGTATCATAAGATTTAATTGCAACGTATAAATTATCTGCATCAAAAAATAGTTTAAATGCAGATTTTTGCGAAGCTTCTTTCCCGTTGTAAGGCTCATGTTGAGTAAAATGATCTATCCATTCTCCCTCTTGCCAAATGGCATCGTCTAATTTCCCATCAATGGTTGGAGCATTTTGAATTTGAGTTATTTGGTAGTTCTTTTTTGCTATTTCTTGGCTAAAACTGTTGATTCCAAGGCTAGATAAAAGTAATATTAACAAGTAAAATTTTATTCTCATTATGCTATGGATTGGTTTTCTTTATTTCTTCTTACTCATTCTAGACTAAATTTTTTATCTAAAGTTACAGTAAATTTAATTTTAAAATGATTTTTGAAGTATTTCTGTTTGAATAGGGAAGTATCCTAAATTTTATTAAAAACTATTGAAAATAGAATAGCGCTTCTACATTGTCTTTAAAAAACCGCTATTTTCGCATAAATTATTAAAATCAAATGCTTTGAAATTTTTATTTATACTCTTTATAATTTTCATTGTCTTACCATACCTATTTAGGATGATAATGCCATTTGTTCTAAGATCCTTTGTAAAAAAGGCGCAAAAAAACATGAACGATCAATATCAAAGACAAAACCCATCGCCACATAAAGAAGGTGAAGTAAACATCGATGCAACATCAAAATCTAAAAAATCAAATACCGATAAAGATCATTTAGGCGAATATGTTGATTACGAAGAAATAAAAGAATAATTACCTATGAACACTGTTTTATTAAAAAAATTAGTTCCTTATTTTGCCGGGATTTTATTGTTTATAGGATTGGGATTTATTTTTCTTAACCCTGTATTACAAGGTAAAAAGTTAAAACAACATGACATTGCCGTTTATAAAGCTGCATCCAAAGAAATTCAAGATTATAGAGCCAAATACAACGAAGAGCCTTTGTGGACCAACTCCATGTTTGGAGGCATGCCCGCCTATCAAATCTCTACACTTTATCCAAACAACTGGATAAAAAAAATAGGCAAAATACTTCAACTTGGATTGCCGCATCCGGTAAATATTTTGTTCCTTTATTTTCTAGGTTTTTTTATTCTGCTATTAACTCTCAAAGTAGATCCGTGGCTGAGTGCGGTTGGAGCAATTGCATTTGCGTTCTCCTCTTACTTCATTATTATCATCGAAGCAGGACATAATACAAAGGCATTTGCTTTAGCTTACATGGCACCTATCATTGGTGGAATTTTGCTCACTTTTAGAGGGAAATATTTACTAGGAGCTGCTATTACAATGCTGTTTGCAGCATTGGAAATTTCGGCAAACCATTTGCAGATAACCTATTACTTGCTGCTGCTTATTTTAATTCTGGTTGCTTTTTTATTGGTTGATCATTTGAAGAACAAAACGATGCTTCGATTTTACAAAGCAAGTATCATTTTAACATTTGCCGCAGTTTTGGCTGTATTACCTAATAGCACGAATCTGATGCTCACGCAAGAGTATTCTGCTCAATCAATGCGTGGAAAATCCGAACTAATTGTAAACGAGAACAACCAAACCAGTGGATTGGATAAAGATTATGCAACCCAATGGAGTTATGGAATTCCTGAAACTTGGAGCTTACTCATTCCAAATATCAAAGGAGGAGCTTCCGGTGCTTTGGCGGCCAATGAAAAAGCCATGAATGAGGTTGATCCACAATATCGACAAGTTATTGCGCAAAATTATATTTCGGGCTATTGGGGAAATCAACCTTTTATGTCGGGGCCAACCTATGCGGGAGCCATTATCATGTTTTTATTTTTACTGGGATTATTTATTGTAAAAGGAAATTTGAAATGGGGACTTTTACTTGCAACGCTACTTTCCTTTGCGCTTGCTTGGGGTAAAAACCTCATGCCATTAACAGATTTCTTTATGGATTATGTTCCACTTTACAATAAGTTTAGAGCCGTTAGCATGACGCTAATTATCGCAGAGTTTACGATTCCATTTCTTGCCATCTTAGCCATTTGGGAACTGATTAAAAATCCAAAATTAATTTTAGAGCAAAAGAAATTTGCAGCTATTTCATTTGCATTAACAGGTGGTTTGAGTCTTCTATTTTACTTGTTTCCTGGAATTTTTTCTTTTTTCAGTGATCTAGAAATGGAACAATTTTTTAGTGGAAAAAACAATCCACAATTAGATGCCATTCTATCCAATATTGAATTAGCCAGGATGAGCATTTTTAAAGCAGATGCAATCAGAAGCTTTTTCTTCATCAGCTTGTTTGTGATCGCATTATTTGCTTTTGCTTTTCGAAAAATCACAAAATATCCTTTTATTGCCATCTTTGGAGTCCTACTTATTCTCGATTTGTATCCGGTAAATAAACGCTATTTAAACGAGGGTAACTTTGAACGTGCAAGAATTGTTGAGCAGCCATACCAATTAAGTCAAGCCGACAAACTCATCTTACAAGATCCAGATCCAGATTACCGCGTTTTGAATCTTAATAATCCTTTCAACGATGCGAGCGTTTCATATTTCCATAAATCCATTGGTGGTTATCATTCAGCTAAATTAGGTCGCTACCAAGATTTAATTGATCATTTACTTATCAAAGAAATTAACCAGATTAGTCAATCACTACAAAATCAACCTACGGAAGCAAGTATTGCACAAGCCTTGGCAGAAGTTCCAGCTTTGAATATGCTTAACACGAAATATATTATTTACAATCCGAGCGCCCCACCTTTGACTAATCCAGCGGCTTATGGTTCGGTGTGGTTTCCTGAGAGAATTATCTGGGTAAATAACGCCAACGAAGAATTAGAGCAAATAAACAGCCTAAGTGGAAAAGAAGAAATCATCATCGATAATCGATTTAAGGAACTTGTTACGATTCCTATGTTACCTGCCGATTCTTCTTCCATCTACTTAGAAAGCTATCTGCCTAATCATCTTGTGTATAAAGCAAATATTATGGAAGAAAGAGTTGCTGCTTTCTCGGAAATATATTACGACAAAGGTTGGGATGCTTTTATTGACGGAGTAAAGGTGGATTATTTTAGAGTAAATTATACTTTACGTGGACTCATCATTCCAAAAGGTGAACACCTCATCGAATTTAAATTTGAACCTAAAACCTACGCTTTGGGAGAGCGTATTTCATTGGTAGGCTCTATCATTCTCTTGTTGGCTTTACTATTTGTTGCTTACAAGGAATTTTTTCAGAAGCCCAAAGAAATAAATTAAAATGAACAATGACTTGCAACTTTTAGTTTTTACATACTACTGGCCTCCCAGCGGCGGTGCAGGTGTTCAGCGAAATCTAAAATTTGCCAAATATTTGCCCCAATTTGGGATAGAACCTCATATTCTAACTGTGGAAGAATATGCCGCTTCCTATCCGGTTATAGATACCAGTTTAACTCATGAAATAGCTGATAATCTACTTGTTACGCGCACCAAAAGTTGGGATCCCTTTCGCGCTTATTCTAAACTAAGAAAAACCAAAACGATTCCGAGCAGTGGATTTGCAAACGAAACAAAACCCGGATTTATTGATTTAATGATGCGCTTTATTCGTGGTAATATTTTTCTGCCTGATGCACGAAGAGGGTGGAATAAATATGCAATTCTTGCGGCCAGTCAACTTATTGAACAGCAAAAAATAAATTGTATTTTAACGAGCAGTCCACCACATTCAACCCAACTCATTGGTTTATATCTGAAAAAAAAATACGAACTACCATGGATAGCAGATTTACGCGATCCTTGGACAGATATTTACTATTACAATCAGTTATTCCCTACTTGGTTAGCCAAAAAAATAGACGCACATTATGAACGTAAAGTTTTAGAAAATGCCGATAAAATAATCGTGGTAAGTGAATCGATTAAAACGCTTTTTTTAAAAAAATCTAACAAACTTTCTCCAGAGAAAATCAGGGTGATCCCCAATGGATACGATCCAGAAGATTTTGCTATTCAAACAGAATCTTGTAACGAAAAATTTACCATTTCTTATACCGGAACCATTGCCGCAACCTATGACTTGGAAACATTTGCAAAAGCCTGTGCCCATGTATTTATGAATGGAACTAAACTTTTTAAACTTCAGTTTATCGGTAGCACAAAAAGTGTAATTTCACCCATTTTGGAAGAACACGGACTTCTGGAATTCACTCAGATTATACCAGCTGTTGAGCATCGTAAATCAATTGAATATTTACAAAAAAGCGACGCTTTATTGCTTTTAATACCACAAACAAAAGAGAATAAAGGAATTTTAACCGGAAAACTTTTCGAATATTTAGGTGCAAAAAAAGTGATCATTGGAATTGGACCAAGCAACGGCGATGCGGCAAAAATAATCGATGAAACTCGGTCGGGGAAAATGATCGACTACGGCGAAGTGGATGTTTTAGCAGCCTATTTAGAAGATAGATATCAAAATTGGTTAGAAAAACCCAATTCTGTTGGCAATTCTTCGGTCGAGTTGTATTCTCGAATTGTCCAAACAGAGCAACTTTCCTTAGAAATTAAAAATTTAATTGCGAGTTAATCATCGTTTAAGATATGATGAACGAAGGATGGAATATCATAATCAGGCTCCGTTAAAACACGTTGCAATTCATTAATAATGATGAATTTATCGGTAAGATTTTCTTGTTTTGACAAAATATCACAAAAAATAGAAACCGCATTTTTTCCTTCTAAAACCATATTCGAAATATTTTCAGAGAAAAATCCTTTTCCGATTAGTAGACCTAAAGTTCGATTTCTACTCAAGTCGTTTAGCGCAGTTAACCCAAAATCGCCAAATCCACAATATTTAAAAATTGTTTTTTTTGCGCCACCAAATTGAATCAATATGCTTCGCATTTCGTTAAATGCCTTGGTAAGAAACATAAATCGAAGGTTGGGCGAATCGAATTGTGCATCTAAAATACCGGTTGCAATCGCGTAAATATTTTTCATAGTACTTAAGAGCTCCACGCCACGTAAATCAGTAGAATAATCCAAATACACATTGGTTCCGACAACTAATTCTTTGAAACGCGGAAATAAATCTTCATGCACAGAGCCTAAAGTAAATGCTGTGGGAATTTTATCAATTAAATCGCGAGCAAAAGTAGGACCTTTCATCGTGGCAACCTTTTGAATAACATTGGCTTGAATACTCTCCCCTACTGTAAAATGTTCATCTTTACTCAAACCTTTGGCTAAATTGATCAAAATGGCATCGGGATGGAAAAGGTGTTTGTTTTCAGCAATAAAAGACATAATTACCGACGACGGAATTGCAAAAAATAAAAATTCATTTTCTGCTAAAACTTGCTTGTCTCCGGTTGCCTTTAAGCGCCAAGTAAGTTTGGTATTTGGAAAATATTTTTGGTTATACTGACTTTCATTTATCGACTCAACAACCTGTTGTTCAATAGAATACAAAATAACATCAAGCTCCGGATTATGAGCTAAAGCATTGGCTAAAGATGTCCCAATTGCACCAGCCCCTATTACACAAATTTTTGTTTTCTCTATTTCCATAGCCTTTATTTAGTGCGGTAAAGATACATAAATAAGTCATTTATTCATATTTCCATGGCTCGAATACTCTCCTTTCCTTGACACTCACATAAGACATTTATTAAATATATTTTCGGTGGCATTGGCAGCAATTCTTTACTTTAGCAAATAATTTTAATTTCGATGGGAATAATACAGCGACAAAGCATTACGGGGTTTATATACACTGGACTAGGTGTGCTATTAGGCTTTGTGGTGACAGGTTTGATGCAACCTAAAATTTTTCAAACCGATGAAATTGGCTTGCTTCGAGTCATTATTTCTTACGCAAGTATCATGAGCACCTTTGCACTACTCGGGTTTAGTGTGGTAAGTGTGAAAGTTTTCCCAACCTTTCGAGATAAAAAATCGAAACATCACGGTTTTTTTGGATTAGCTATTTTACTTGGAATTTTTGGATTTGTATTGGCAAGTCTTATCTATGTAAGCTTTCAGCATTTAATTCTGAAAAAAGGAATTGAAGAATCGCCCTTGTTTACTCAGTTTTTCTATTTAGTAATTCCTCTCACCTTTTTTCTGACGCTCTATTCCGTCATCGATACTTATTTTAGAATTCTTTATCAGGCAGTTATTGGAATTGTTTACAGAGATATTATTCAACGGATTTTAGTATTTACTGTTTTTGTACTTTTCTATTTCAATTATATAAACTTTACAGAAAATGTTTATTTCTATGTATTAGCATATAGTTTGCCAGCTGTTTTTATGTTGATCTCCTTACTCCGAAGGTATGAGTATGGAATCATTCCTGATTTTAAATTTTTAACAAAACCTCTTTTAAAAGAAATTGGGCATATCGGATTATTTGGCATATTCAGTAGCTTCTCCGGTATTTTGGTTATCAATATTGATATTTTGATGTTAAACCACATGCAAGGTCTATCGCAAACAGGGATTTATACTATCACGTTCTTTTTTGGCGCTTTAGTTCTGGTTCCTTCTAGGTCTTTAGTGAAAATTTCTTCAGTCATTATTGCAGATGCTTTTAAAAGAAACGATTTGAAAGAAATAGAGAGCATTTACAAAAAAAGCAGTATTAATTTAGGTATTATTGGCATGCTCATTCTTCTTGGTCTTTGGGGGAATTTAGATAATATTTTTAAAGTAATTGGAGAGGAATTTTTACCTGGAATGTGGGTAATTATCCTTATAGGAAGCGCTAATTTAATTGATATGTTACTAGGAATCAGTAATCAGATTTTTTTTAACTCCAAGTATTACACCATTTCTGCTTACCTTAGTTTCTTTTTTATGGTACTCCTTGTTTTGACGAATTTAATCATGATTCCGATGTATGGAATTATTGGAGCTGCCATTGCATCTCTTAGTTCGAAGCTGATTTATAATTTGATTAAATACGTTTATCTTTATAAAAAATTTGGTTTTCAGCCATTTACAAAGAAAACGCTACTATTAATGGTTCTTGGATTCCTTACGATTAGTGTATTTCACTTTCTCCCCCATTGGCAAAATTACTTAATCGACCTAGCTATACGTAGTATTCTAATTACAGTATTTTTTAGCATAGGTGTTTTGATCTTGAATTTGAGTGAAGATGTAAATGCCTGGGTGCTCAAAATGAAGAATTTAATTGTAACCAAACTTTCAAAATAAGATCATCTGGTCTACTTTTTTTCCATTAATACAAATAACCAATACGGTTTTTTAGGAGAAATTATAACATTGACAATATCGGTCAAAAAAGCAACCAGATTAAACTTATAGTCATACGTAAAAGCATGCTCACAATTCGGACAATAAGTTTCTCTATTCGACTTTGGAATCCAGTAATAGGGAATCCAAGAATTTGATGGGGAATATTTTCTCTTGAACTTCAGTATCCTTGGATGGTAATAACGCACTGCCTTACCTGCCGTATACGATTCTTTTATCTTGTATTCCGGGAAAAGCCGATTAAAATTTTCCAACTCAAAACTTCGTAAATGGTTAGGTCGATTATAAATATAATTGCATTTTGGACATTGAATTGACAATTTATCAGGATTCTCACCATTTGGAACAGTAATAAAGATGTATTTTTTACTCAAACGTTTAAATTCCTGAATGCTTTTCTGTAATATAATTTCGTCCAAATGCTCCAGCATCTCACTGGAGAAAACCAGATCGATGCTGTTGGATTCGAGTGGAATTTCATCTGCGCTAGCCTGTATGCTTTTTGCTTTTACTAACTCCAGCGCTTTTGCACTTCGATCTACACCCGTAACCTCATAGTGCTGATTTAGCACATTTGTAATAATACCATTTCCGCAGCCGATATCTAAAATCGACTGAACATCAGAAGGGATTAAACCAATGACAAGTTTAATTTTTTCTTTTAAAGAATCTTCCTTAAAACCGGCCCAATCAAATTTTTCGTAAAATTCTTTGTTATCCATGATGTTATTTCTTGTCGCTGTATATTTTGAGCAATTTCCGACTCTCAATTTCCCAGTTAAACGTTTTCTCTACCGCAAGAATTCCTTTTTCAGACATGTTTTCCATTAATCCCTTATTATCCATTAATTCTTTAACACGATCTGCAAATGCCTTGGAATCAGAATAAGGATAGGTAAAACCACATGCTTCTTGGCTTAAAATCCGCTCGATGGGAGAACAGTCTGAAGCTATAGTTGGTTTTCCGGCATACATATATTGAAATAATTTGTGTGGTATTGTTGAATCAGTATGATCGCTCTTTACATGAGGAATCAAGCAAATATCAGCCTTTCCTAAAAAAAGCTGCATTTCAGAATAGCTTCTCCATCCTTCGAAACTCACCAGATTTTCCACTTCATTTTGTTTGGCTATTTTTTTCAGATTGTTAATATAAGATCCGGTGCCTAATACCCAAAACCGAATAGGTTTAGATGCAGCTTTTAAGTATTTCAACCCTTCTATTACATACTGAAGACCACGATGTTGTGTAATTCCACCTGCATAAAAAAGGGTAACATAATTAGCGTCTGGTTTTGTCTCGGGCAAATTAAAATGTTTAAAATTTAAAGTATTAGATACAACAAATATTTTCTGCTCTTGTATATTTAACACAATCAGACGCTGTTTACTTTCCTCCACCACAACAATTATCCGATCTGCTTTTTTACAATAATCAATTTCATAGTTTTTCCATTGTTTATTATTGGAAAGCAATTTGCCAAGCAAAGTATTCGTATGCTTAGCCATTGTAAGCAAAGCCGGCCAATTTTCATGCAAATCAAGAATAAATTGGGTTTTGTATTTCTGGGAAAACTCATGCCCAACCTTTGCCAAAGGCAAATCATGAATTTGTATTGCATCAAAATCCGTCTCTTTAAAAATAGATTCTAAAAATGAACGCCAAAAATTAAAATAAAAAGAGAATTTCAAACAAGCCACACTGCTCTTATAAATAAATTTAGAGATGGATTTGCGATGAATGATTGCCTTTCCAAAAGTATCTAAAAATGCTCTTTTTTCTCGAGTATAACATGCCAAATGGACATCATAACCTGCGGTAATTAATGTTTCAATTTCATTCTCTACTCGTATATCTGAAGGAAACTCATGATCGAGCACCATTAATATTCTCATCGGGAAATTTTTCAACAAAAGTAGGAAATTATTAGCCGCGAAAATTCAATGAATCAAAAGTGTTTTAACTCAAAACACATCGAATATTTTTATATATTTGGTATAATCTTTTAAACTCAATGCTTAATGAAAAAACCAATTACACTTATTTTCTTGATTATTCTTGCTTTGAATTCTTTTAGTCAGGATATCGATATTTACCAAAAAAAGAAGAACAGTAATTACGAACTCCCGTATTTAAATTCACAAACATCTTTTGAAGAATTTCAATTGTTAAACAGAACACTTCGATTGCAAGACATGGCTTATGCGGCTGTCGTTCCGGGCTATGTGCATTTTAAGGTGAAGGAACCTATTGTTGGATATTCGATGGTCGCACTTCGAACGGCTGGCTATGGAGGTATTCTTTATATCCTGAACGACGGTTCGTTTTCTTTAACAGAATTAATTAATAATTCACCTTCAAGTTCTGCCGATGTGGATAAATTCAATCAACAAAAAACAATTGCCTACGCTTCGTTGGGACTCATTTTCTCAACCTATTTATTTGATTGGATTCACGGAAAACATCGCTTAGAAAAAAAGCAAGAACGAATTCGTTATAAATACGGAGTCAAATTAAATCTTGCAGTACAAACGGATCAATCGGGCAATTTTAATCAACCAATGCTTGGCGTTCGTGTAAACTTTTAACAACTCCTCGAGATATGAAAAAATTCATCTTCCTTATCATTCTAATACCCATTTTCAATCTTGGCAAAGCCCAAAATTTACAATCGGAATACCGCTATTTATGCTTAGTAAAATCGCAATCATCCCAATTGATAAAAGATAATTTAAGAAATGCAGAAATTTATGCAGATAGTTTGTTTTTAAAAGACATTCCGCAAACAGAGCTGGCAGCTCTCTTTTTTAAAGAACTGGGCGATAACTACAGCGCGATAGGTAAAGCCGATTTAGCCTTGTTTTCCTATTTACGTCAGCGTTTTTTGTATCCGAACGACTCGATAAGTTTGTACGTTGAACAACAAATGCGTATAAATGCCACAAAGCTCAATATGGATAACCAATCCACAGAATATCTAATCCAAAGAAGTTCACATTACAATTTATCGTCAGAAAAAGAAACGAACACAAATAAGCTATTGTATTCTTCTATTCAAATCGAAACCAAAAATTTAAGCACATTACTTTTACACTATCTCGATTTAGCTAAATTTAAAAACTTTACTCCCTCCGATTTTATTCTAAAATGGGAAGATGTTAGCAGAATGCATATGCCTTTGAAGTATAAAATTGATTATGTAAATAGAGACTTTAAAAGCCTGAATAACAAACAACAAGAGCGCTATTATTGCACGCTGACACGTTTTTACATACAGCAGAAAGCATGGGGAATGGCCCAAGAAACCTATCAAAAACTTAAAAATCTTCAGCCGGAAAAACCTAAAAATAAACCTTGCTTAAAAGCCCGAATCGATTTACATCTATAAATCCCCGTTTTTAATGAATAACTCAGATTTTAGTTGTATAATTCATTTCGCCTTTTCAGAATTGATTTTCGTATTTTTACAAAATGAGAATGAATAAAATCATCGGATTCTTTATAAAATATTTATTAATCTTTGGATTAATACTCCAAGTTAATAACGCTTTTACACAAAATTTACGTGGACTTTATGTCGATGATTTCAAGCATATAATTGGCAATTCTCAAAAAGAAAATGATCTACTTGAATACGCCCAAAAAGCAGGATTTAATTATTTAATTCTTTACAATACATCTTATATTCATCGAAATCTATTTCCTTTGGATTCACAAGTTGGATCAGCCGTTTGGTCGAGTTTCATTTATCGAGCAAAAACAAAATTTGGGATCAACGAAATAGGAATTGTTGGCGAAAAAGCAGCAAGCTTTCTTCCTGCAATAAAATACAATGCAAATACGGATAATCCTACACATCAAATTGATGTTTTTAATTTAGAATTCGAATTCTGGAATAAACGCCTGTATAGCTCACAGGGCTATTATTGTCAAACCTACTTAACAAAAGAGAATTACTCCTGCACGAATTCCGGCGCATTCGAATTTTACAAGAAACAATTACAAGAAATGCGAAAATTAGTTTCCAATTCAAGCATCAAAATCGAAACCTATGTTGGAAATCCTACAGATAATCAAATCTTCCAAATTGGTTCATTGGTAGATCGTCTGCTCATTCATTACTATCGAACCGATGTTAAGAGAATTGCTTCCTACAAAATAAACCGATTGCAAACGTTGCAAAAATTATCAACTAATTTGATCGTTGTTCCTATCTTCTCTTCAAGAGAAAATCATTTAGCTACTTGGCTCAAATCACATCAACACGAGCAAATCAATCATCTGTTTTATACGGATTTAAAACAAATTCAGGAGATTGACACCAATCTTTTACATTTCGATGGAATTGTGTGGTACCGCTATTCAGATATGCCGAAAAACAAATAATCGCTGCTCATTTTCTATTCTATACCTACTTCATCCATATAAAACTTGAAATCTTTCTTTTTTTATTCTATATTTGTAGAACTATTTATACTTTTGTAGAATGAAAAGACTTTCATACGCTGAAGAGCAGTTAATGAGCTATGTTTGGAAACTAGACAAGAGCTTTCTAAATGAACTTATTCTATGCTATCCAGATCCTAAACCGGCGAAAACAACAACTGCCACTTTACTAAAAAGGCTTCAAGAGAAAAGTTATGTTGGATTTGAAACTTTTGGAAATTCCCGGCAATATTACGCTTTGATTGAAAAATCCATTTACTTTTCTAATCTATTCAAAGAATTAATATCAACTCACTTTGAAAATTCGAATCAGGAATTTATCTCATTTCTGACTTCGGTTCTAAAGTTGGATCGAAATGATTTAGATGAGCTTAAAAAGAAAATAGATAAAGAAGTCAGTGCAAAAATGAACAAAGACGCCGTGTTTTTCTAAATAAAAAACCACCTAAACAGGTTGCTTAGGTGGTCATTTAGATTGTACAAATACTTTCCTAGAAATTTATTTAAGCCACTTATCTAGCCACTCGAAAAACGAACGCTGCCAAAGCACTCCATTTTGCGGATGCAACACCCAATGGTTTTCGTTAGGGAAATACAAATATTTAGCTGGAATATCTCTTAAAACGGCTGCATTAAATGCGCTCATTCCTTGAGAAGCAACAATCCGATAATCTAATTCGCTATGAATGACCATGATTGGAGTATCCCAATTTTGCACAAATTTATGTGGCGAATTAGCATAAGTTCTTTGAGCAATCTTATTGGATTTATCCCAGAACGGACCACCTAAATCCCAATCAGCAAACCACATTTCTTCTGTTTCCAAATACTGTTGCTCTAAATTAAACATGCCATCGTGTGCAATAAAAGCTTTGAAACGCTTCTCATGATTTCCTGCCAACCAATAAACAGAAAATCCACCATAACTAGCTCCAACAGCACCCAAACGGTTGGCATCTACCCATTTTTCTTGTTTCACGTTATCAATTGCACTTAGGTAATCTTTCATATTTTGTCCACCGTAATCACCACTAATCTGCTCTAGCCATTCCTGACCAAAACCAGGCAAACCTCTACGATTTGGGGCAACAATCACATAATCATTTGCTGCCATCATTTGGAAATTCCATCGATAGGACCAAAACTGACTAACTGTTCCTTGAGGTCCTCCTTGACAATACAATAATCCTGGATAGGTTTTGTTTTCATCAAAATGCGGTGGAAGAATTACCCAAACCAACATTTGTTTTTGATCTGTTGTCATCACCCATCTCTTGGTAACTTCACCAAAAGTAAGTTGATCCAATAAATGTTTGTTTTCGAATGAAAGCTCAGTAGCTTCACCATTCGAAGGATCAACAGAGTAAATTTCTTGTGGTTTGGACATGGAAACACGAGTTGCTATCAATTTATTTCCTGCTTCAACTACACTATGATAATCATGAACACCTTCGGTTAATTTCTGAATTGAACCACTTGCCACATCCAATTTATAAATCTCTTCTGTGGCATGCCAATCGCTAATAAAGTAAAGCGATTTACTATCAGCCGACCAACTCAAACCGTTTGCATTTTGATCAAAATCTTTGGTACAATACGTTTTGTCACCCGTGGCTAGATCTAAAACAAATAATCTTGATTTATCAGATTCATAACCATCGCGTTCCATACTTTCCCAGGCTAAATAAGCTCCGTTAGGTGAAAATGTTGGATTGATATCGTATCCCATCATTCCCTCTGTTAGATTGGTTGTTTGTTTACTTTCCAAATTATAGGAATACAAATCAGAGTTAGTACTTTTTGAATACGCTTTTCCTTCGAGTTTTCGAGATGTATAGACGATGTTTTTACTATCGGGAGTCCAAGAAATCTGTTCTGTTCCACCAAAAGGTTTTAAAGGAGCGTCCCAAGGTTCATCTTTCATAATATCGAAGGCTTCTCCTAAACTTCCTTTTTCGTAGCTTGCCACAAAAATATGCGAGAAAGAATCCACCCAACTATCCCAATGGCGATACATTAAATCGGTCATTTCTCGAGCCGTTGTTTTATGTAAATCCGGATTTCTATCAACCACCGTTTTATAAATTTTCACTTCTTTGGTAAAAAGAACTTTACTCATATCTGGAGCATAGAGAAAGCCCGAAATTCCATCTTCCACATCTGAAACCTGACGAGGATTTGTGCCATCTGCATCCATTTCCCACAATTGCATCGATCCGGAAGCTGCACTCATGTATCCAATTCGCTGACCATCAGGGCGCCATACTGCTCCATATTCCCCACTTGCTGTGGTCGTAATTTGTTTTTTGTTTTCGCCGTTGACATCCATTAAAAATAGCTCACGATTACTCTTATCTTCTTCTACAGAATAATAAGATACGCCGTAAAGTATTTTTTGCAAATCAGGCGATATTTGAACTTCGCTCAAACGGCCAAATGCCCAAAGAATTTCCGGAGTCATGATGTCTGATTCTAACTCAAGCATATGCTTTCCAATCACATTTTCAGGTACTTTTTCTACTGCTTTTTCTTGTTTACAAGATGTAAAAAAGATTAGCAGTAATGCACTTACTAATAAACTTAGATTTTTCATTTTAATATATTTTATTTTTTACGTTTTGATATTTATTACAGCGAAGTTAATAATTTCATACTCATATAATTGTATAAAAATGCCATTATTCCTAAGAATTCATTTTTAAATAATTAGCAATTTCTTGAGCGGCTTTCGTGGAAGCACCTCCTGTTCCCAACTTATTTTTCAGTTCAGCAAATTCGTGCAACATTTGACTTCTTTTAGGCGAATCTGCTAGAATCTTCTTTAATTCCCTTTTCAAATTCATATAATTCAAATCGTTCTGTATTAACTCCTTAACTACTTCTTTATCCATGATTAAATTGACCAAAGAAATAAAGGGAATATCAACAATTCGTTTGGCAATTTGATAAGATATTGCGCTGCCTTTGTAGCAGACAACTTCAGGAATTTCAAGCAATGCGGTTTCTAATGTTGCCGTACCGGAAGTAACTAGCGCGGCTTCGGAGTGCATCAGTAACTGATGTGTTTTGTTAGCAACTAGATTGACATTCTGCTTTTGGACAAAAGGTTGATAATACTCATTATCAATAGAAGGAGCTCCAGCTATGACAAATTGATAATCCGGGAAATCGGGAACTATCGTAAGCATGATCGAAAGCATCTTATTTATTTCTTGCTTTCTACTTCCTGGCAAAAGTGCAACGATTGGTTTTTCCGAAAGACCGTTCTGTTTTTTGAATTCCAGATCGTTTGACTTTACCGGAAGCGCATCCAATAATGGGTGTCCAACAAACTCAACATCTACCTTGTATTTTGAATAAAAATCTTTTTCGAAAGGAAGAATTACAAGCATTTTTCCAACATGTTTTTTTATTTCATGTACACGAGATTTTTTCCAAGCCCAAACTTGTGGACTGATATAATATACCACTTTAAATTTGTGCTGATGGGCGAATTTAGCAATTCGCAAATTAAAACCCGGATAATCGACAAGTATCAACACATCCGGTTCCCAAGTTAACAGATCTTGTTTACAAAAAGTGATATTGCTTAAAATCGTCCGTAGGTTAAACAAAACTTCTACAAAACCCATGAAAGCGAGATCACGATAGTGCCTAACAATCTCTGCTCCCTGCTTTTCCATTAAATCACCACCCCAAACTCTAAATTCTGCATGAGCATCTTGAAGTTTGATCGCTTTCATCAAATTGGCAGCGTGTAAATCGCCCGAAGCTTCTCCTGTTATGATGTAATATTTCATGATACTATAGTGAACGCTTTCTTTTAAATTTTCCTTTTAGGAATGGTTTTCGAGGTATTTCAAAGAAGCTATTTGTTCGTGTGCAGTAAGGTCGATTTTTACTGGAACGATCGAAGCAAAACTGTCTTCAATTGCTTTTAAATCATTTTCCAAATCTGTGTCTTTATTCACAAAAACACCTGTTAACCAATGGTATGCACCACCTCTAGGATCTATTCGAGTTTCAAATTCCTCGCGCCAGCAAGCATTTGCTTGACGAGTTACTTTTATCCCTTTAATTTCTTTTGTCACCGGAAAGTTTACGTTCAAACAAACGCCTTGAGGTAGTCCGTTTTTCAAAATTTGAGAAACAATTTTTGTTACAAACTTTCTTGCTGGCTCAAAATCAAGGTGGTGACTAAAGTCATTCATCGAAAAGCCAATCGACGGAATTTCATCGATGCAGCCTTCCACTACTGCAGCCATTGTACCGGAATATACAATATTGATTGCAGCATTTGAGCCATGATTAACTCCGGAAACTAACAAATCCGGTTTTTCTTTAAGAACAACTTGCTCACCTAACTTTACACAATCAACTGGTGTTCCATTGCAGGAATATTCTTTATATCCGGGTTCTTCTTTTAGCAACTTCAGACGAAGAGGCGTGTGTACAGTAATTGCATGACCCATCCCCGATTGTGGACTATCAGGTGCAACAATCACTACATCGCCTAAATTTTTTACTACATCGATTAAGAATCTTATGCCTTGTGCATGAATTCCATCGTCGTTAGTTATCAGTATCTTCGGTTTTTTTATCATCCA
>JAFGAK010000312.1 GCA_016933745.1 Bacteroidales bacterium
CCCACAGAAAACCAATAAACTTTAGGCTTATGAAGAAAAGAAAGCTAATATTAATAAATCCTGTCAACCCAAATCGGAATGGATTAACCGATAATAAAAGTTCTCGCTTCCCTCCTATCGGTTTGGGAATTGTTGCTGCCTTGACACCTCAATCATGGGATGTTCAGCTAATTGATGAAAACTGGATTCCATTCTCATATGAGGAAGCTGATTTAGTCGGAATAACAGCATTCACAGCATCGGCTAATCGTGCTTATGAAATTGCATCAATTTATCACAAAAAAAATGTGCCTGTTGTAATGGGCGGAATACATGCATCATTATGCACAGATGAAGCATTGGAATTTGTAGACAGTGTTGTTGTTGGTGAAGCTGAAGATGTTTGGGCCAGAGTGATTCAAGATTTTGAAGCAAATCAATTACAGACTCATTATGAAGGAAGCTGGAGTGATTTAAAAAACATGGTTCCTCCAAAACGCGATCTTTTTCATCCTGAATATCAATTTGCTTCCATTCAAACATCAAGAGGTTGTCCAATGGATTGCGAATTTTGTTCCGTAACCGCCTTCAATGGCAATCGATATCGACGTCGTCCAATAAATGATGTCTTGGAGGAATTAAAAACAATATCTCAAAAAATGATCTTCTTTGTTGATGATAACATCGTTGGCTATGGTAAAAATTCACGTGAACAATCTATTGATCTCTTTAAAGGAATGGTTGATTTAAAACTCAATAAACTGTGGTTCTGTCAAGCTTCTTTAAATTTTGCGGACGATGAGGAATTGCTTTACTGGGCTGGTAAAGCAGGCTGTAAAATGGTATTCATCGGTTTCGAGACCGAGGAAATTGATACATTAAAAGAAGTTAACAAAAAACTAAATATTAGCCGGGGTGTGGATTCTTACGAGCATGTATTCAAAAGAATACAAAAAGCGGGTATAGCCGTTCTTGGCGCATTCATTTTTGGTATGGATAATGATGATAATCTCAAACTTTCGAACCGAGCAAAATATTGTATCAAAAGTGGAGTTGATGTAATTCAAACGACTATTCTAACTCCGCTCCCTGGGACACGTTTGTTTAAGAATCTTGAACAAAATAATCGCTTGCTTTATAATAATTTTCCGATAGACTGGAATCATTTCGATATGACAGAAGTTGTTTTCCG
>JAFGAK010000029.1 GCA_016933745.1 Bacteroidales bacterium
GACGATGCTTTTGTGGCTTATCTGAATGGACATGAAATTGCTCGTGCAAATATTGGAACAGTCGGAGTAAATCCCAATTTCAATACCTCTGCAATCACTTACCATGAAGCAACGATGTATTCCGGCGGAATTCCAGAAGCATTTATCATTCATTCAGATACGATAGCAAAATATCTTCAAAGTGGAAAAAATCTACTCGCAATTCAAGTACATAATTATGGTACCAATTCCTCTGATTTATCTTCAAATACGTTTCTTTCTTTTGGTGTTAAAGATCAAAATAGGCATTATCGAGATGTGCCAACTTGGTTTCAAAGTCCTTTGTTTGAAAAATCAAATCTCCCACTAGTCATTATTGAAACACAAGGCAAAACCATTGTAGATGAACCTAAAATTACCTCGTTGATGAGAGTGGTGGATAATGGTGTAGGAAATCTAAATGGTTATTTTGATGAGGCAACGGATTATGACAGTTTCATTGGAATTGAAATACGCGGACAATCGTCACAAATGTTTCCTAAAAAAAGTTTTGGATTGGAAACCCGCGATGAACTTGGCGAAGGTGTGAATGTTTCTTTGCTTGGAATGCCCGAAGAGGAAGATTGGATTTTGAGTGCACCTTATTCAGATAAAACGATGTTGCGCAATGCTTTAACCTATCAGCTTGGTGCTAAAATGGGAAGCTGGCAGCCTCGTTTTAAATTTTGCGAAGTCTATATCAATTCTGTTTATCAAGGAGTTTATATGCTCACAGAAAAGATTAAACGAGGTTCGGATCGAGTGGATGTTAATAAACTCAAACCGGAAGAAATTAGTGGCGATGATCTTACGGGGGGCTATATTTTAAAAGTGGATAAAATATGGGATTTGACTACGGACGAGTATTTTTATACGTATCCATCAGTGCGGTATTATAATGCTCGAGATTATGCTTTTACCTACGAATATCCAAAAGCAGAAGATATTGTGAGTGAACAAAAACAGTATATCTACAATTATCTAGTCCAATTTCAGAATACGCTAAACGGAAGTTTGTTTAAAGATCCTGTAAATGGGTACGGAAAATACATCGATATCAATTCTTTTGTAGATTTTCAAATCATGAACGAACTGGCAAACAATGTAGACGGCTATCGATACAGTACGTTCTTTTATAAGAAAAAGGATTCGGATGGCGGAAAATTGTTCGCCGGACCTTTGTGGGATTTTAACTTGGGATACGGAAATGTAGATTATTCTCCAATGAATTTGGCAACAGATCAGTGGTTATATCCACATTATGGTCCTTACGAAGAATATCCAATGCATTGGTGGGCACGCTTAATGGAAGATCCTGTTTACCAAGAGGCGCTTTACAAAAGATGGACGGAGTTGCGTTCCGGACCTTTTCGCACCTATTCTATCATGACGGATATTTCACTTTTTACAAGCAGTTTGGCTGATGCAATCGATCGGAATTTTGAAAAATGGCCAATCATTGGTCAATATGTTTGGCCCAATTACAATTACCAAAATACCAGTTATCAGCAAGAAATAGATTATTTAAAAAATTGGGTAATCGCACGTTTGAATTGGATGGATGCAAATATCACTTCTACAACTGGATTTGGCTCAGCTAATTTAGGAAACAAAAAGCTCGAAATTTATCCCAATCCTGCAAAGGA
>JAFGAK010000313.1 GCA_016933745.1 Bacteroidales bacterium
AAATCGGGTTCGGAAGCAAAAATATGGTCGGCACGAAGTGCCGTCTGTTCTGAATTCCCCCCAAAAAATCCTGAATCCAAAAGGGTTCGCCACGCAGAGCGTGGCTCCTCGTTAGCCAATGCAACAATATGAATAATCAAACTAGAAAATTTTTTATATACACCAGAAAATCTACCGACACAGAAGATCGGCAAGTTAGAAGCATTTCAGATCAACTGGCCGAACTCAAAGAGTTAGCGGTTAAAGAACAGATTGAGGTTGTTGATATTTTCGTGGAAAAACAAACGGCTAAAGCTCCGGGTCGACCAGTATTTAATGAAATGCTTCTCCGTATCGAAGCAAATGAGGCAAGCGGAATTTTAGCGTGGCATCCAGACCGTCTTGCTCGTAATTCCGTTGATGGTGGAAAGATAATATATTTGCTCGATACGGGAAAAATTGCCGAGCTGAAATTTCCAACTTTCTGGTGTGATACAACGCCACAAGGTAAGTTCATGCTTTCCATTGCTTTCTCTCAATCCAAATACTATGTCGATAACTTATCGGAGAACATCAAGCGTGGACATAGAAACAAAGTGAAAGACGGTATATGGCCTCAAATGTCGCCTCTGGGCTATGTAAATGTAAAAGGTGTGGGAATTGTACCCGATGAAAATATTGCTCCGTTAATCAAGAAAACATTTGAGGCCTATGCAACTGGAAATTTCACTTTGCGACAACTCCACGATAAGTTTAACGCTCTTGGATTGAGTAGAAAGAATGGAAAGGTGCTTTCCGTTTCCAACTACCAACAAATTTTGAGAAATCCGATATTCACTGGCTTAATGAGATATGGTGGTGAAATTTACGAAGGAAAGCACAAACCGATTATCACAAAGAAACTTTTTGATTCCGTTCAAGAAGTGATGAGCCGAAAATCTAAACCGAAAGGAAAAGGTTTGAAAGAATATATTTACAGAGGATTTTTCCGTTGCGGAGAATGTGGATGTTTCATTACTACCGAAACACAAAAAGGTCATAACTATTTGCGATGTACAAAACGGAAAAATCCTTGTTTGCAAAAATATGTTCGTGAGGAACTCATCACTTCTCAAATCAGAACGGAAATTCAAAAAGTTTCTTTGCCACTCGATTGGGCAAATTGGATGATTGAAGAAAACAGAAAAGACCAATCATCCGAAATCCAATCGAGTGAGATTTTTTCTCAAAAAACAAAAGAAGAAATTTCTCTTTTGGATTCAAAAGTTGAAAAGTTGATGAACTTATATTTAGAAAATGTTTTGTCTTTGGAAGAATATCGTGATTCTAAAAATAAGTTAGTGAATCAAAAACAACTTTTAAAAGAGAAATTATTGGCTTTTGAGAAAAAATCTCATAATCGGTTCGAACTTACCGAAAATTTTCTAAAAGCTAATATTCATATGGTGGAATTGGCTAACGAGAAAACAAATGAAGAAAATCTTCATTTGTTTAAAAAAGTCGGTTCGAACTTTTTAATTAAAGATCGAACCGTACTTTTTGAGCCACGCTCTGCGTGGAAAACCCTTTTGGATTCAGGATTTTTTGGGGGGAATTCAGAACAGACGGCACTTCGTGCCGACCATATTTTTGCTTCCGAACCCGATTT
>JAFGAK010000314.1 GCA_016933745.1 Bacteroidales bacterium
CATCCCAAAGTTAAAGAAACAGCTAAGCGTCTTTGGGCCATCTATGTTTTACTCACTTTTGTGGAAACGGCCTTTTTAATGTTTGGAAATATGCCTTTTTTCGATGCGATTTGTCATGCATTTGCAACAATGGCCACAGGTAGTTTTTCTACACAAAATGCAAGTATTATAAATTACTCATCTTATATCCAGTATGTTATAATTGTCTTTATGATTCTAGCCGGAACAAATTTTAGCCTTCATTATTATTTGTTGATTGGAAAAGTAAAACAAGTTTTTGTAAACGAAGAATATCGCTTATACCTAGTAATTATATTGGTTACGACTGTTTTTATTAGTCTCGGAATTTATTTTCAAATGGGATTGGCTCCTGAAAAAGCTTTTCGAAACTCTTTATTTCAGGTTGTTTCAATCCTCACAACAACCGGATTTGTAACAGCCGATTATCTGCTTTGGCCACCTGTTTTTTGGATCGTTTTGTTCGTGTTGTTTTTTGTTGGCGGAAGTGTCGGATCTACGGGAGGGGGTGTTAAAGTTACTCGCATTCTCTTGTTAATTAAAAACAGTTTACTGGAAATGAAACGATTGGTGCACCCAAGTGCAATCATTCCTGTTCGCTTGAATCATAAACCAGTGCCCCAAAGCATTGTATTTGTTGTAATTTCCTTCTTTCTAACTTACTTTTCTATTTTTGTTTTCGGAGTAATTATTTTAGCAGCGATGGGACTCGATTTTATCTCCGCAATTGGCGCTTCGGCTTCTTCTCTCGGGAATATTGGTCCTGCTTTAGGAAGTGTTGGTCCGGTTGAGAACTATGCACATATGCCCATAATGGCAAAATGGGTGCTCTCTTTTTTAATGTTATTAGGCCGATTGGAATTGTTTACAGTTCTTATGCTGTTTTCGCCTACTTTTTGGTGGAAATAAAGCAATCAACTGAATTTTTGCTTTTGTGCAAGTGGAGATTTGATTAGCTTTGCAAAAACAGCCCCAAATACGTGAAGCCGAATTATTCTAAGCGAAAATATGTCATAATTGCAATATTCATAGTGATCGGTGTTGTTTATATCGCTCGCTTATTTTATGTGCAGGTTTACGAAGACAAGTATATCCTTTCGGCGCAAAATAATGTCGTAAGAAAAGAAGTAATTTATCCTTCTCGGGGTTTAATTTTTGATCGAAACCAGAAAATATTAGTCGCCAACGATGTGGTATATGATTTGATGTTGGTTCCCAATCAATTAACCCAGATAGATACACTTCGGTTTTGTCAGCTATTAGATATCAGTGTCGATGATTTCAAAAACTATTATCTAAAAGCAAAAAAATATTCGCCTTATAAAGCATCTTTATTTATGGGACAATTACCCAAAGAGCAATTTGCTTATTTACAGGAAATGCTTTATGATTACCCCGGATTCTATGTTCAAAAAAGAACCTTAAGAAGATATCCAATGGCTGTTGGAGCTCTGAATTTAGGCGATGTGGGTGAGGTTGGAAGAAATGATTTAGATCGCGATTCCTATTACCAACTGGGCGATTATATTGGTAAAAATGGTTTAGAGAAATTTTACGAAGAAGAGTTGCGTGGTTCAAAAGGATCGGAATATGTAATGGTTGATGTTTTTAATCGCGTAAAAGGGAGTTATAAAGAAGGAAAATTTGATACTTTGGCAGTTCAAGGAAAAAATCTGTACACAGGTTTAGATATGAACTTGCAAGCTTATGGCGAACTTTTAATGAAGAATAAAATTGGAAGCATTGTCGCTATAGAGCCGTCTACAGGAGAAATTCTTAGCTTGGTATCCAGTCCTTCTTTCGATCCGGCAATGCTTGTTGGTAGAAAACGTGGCGAGAATTTCAATATGCTTGTGAAAGATAGCTTAAAGCCGCTCTACAATCGCGCACTAATGGCATCCTATCCTCCTGGGTCTACTTTCAAACTTTTAAATGCTTTGGTTAGCTTGCAAGAGCAAGCAATAACCACGGAAACGAAGTATAGTTGTAACGGTCCTGCTTCAACACCCATAAAATGTACACATCATCATATTACACCACTTTCAGTTGTATACGGAATTCAAGAATCTTGTAATCCGTTTTTTTGGGAAACTTTTAGGAGTATTTTAAATAATCCCAAATATCACAAAACCCGCGATGCTTATGAAGGTTGGTATAAAATTGTAAAAAGCTTTGGTTTAGGTGAGAAGTTTAATTCCGATTTGATGTATGAAAGCAGAGGGAATATCCCTTCTGCTTCTTATTACGATAAATTATATAACAATCGATGGAATGCATTGACCGTTCGCTCATTAGCTATTGGCCAAGGCGAAATTTTGATTACACCCATTCAGCTTGCTAATATGGTTGCTGTAATTGCAAACAGAGGTTTTTACTATCCGCCGCATTTGGTACGAACGATTGATCAGGAGGATAATTATACGGAATCTGCAAAAACCAAGATCGAGGTTTTGGTTGATAAAAAGTATTTCGAACCGGTGATTGAAGGAATGGCAAAAGTGGCAAGTGTCGAAGGAACGGCTCGTAGAGCAGCCTTGGACGATGTTGTTGTATGCGGAAAAACAGGAACGGTGCAAAACCCACACGGTAGAGATCACAGCGTTTTTATTGCTTTTGCACCAAAAGACGATCCGAAAATAGCAATTGCCGTCATTGTTGAAAATGCCGGAGATTACGGCGGAACTTGGGCGGCTCCAATTGCAAGTTTGATGATGGAAAAGTATTTATACGGTGAAATAAAACGAAAAGAAAAAGAAAAACAAATCCTTGATGCCGACTTAATACCTAGGAAATGAGACAACGGAAAAGCATTTTTCATAACATCGATTGGTGGCTAGTGGGAGTTTATATCATCTTGGTTAGCTTTGGATTGATTAACATTTATGCTGCTGTTTACAACCCGGAACATCCTTCGTTGTTTGATACTTCACAACGTTATGGAAGTCAGATGATTCGTATTATTACCTCCATTGTTATCATTTTTTTTATTCTGATGATTGATATGAAGTTTTTTACTTCGTTTTCTTATCTGATTTACGGCGTAAATATATTTTTACTTATTGTGGTTCTTTTGTTTGGAAAGGAAGTAGCCGGATCAAAATCATGGATAAATATGGGTGGCTTTGCTTTTCAGCCAGCAGAGTTTGCTAAAATTGCTACGAATTTGGCATTAGCAAGATATTTAAGCAATATGAATATCAATCTAAAAAAAGTAAAAGATATTGCAATTGCTGCGAGTATCTTACTCTTTCCTCTAGGTTTAATTATTCTGCAAAACGACACCGGTTCTTCCTTGGTCTATTTTGCTTTTATCTTGGTTCTCTACCGCGAAGGATTTAGCGGCAACTTTTTAATTTTAGGCTTTGTAATTGCTGTTTTGTTTGTTTTTACCTTGATGGTTGGAAAGTTTCTGGTTGTTGGAATAATCAGCGCTATCACGATCGTTTTATTTTTAATTACACAACGCGTTCGCAAAAATTTGATTGCTTTATTTGGCTTATTTGCTTTGGTGGTTGCTTTTGTATTTTCTGTTGATTATGCCTTTGAAAATATTTTACAAGAGCATCAAAAAACGCGCATTGAAGTGCTTCTTGGGAAAAAGCAAGATTATAAAGGTGCGGGTTACAATGTGCACCAATCTTTGATAGCTATTGGTTCAGGTGGATTTTCCGGAAAGGGGTTTTTGCAAGGAACACAAACCAAGTTCAAATTTGTACCGGAACAAAGTACTGATTTTATTTTTTGTACAGTTGGCGAAGAATGGGGCTTTTTAGGAAGC
>JAFGAK010000315.1 GCA_016933745.1 Bacteroidales bacterium
AAAAGAAATAAAAGAAAAAACTTTTTTTAATGATAAGTGAAAGTGGAAATTTAAGATTGGGTCGATTTCGGGTTTCGAGTAATCGTCTATTTAAAACCCTAATATAGAGCTTGAAAAAAATAAAAGTTTAATTTTGCCATCCAGATTAATTGCATGGAAAATTTTTGGAATAAGCTTACAACACCTTTTTTTGCATTGGCTCCGATGGAAGATGTTACGGATACTTCTTTTCGAGAGATTGTTTTGCGATTGAGTCATCCGGATTATTTGCATGTGCTCTATACCGAATTTACAAATACGGATGGATTGTGCCATCCAATTGGACGCGATAAAGTAAAGAGCAGGTTGGTCGTTAATGACTCCGAAAAGGCTTTATTGAAGGAAAAAAAGGTGAAGTTGGTAGCGCAAATATGGGGAAATAACCCTGAAAAATTTTACGAAGCTACCAAATACATCGACGAAAACTATGATTTTGACGGGATCGATATCAATATGGGATGCCCGGTTAAAAAAGTAGTTAAACAAGGATCTTGTTCGGCTTTGATTAAATTTCCTGATTTAGCCGGCGAGATTATTCAAGCAACCAAAGAAGCGACTAAACTTCCGGTAAGCATTAAAACTCGAACCGGTTTTACTAAACATATTACCGAAGAATGGATCGATTTTCTTTTAACACAAGAACCGGCAGCCATTATTTTGCACACACGTACGCAAAAAATGCAAACGGATTTTCCGGCAGAATGGGAAGAAATGGGGAAAGCTTTCGATGTTCGGAATAATTGCAAACCGCATATTCCACTCATTGGGAATGGCGATCTTTTTTCGATTCAAGCAGCGCAAGAAATGCATCAAAAATATCCGATCGAGGGTTTTATGATAGGACGTGGAATTTTTCATAATCCGTGGTTTTTTAATCCCGATTTTGTGCCTAGTATCGATCATAAACTGAATGCTTTACTGGATCATAGTAGACTGTATATCGAAACTTGGGGACCACATCGCAATTTTCAGGTGTTGAAACGCTTTTTTAAAATTTATGTGAACGATTTTAACGGGGCTTCTTCATTGCGAGCTCAATTAATGGAAACGAATAATCTGGAGGAAGTCGAAAAAACAATCCAAAGTTTTAAAAAGAATTCCCTTATTTAGATAAATTCCAAATAATGTTTATTTTTGTTTAATAAATCGAAGAAAATGAAAGTAAACAGAAGGGATTTTTTAAAGAAAACAGGTCTTGTAGCCGGAGGAACACTTCTTACCGGATCCATAGCTCATGGTGCAACAAAATCAAGTTTCGATGCAACACAATTGGACAGTCAAGAACAAGTAAATTTATTAACCCGCTTTGAGAATTGGGTAAATAACTATAGCGAAATAGTTAAGAAAGAAACCATCGAAAATAGAGAGTTCAAGAACAACAAAGCTTTAACAGAGCTTCCTGATCAATTAGCAAACTGGATGCCGGAGCTGAAAAAGCATTTTGCCGACCCACAATTTGCAGCTCAATATCTTAAAGTATCCGAAAAATTAACGCAAGCTGTTACGCCACAATTTTAAGAATCAATTCTTTTTTTCTAATTATAATCCAAGCGCGTTTGCTCATCGGAAAGTGTTGGTGCAATATTTTCTTGCCATTCTTCTGTATTCCATGTCTTCATTGCATCGTGAGTCACTTTATACTTTTCAGGAATAGGATGTGTGCCAACCACCACTTTGATACCGTATTTTTCAGGAATGAAACTCTTGAATTGTTCCAAATACGGACACGGAGGGTAACCAACTATCAATCCAGTGGCTAAATGGATGATTTCAGCTCCATTTTTTTTCATTTCTTCCGGTGCATATTCAATATTTCCACCCGGACAACCGCCGCAAGTGGTGTAGCCAACTAACTCAATCTCTTCGTTGTCGGCATACCGATCAAAAGCGCCTTCTCTTCTTTGTAAAGAGCGAAAACATTTTCCTCCGGCACAGGTTTTGTACCGATCGCAAATAATAATTCCTAATTTGATTTTTTTCATCTTCATAATTTATATGGTTAATGCTAATTCGTATGCTTCGTGAATGGCTTCTTGTGCTTTTCCAACTTGACGAGCATCGCCAACAGTATATACTGGAACGTTTAATTCAGGAGCAAAAGGCACATAACTTTTCATACCGGTTGTAATGATGATTTTTTGAATTCCTTCCAGCTTTTTTTGAGTGTTGGTTGTTTGAAGTGTAACTTTATCTTCGTCAATTTCAACAACTTGGTGATTGAGTAAGATTTCAACTTGATTTTCTTGCAATCTTTTTAAAGTCATCGCTTTTTCGATCATTTCCATTCCTCGAGCTATTTCCTCGAGCATCTCTACGACAATAATTTCGTTTTTACCTTCAATGAGTTTGGAAGCCACTTCCAAGCCGATTAAACCACCTCCAACAACCAATACTTTTTCGTTTTTAGGCAATTGATCATTGTTCAGAAATTCTGTCCAATAATATTTTTTCAAGCCTTTGATGGGTGGAATTGCAGGAACAGCTCCTGTCGCTAAAATGATTTTATGATAGTTTTGTTTTGCAAGCTTTTCTACGGTAGCTTCTTCGTGAATGAGATTTACACCGAGCGTTTCGATT
>JAFGAK010000316.1 GCA_016933745.1 Bacteroidales bacterium
AATCATCCAACGTAATCCGGTTTCGGTTTTATTCATCTTCCAGCCGTATCGATCAACATATCTTTGAATGATAGCCTCTTCCTGATCAATTAGCGCAGCATTTACCTCCCACATTTTCTGACGACTATTTATAAAAACTGGGTTTTCTTTCTCTTTAGTTCCCTCCTGATTACAGGACAAAAAGAGGAAAACAATTCCAATTTGAAATATAAAAAGTCGTTTATTATAGATCAATCGCATTTAACTCTTGTTTATATTTAGGAATAATAGCAAGCAGTTTTTGGATCGTTTCTTCCATACTCAAATAGCTATTGCCTCCGGCAGCGTTGATATGTCCGCCTCCTTCAAAATATTCCGCAGCAATTTGATTGACAGCAAATGTGCCTTTTGAGCGAAAAGATAATCTGATTTTATTGTCTTTCTCAGTCAGTAAAACAGCGATTACACTATTTTCGATGCTCAAAGCATAATTAACCAAACCTTCCGTATCGCCATTCTGATGATTAAATCGCTCCAATTCCTGTTTTGTTAGTGCAATATAAGCAAAGCGAAGTTCAGGAATTACGTGCAATTTCTCGCTAATTGCATAGCCTGTTAAACGCAATCTATTTTCAGTAAAGGTGCTGTAAACACGTTGATTAATCATCTGAAAATCAACCCCAACCTTAAATAAAAAAGCAGCCATTAAAAACGGAATATCTGTTTTAATGGAGTAGCTGAAAGAACCCGTATCCGTAAGTAAACCAACATATAAACAGCTTCCTAAATCTTTATTTATCTTATCAGATTGATTTAGATCTTGGATAAATGAATAGACCAATTCGGCTGTTGAACTTGCCGAAGTATCAGAAATCAATGCATCAAATCCTTTGGATGGATTTGGATGATGATCGATGAGAAATTTCAATCCTTTGGCTTCTTCCAAAAGTTTGTCTAAAACCGCTCCAACCCTGTGAAAAGCGTTATAATCAACAGCAAAAACAACATCGGATGCATCAATTGCTTCTTTCACTGAATTTTTATCATTGTCAAAAACAAGCGCTTCTTTATAAGCCGGTAACCAATTTAAAAAACAGGGTGCTTCGTTCGGGATGATGACTTGGACTTGGTGTCCGAACTGGGTAAAAAAATGATACAAAGCCAAACAGGAGCCGATTGTATCTCCATCCGGATTCGCATGCGCACTTAGTACAATATTTTTTTTCGAGGATAATTGTTCTGCAATAATATGATATTCGTTGTATTTCAAGTTGTTAAGTATATATTTGTAAACTAAATTGTTGCGACAAAAGTAAACTTTTTGGGACAAAAAGTAATCGCTATCAACAGATAATGCTTACTTTTGCTTTATTAATTAACAAAATTTAAGACTATGAGTTCAAATATAACTTTGACGATGATTAAGCCAACTGCATTTAAGAACAATTGCACTGGAAAGATTTTATATAAAATTACGGAAGCTGGTTTTCGGGTAGTTGCTATGAAAGTGACTAAATTATCGAAAGAACAAGCAATGAAATTTTATGAAGTGCATGCTGGCAGACCCTTTTATGGTGAATTAGTTGATTTTATGTCGTCAGGACCAATTGTTGCTGCGATTCTCGAAAAAGAAAATGCAGTAGAAGCTTACCGAACATTAATTGGAGCTACTAACCCTGCCGAAGCTGCAGAAGGCACAATTCGTAAAGAATGCGGTACAAACATTGGCGAAAATGCTGTGCATGGTTCAGATAGCGATGAAAATGCAGCTATAGAAGCTTCTTTCTTCTTTGCTCAAACAGAAAGATTCTAAGATACTTAAACACAATTTGAAGCTGTGTAACGAAGTAATATTTTGTTTCACAGCTTTTTTATTTTCCCTCCTGATATATTTTAAAACTTCCATCTTTAAAAAGAAGTAAAACCTTTTCAGGGTCGGTTGCTGTATTTACTTCCTTCGATTTGGCCGGATTAAGGTCTTTGGTCTCAATTGGAAAATCCGTTTCTTTGCTTACTAAATGTTCTTGTTCGACTACCCGCTCTTCTTTTACGAGTATTTCTTTGGCTATTTCAGTTTCGAATGTGGCTATTTCTTTTGTGCTCGCTTCTTCTTCAAATAAATCATGCCGACTAGAGAGTGATTTATCAGCAAGATCACCAAACATTTCTCCTTGTCCTTTTAGTAGCCAGTCTAATGATATTTTAGGATAGATCTCCACAATCTTCAATACAAAATCTAAACTAGGTTTATTCCTTCCGGATAAGATATGAGAGATGCTTGAACGCTGTACACCTAACTTATCTGCAAACTGCGATGGACTTAAATTCTTGACCGAAATTAAAGTTTTAATCCTTTTTATCATGATTTAGATTTGTAACAATTGTTAAGATAATTACAAATGTAAACAAATATTCCATTCAAATATTGATTCATTTATAATTTACATTTGTAACATTCGTGATTGTTTACAATCTATTGAATATTCTCTTCACTTATCTATTATATTACATTGTATAATAGACTATTACATTCTTATTTGTATAAAGATGTTTAAACTGATAAATTGCGAAATTATATTAAAGTATAAATTTATATTAAACTCATAAATATCTGAATATATATTACTTAGATGATTTTTTATAATGATTATACATTTTTGCAATAAAAATTACTTTTTTAAACAAAAAACAGACAAAATAGACGTGCTTTAGTCGTGTTTACATTTGTAATATATTCCATAAATACAACCTTCTTATCAAAGATAAATCTTGATTTTTGGATTTCTTAATACAATAAAAAAAATGCAGACTCCCTCCCACTTTTCTTCCTATTGTATGCAAAAAAAAAGCACCTCCCAAGAGGTGCTTTAAAATATCCTACCTAAAATGAAACTTAATTTAGAACAATACGTGTTCCGCAATTCGGAAGGTTTAAATCAGAAGCTTGAGTGATGATACAACGTTTACCACCATTTTCGATAAATTCGATTGCAGCCCTAACTTTTGGAGCCATGCTACCTTCTGTAAATTGTCCTTGTGCTAAATATTCTTTGGCTTCTTTTACCGTAACTCTATCCAAGGCTTTTTGCTCAGGAGTATTGAAATTGATAAAAACTTTGGAAATGTCCGTTAGGATATAAAATTCATCTGCACGTATTTGAGAAGCAAGCATGGAACTTGCTAAATCTTTGTCGATAACAGCATCAATACCTTGCAATTTTTTACCATCCACATAATGTACCGGAATACCTCCACCACCAACAGCAACCACTATTTGTCCATCTCTCGCAATCTTTTCAATGGTCTTTCTATTATTAATTCTCACAGGACGTGGAGAAGCAACTACTTTACGCCATCCTCTTCCGCGTGGATCTTCGGCAAATACATCACCTTTTTGCTCATGAATTGCTTCAGCTTCTTTTTTTGAATAATATGGACCAATTGGTTTTTGGGGCTTTGAAAAAGCTACATCGTTTTTATCAACCAAAACTTGGGTAATAACAGTAATGATATCACGTTCCATATCTTCCTTATATAGTACATTACGCAGCTGTTGCTCAATCATATAGCCAATTGATCCTTGGGTTTCTGCAACACATACATCGATTGGTAACTTAGGAAT
>JAFGAK010000317.1 GCA_016933745.1 Bacteroidales bacterium
TCGATATATCGTGCCCCAAAAAGCCAAGCCGAAACGATGTTTTGCGACATCTGACTATGTGGACCCGCTGCGACTCCATAGGGTGTTGACAACGTTTTCCCAAATCTTTGGATTTTAAGTTCGGAGTATTTTTTCGGATCAACGATCAAATGTTTTGGCAAGCCTAAAACGGTGTCTTGATGTTTGAGTTGATGCAAGATCTTTTTTAAAAGCTTTTGCAGTGAGAGTGGGTAAAAGGTATCAGTCATAAATGAATTTTATTGAAGGGTAAAAGTACGAAAGCTTTTTGAGCTGAAAAAACATCCCAAGATAGGAGTAAAAAAATATGCACATTACGTCTATTTCTACAGATAAAACATTATTTTTGCCTCTTTAATAGGACTATAAGTAAAGAAGTCGTTTGGGAAAACTAAATTTAAGAAGATGAAAATAGCATTAAAACTGATTTTATTAGTAGTAATTGTTGGACTTGGATACATGGTTGTGGAGAGTATCATGGAACCTGTTCGATTCAATAAAGACAAAGATAAACGCGAGCAGGCTGTCATTCGTAAATTGGAAGATATTCGTTCTGGTGAATTGGCATTTAGAAAAGTGAATGGCAGATACACGGCAAGTTGGGATACTTTGATTGAATTTCTTAAAACCAATGAGTTTTTCGTTGTTAAAGAAGTTGCAGATCCGAATGATACCACATTCAGAAAAACAATTCGCGACACGCTAGGTACCATTTCAATGATTGATTCTTTGTATGGTTCGCGTGTAAACTTTAATATCGACCATTTGAAATATGTGCCGCTTCCTGCGAAGGATTTTGCAAATGAAACGTTCGAATTACGTGCTGGTGCTATTGAAAGAGGTGGTGTTCCTGTTCAGGTTTTTGAATCCCAAACTCCTTACGAAGTATTGTTAAAAGGTCTCGACAGACAATTGGTTATTAATTTAATCAAGAAAGTAGAAGAGATGAATAAATATCCCGGACTAAAAGTAGGATCTCTTACGGAAGCTTCTACCGAAGGTAACTGGAAGTAAATTACATGCCTTTGCCTACCACAAATCAAGCATCGGCTCCATTTATTGATCGGGAACAAATAAAAAACATTCGATTATCCATTCAGTTTGCACTGAATGGATTTTCTTTTGCCTTACAAGACGGTTTAAGTGGACGGATTTTAAAGATTGAAAGCATTGAGGTCCCATTGATGCTCGGCGATGAAGCTGCTTTTCAGAATGAAAAAGTGCAGCTTCGGTTTGAGAATTTTCTCGCTCAAAATCCATTTGACAGCTACGTGTTTGATCGGGTTAGTGTGGTAATTACGAACTCGTTTTTCACTTTAATTCCGCAAAGTTTGTATCAGGAAGAAGTTGCTCCATCTTATCTTTCGATTGGGCATGAATTGCCGGAAGATTTTACGGTCAAAGCAAATTATAGTCGCGAAATAGATGCCTATGTGGTTTATGGAATTTATGCTCCATTGTTCTTTTTGCTTTCGGATACATTCAGTAATTTGGAAATTCGGCACGAGCTTACTGTTTTTCTCAATAAAATAGCCTCTATACAGAAGAAAGAAAATAAAACGGCGGTTTATGTGGAGGCTCATGCTGATAGTTTTTTAGTCAGTGTATTTCAAGCTGAAAAATTGCTTTTGGCAAATACCTTTTCGTTTAAAGAAAAAGAGGATTTTGTATATTTTCTACTCGCTATTTACGATCTGCTCCAGTTAAATGTTGAGTTTATTCCTCTTTGGTTTAGCGGAATGATTGATCGGAGATCCCCGTTATACGCTATTGCTTATCAATACATTCGGAACATCGATTTTGTAAAAATTGAAACTGCTGATTTAATTTTTGATCCTGCTATTGAGGATATTGAAAAAATGAAATTTAATCTACTTACACAAGCTTTAGTATGCGAATAATTAGCGGATTTTATAAAGGTCGGAGATTGGATTTGCCCAAAGGATTAA
>JAFGAK010000318.1 GCA_016933745.1 Bacteroidales bacterium
GGAATGAAAAGCGGTCAAACTTTTATGTTGGGCGGTTTTGGTTTAAGTGGAATACCAGAAAATACAATCAAAGCTTTGGTTGAAAGTGAATTAACCGAATTGACTTGCATTTCAAACAATGCCGGTGTAGATGATTTTGGTTTGGGTTTACTTCTGAAAAAACATCAAATCCGAAAAATGATTTCCTCTTATGTAGGTGAAAATAAAGAGTTTGAGCGTCAGCTTTTAGAAGGTGAATTGGAAGTAGAGTTAATTCCTCAAGGAACTTTGGCAGAACGCATTCGTGCCGGAGGTGCCGGTATTCCTGCATTTTACGTCCCTGCTGGTTATGGAACTGAAGTTGCTGAAGGAAAAGAAGTTCGAGAATTTAACGGCAAAATGCATTTGCTCGAACATTGGTTGAAAGCTGATTTTGCCATTGTTAAAGCATGGAAAGGCGATGCAATGGGAAATTTGATTTATCGCCATACAGCAAATAATTTCAATCAGCCAATGGCAATGGCCGGAAAAATTACTATTGCCGAAGTAGAAGAATTAGTGCCTGTTGGCGAACTTGATCCCGCTCAGATTCATACACCTGGAATTTTTGTTCAACGGATATTTCAAGGTGTGGATTATGAAAAACGCATTGAGTTTGAAACAACGAGATAATTAAAATGATTTTTTCCTCGTAACCTAGTGCTTTTGTGGTGAAAAGATAAGCACAGAGACGTAAAGACACAAAGAAATTTTAAATATAATCTAAAACAAGAAAAAAATGAGTTTAGATAAAAATGGAATAGCAAAACGTATTGCGCAAGAATTGAAAGATGGTTATTACGTCAATTTAGGAATCGGAATTCCAACGCTTGTTGCCAATTTTGTTCCCGAAGGAATGGAAGTCATTCTTCAATCTGAAAATGGTTTACTGGGGATTGGCCCCTTTCCTGAAAAAGGCAAAGCCGATGCCGATTTAATCAATGCCGGAAAACAAACCGTTACAACCATTCCCGGATCTTCTTTCTTCGATTCTTCGTTGAGTTTTGCCATGATTCGTGGCGGACATGTTGATTTAACTGTACTTGGAGCTTTTGAAGTGACTGATCAGGGCGATATTTCTTCTTGGAAAATTCCGGGCAAAATGGTAAAAGGAATGGGTGGTGCGATGGATTTAGTAGCAGCAGCCAAAAATATCATCGTGGCAACAACACATACCGATCGAGATGGAAATCCAAAATTAGTGAAACAGTGTAAACTTCCTTTAACGGGAGTAAAATGTGTTACTAAAATTGTGAGTGATATAGCGGTTATTGAAGTGACAAACAAAGGCTTTAAACTTTTAGAACGTGCTCCTGGAGTGGAAGTTCAGGAAATAATTGATAAAACGGGAGCTCCTTTGATTGTGGAAGGTGAGATTCCTGAAATGCAACTTTAAGCGATTATATTCACCACAGAGTTTCAAAGTCACTAAGAAAATAATATGCAGAAAAGATCTTTGTGCCTTCGTGTCTTTGTGGTTAGGATTAAATTACCTAGTAACGATAAAAGAAAATTGCTTCAAGCAACTATTCATATAAAAACATAAATACATTAAAAATGAATTACCCTAAAAAAGTTACCATAGGAGATATAACTGTTCGTGATGGTTTTCAGCACGAAGAAAAATTTATACCAACCGAAGCAAAGCTTTGGACTTTAGAGCAGCTCATTTTGGCTGGATTTAAACATATCGAAGTATCTAATTTCGGAAATCCAAAAGGAATGCCTCAGTTTAAAGATTGCGATACTCTTTTTAAAGGCATTCGAAATTCTAAAAAAGTCAAGGACTTAATCGATGACGTTAGTTTAACCGCTATCACAATTCGTGAAACAGCTGTCGAGCGTGCAATTCAGGCAAAATTAGATGGTTATGGTCCGGATCGGATTTTATTAATGGTTTCCACAAGCGAATCTCATCACAAACAAAATTCTGGTCTGTCGTTGAAAGATTATTGGAAAATGGCGGAAGAATCAATCAAAAAAGCTCATGATGCCGGGATGAAAGTGAATGGAACCGTAAGTACAATTTGGGGCTGTCCGATAGAAGGACCAACAGAAATGAGCAAAGCCATTGAGTTTGCACAGCGTTGGATTGATATTGGAGCAAATGATGTTGAGCATGCTGATCACGATGGTTCTGCTTCTCCTGATCGAGTGTACCGATATTATTCCATGTTAATGGATCATTTCCAAAAACCAGATAAGCATATTGTACATTTTCACACTACCAGAGGTTGGGGATTGGCCAATGTTTTGGCTGCTTTGCAAGCCGGAATGACTAATTATGAATCTACAATGGGTGGAATTGGTGGACAACCAGCTAATTTTGTCAGTGGTGTTCCGGTTGCTGGTACCGGAAAATATTATTATAAAGATCCCAATTTAGTTGGATTAGTTTCTACCGAAGATATGGTAGTAATGATGGATGAAATGGGTATAGAAACCAATTTAGATATTGATAAAGTGCTGGAAATTGGCGCCTTGGTTGAACGGATAGTAGGACGTAGATTACGCTCCGAATCTATAAAAAATGGTCGAATTCCAAAGTCATTGACAGGACATTAAGAGTATACAAGAGATAAGGGAAGCCTGTCTTGAATTTTTTCTTGGCAGGCTTTTTTATTGAACCAGGATTTTTTCGGATTTTAAGAGCAAAGATTCCTGCTGAATATTCAGAAAATAAACGCCGGCTTGTAAATCAGGAAGTTCTAAATCAAACGTATTCGACCCGGATTTCCCTTCAACCGTTTTCGATGTAATGATTTGACCGTAGGCATTGTAAAGACTTAGTTCAAAAGAAGCATTTTCATTTGAATATAGATTTATAAAAAGCACTCTGGAAGTCAATGGATTGGGATAGATTTGCATATCATTTGGCGCAAACTCTTCAATAGCAGTAGTAAAATCAATCGACTGCATCCTTTTTTGGGTTGATTGCGACCATTCTATATTGATCAGTTTTTCTGTTGCTGACGAATTTGCGAAATGGATATTAGCGCAGAATTGTGGAGAAACCGAAAGTAATTCAGCATCCGTGCTTATGTTTAGACTGAGGAAATAATTAAGAAAATTTTCTGGAATTTCTACGGTGTTTAAATATACACATACTGTATTGCCTGATTTCTCAAAAGCCAAAGAAGTATTTTCTCTCAGTTTCAAATAATTTAATATTTCAGCTTGAGGAGCAAACCAAATGCGATCTGTCCCATTCGCGCCATATTGATCTGCTATTTGCTGCATATAGCTTTTAAAAGTTTCCCAAACCAAACTTCCACCTGTAGGCGTAGGTATTACACGGTGTGTAAAATCGTTCCACCAAAGATGGTTTCCGTTTCGGCTGTTCTGTGCAATTTCGTTTAATTTATCCATTATGTTCGATGGGTTGTAGAGGTCATCGTACATATATCGTCGGTAAATTTTTAGTTGATAAGTATCGAAAGGAGCGTCGATATCAATTCCTGAGTCGTAACCAAGATAATCCGATTGATTGCTATAAACTGTTTGCATTCCTAGTGCAAAAGCAGGATTGACATAGTTTAAATCGCCACTTGGAACAACAAATTGGGTCATTTCAAATCCGGTTTTTGCAAAAACTGCATTTTGGTTTTCGCTTATCTGGAAGTTGTAATCCGTATCGCCATAGGCTGCATGCGAATAACTGTGATTCAACACATCCCATTTAGCAGATAGCATGTCTTGTAATTGTGTCCAAGTGATGTAATCAGGCGTGTTGATATGAAGGTCGTAAAACGAGAAATTTACACTGTTCCAGGCTGTTGATCCTCTAAAAGGAATGTTGTTTCCACAACCATTTGTATAAAATAATCCGTCGAAAGATTCGCCCGTTTGTGAGATCTCGCCACCATTTAAAAGTTTAAAAGCATAAGCATACGTATCATATTTCCCATCATCTAAAGTGAGACTATAAGCAAAATCTTTATTGTATTTCAAAGGAGCGATGGATACGCTTATATCTCCTGGGTCTTGATCGAAAGTGAGTGTTAGAATGGAGAAATCTTCACTTTGGAAATCAAAAAACTTAATATCCAATGGTTCTGAATAGGATGAATAACCTTCAGAATCAATTAGTTTGAAGCGGAATGATTTTGTTTGTTCCGTGCTGCTTGAATAATTGAAAGAGTAAGGAGTTAGGATGGAATAGCTATCAACTTCTCCATTCACCAAAAAGTAAACGGAATCAGTTCGAGCCGGATTTGGATTTGGGATTTGAAGTTGAGCGAAAATAGCTCCGTTTTCTCCCGTTCCATCATGGATATTATCAAAATGATTATACCCAAACCATTCAAAAGGAGTATCTCCTCCAATAAATCTAACTTGCTTAATTCCAATCTCAAAAGCACCGGCATCGGCACTGTAAGGAAATTCGATATACGAAAGATTCGTGAAATCGATTGAAGAATCAAAATCACTCAACGGTATTTTTACTGTAATCCAATCGCTGGCGCCTTCGCTTATGTACTTATTTAAGGCCAAAAGACCCAAAGAGGATGGCCGAATGTGGATTCTGTCCCAATTTGGATGCATTGAAAATGCTTTAAGAACAATTTCCATGGTATCATTTCCGCCTGCGATTACATCTTGAAACTGGCCATAAATATATTGATCATCATAACCGAATTTGAGCTTTCGATAACCCGTTTCAGCATTCCATGTTTTAAGATACATATCGGTTTCTAAATCTTCACCTGCAATAAAAGGAATAAAATTTAGAGTTTGATTTACCAAAGCGGAATCACCTTTAGTTGGTTCTAAAAAGGAAATGGATAATTCAGAAATCGGGTTTTCTGGTGCAAGGGCTAAAAAAGATTTGCTATCACTTGTTTCTGTTTGTTGGTTTTGCAATTTGACGACTGCAAAAGTTTCGTAAACGCCTTCTTCTTGAGGAATAAACTCACATTCAAAAGGCGCGTAAATATCGGTGCAGATGAGGTTGTTGTTTACGAAAAATGCGACTTCCTGAATGTTATCTTCATCAAGTTGTGAAGGAACTATTTCTGCAATCAATTGGCCAGCACCTCCAAATCCATCATGACTATTGTCTGTTTTATCTTCGCCAAACCATCGAAAATCTTGTTCACCTCCTGTAAAAACAATATCCTTAATAGCCAATTGGAAAGCTCCAGCATCCGCACTGTAGGGGAATTCCATATAATTCA
>JAFGAK010000319.1 GCA_016933745.1 Bacteroidales bacterium
AGCTGTAACCTCAAAACTTTTTTTGTTGTATTCGTTATTTTAAATCGGTCATCGATACGAAAACCTATAACCCAAGCAACTTGATCCCCGGAAAATAAAAGCCAAGTAGATTCTTTTTCATATCGACTTAGTTTCAAATCGATGAAAAAATCGCTCAATAGTTTTTTCCCTTTTAAACCCAAAGGATGGAAATAATCTCCTTCTTTCCAAGTTCGCAATATTAAAGGGAATTCCAATTGATCATAATCTAGCAAAGCGATATTCAAATCTTTTTCGACACGCAGCACTTCTGAAACCTGCCAATTTAACTGAATCGGGCTTTCGATAAAACCGCTTTCTACATCAATAATCACCTCCAAATTGTTCTTTCCATATCCCTTAGAAATAATTAGTTCTTCTCTATTTACTATTAGTTGATGAGTAGAAGAAAAGAATTGCGCACCCGTATTTCTATTTTTGGCTGCACTTAAAATTTGCTCAGCTTGAGAAAAACTAAACCCGAGATCTTTTACAAACTCATAGAGATAGGTTGAACTTTCCGCTAAATTGAAAAGCAATGGAATCGAAATAGAACGATTTTTGTTCTGTTCTTTGCACACGTTGGATTTCTGCAATTCCACCATTTCATTAAAAATGGATTCAGTTGCGCCAAAGCGTTGCATATTTCCCATAAACAGGTTTCGATAAGAAGGATTGATTTCTTCTAAAATAGGCAATAATTGATGCCGCAAACTATTCCTCAAATACTTGATACTTTTATTTGAACTGTCTTCGCGGTAGCTGATTTGATGCATTTTTAAGTAAGATTCAATCTCTTTTCTATTTACAAATAATAAGGGATGAATAAGTTTTCCGTTTTTTGGCTTTAATCCATGTAATCCGGCAATTCCGGTTCCACGTAATTGATTGATGAAATAGGTTTCGATGGCGTCGTCGATGTGGTGAGCAGTTGCGTAAACAATATAATTCTCTTGAGCAGACAACTCTTCGAACCAAGCAAACCGCAATTCGCGCGCTGCCATTTGTATTGATAAATCGTGTGCTTTGGCATAACTCTTTGTTTCGCAGCTTTTAAGATGAAATGGAACACGAAGTTTTTTTGCTAACTCTTCTACAAATTGTGCATCGCCATTCGATTCTTCTGCGCGCAAACCAAAATTACAATGTGCTATTCCAAAACGGATTTCTGCCTGCGCAAAAAGGTGACACATAAATACGGAATCCATTCCGCCACTTACAGCTAGAAGCACTTTTTGTTTTGGTTCAAAAAGCTGATGTTTTGTAATAAATTCGATCAGTCGGTTTAGCATAAGGCAAAAATACACTTTGTTTTGTGTTGTAGCATCATTCCAAATCTAAAGAGGATAAAAGGCATCTTTGATATGCTCAATTTCCGGTTTTTTATCTGCAGAAATCACAATTGAGACAATATCGAATCGACATTCCAAATCCACATGATGCTGTTCGATGTAAGCATTAGCTGCACGAATTAAAAATTGTTGTTTCTTTTTGGTAACTGCCGAAAAAGGCTCTCCGAAATAGGCACTCGACCGCGTTTTAACCTCCACAACAACCAAATATTCTTCTTGTTGAGCAATTAAATCGACTTCATCTTTTTTAAATCGCCAATTTTGCTCAAGAATAGTAAATCCTTGCTCTTTAAGAAAATGCAATGCAAACGCTTCGCCTAATTTGCCTAGCTCATGCTGCTGGTTCATACATTTAATAATTTATCAAGTACAATATACACTATCGTTAAAATCAACTTTCAGCAATCAATCGTGAACTAAAAAGATAAAAAAGATTGATCGGTTTGCACTTTTAAATTTGCTTTTCTGCCAAATAGGATCGCCCGATTATCG
>JAFGAK010000320.1 GCA_016933745.1 Bacteroidales bacterium
ACTTCATGATTTTTAATCTTTTCAATAGTAGTTTTAAGAATCTCATCAGATTTTTCGATACTGCCAACTTTACCCAATAAATCAAAACAGTAGGAATGGAACGTTTTGATTTCAATAAAATTTGCTGCATTGCCATATAGCCATATCAATCTCTTCTTAAATTCTGTTGCAGCTGCTCTTGAAAAGGTGAGCATTAAAAGTTGTTCGTGTTTAATGTCCTCCATTAAAAGCAGGGAAGCAAGTTTGTGGACTAGCACTCTTGTTTTTCCGCTTCCCGGTCCGGCGGCAATAACTATGTATTGCGAATCTTTATCCCTAATAATTGCCAATTGAGAAGTAGATAAGGAATCGAATAACTGACGAAATTTTGCCGGAGTTAAATTTAATTTTAAATCATCAAGACGGCTTCCTTTGAAGTATTTACTAAGAAAAACGGGATAGTTTAATTGAAAATAGTCTTCCACAAATTGAAGTGCTCCTCGATAATCCTCAACCATTTTCTTTGCATACTCTCCAACAATGTGAATTTGCTGCACCTTGTTCTGGTAAAACTGATCCAGTTTTTGATAATCCTCTTTTTTATATTGAGCTTTATTATTCTGTTCAACCTTTTCGATAGTCATTTTGTTGTAAACAACCAGGAATCCTCCTTCAATTTTAATTGCCTCAATTCTTGATAAATAGAATAATGTATCCTCAATATCATCTGTTGTAATTTCAAATTTGAACAGCTCAAGACTCTTTTCGTATGCTTCTTTGAGCTCAATAACAGAAAATTCAATTAATATCTCTACCGCATTTTCATCTTCGTTATTGTCAATTTTTTCATAAAGGAATTCAACTATGAATTTTGCAAGGGCATGCCGCTTTTTTAATTTTTCTTGTAAAACAGCCTTAGGTTGGGTACAAATGATAATAACATGATTTTTTGAGTTCTCCTGATTTTGCTTTTTAATCCAATTTTTAATCGCCCAAAAATTGATAACGGTCTTTAATTTGTTGGGCGTAACATCCTGACAACCCAATTCAGCAGCCTTCTCATTTAATTCTTTGAGATGATATGTTTTCTCGTGTTCTTCCAGTTGTTGAAGGAAAAATTCTTCTATTTGTCGGAAAGTTTCAGCTATTGATTTTGACCGGTTTACAGCGTCTCCTTTTTTTATGAAAGCAGTCAGGTCTTTGGCGTCTGCTAAGATTTTCTCTTCACGTAGTAAAGTGATAATTTTAATTACTTCTTCTTTTACAATGCCAAGATGATCGGATATATAGTCGATTCTGGATTCTGCAACTTCGTCGTTAGATTGTCTTTTGCTTTTACTTGAGATTAGTTTCTTTATTATTCGGATTGCTTTTACCTTTTGCTTTTCATCGAAGCGTTCTGATGAGTTTATTCTGTCAATAGCATCTTGTGCATTTTTAGTTAAAATACTATTTGCGAAAATTCGTGGTACATTTTGTCCCCGTTTCAAATATCCGGATTCTTCTAATGCTGAAATAGCCGTCGTAACACGTGTTTCAATTTCGGTTATTCCTTCATCCCAGCCAGCCTTTCGGGCAATCTCCAATGCAGAATTTGATACAGTCGATCTGAACTTAGTAATCTCCTTAATAGCTTTCCAGACCTGTTTAATCTCCTTGATGCTTAACTTGGTTTGATTGAGCAGGGTAAAATGTTTTCCAAGGTCATCCTCATTATAAAGAACATAACAATCAGCG
>JAFGAK010000321.1 GCA_016933745.1 Bacteroidales bacterium
CGTTAGCGTTCATTGAAGCAAACAACCGAAAGAATTTTTGCTGCATAAAGACAAAGGAAATAGAAACCCCACCCACATTCAGGCACATTTGGCTGCCCCAACCCACTGGCGACCGCTTCGCAACCAAAAGAGCCTTCTTTTTCCCAACGCACGGAAAGACTGTTGAATATTCAAACACTTTTTATATTGAAAAACGAGATAGGAAAAAAATTTGACTATTTTAGCGGCATAATTATTCTGACAAAATGAACAGAATTAAGGAAGTACTTGAAGAGAAAGGAATAAAACAAACTTGGTTGGCTGAACAGCTAGGAAAAAGTTATAATATGGTGAACGGCTACGTGCAAAACAGACAACAGCCACGAATTGAAGTGCTTTATGAAATCGCTAAAATTCTTGGCGTAAGCGTTAAGGAACTCTTGATTGAAAACGATATTAAAAAGGACAAATAATGAGCAAGGAACAAAAAGTAACAAACGATATAAAAGTGCTAAACAAGGATTTGAAATTATTGAGAATACATTTCCCGCATTGCTTCGACAAAGACGGAAATTTTCAATTAGAAAAGTTTAAAAACAACCTGACCGAAAAGGAAATCAATTTCTCTTCGGAGAGTTATGGTTTAGACTGGTTAGGAAAAAGCTATGCAAGACTTTTGGCAAGCGACCCTGCAACAACTCTATTGAAAGCTGACGAAACCCACAATGCTAAACCCGAAAACACCAACTCCGGAAACTTACTCATAAAAGGCGATAACATTGAAGTGTTGAAACACCTTGCCAACGCCTACTATGAACAAGTGAAGATGATATACATTGACCCGCCATACAACACAGGGAGTGATGGGTTTACTTATCAAGACGACAGAAAGTTTACTGTAAAAGAATTACAGCAGTTAATAGGTGTTGATGCTGAAAAATCAAAACGAATTTTAGACTTCACACAAAGTAAAAGCAATAGCCATTCGGCTTGGTTGACTTTTATGTATCCACGTTTATACATTGCAAAGCAATTGCTAAAGGACGAAGGAGTAATTTATGTCTCTATAGATGATAGTGAAGTTGCACAACTTAAGATACTATTAGATGAGATTTTCGGAGAAGAAAATTTCAGGGGTATTATTATCAGAGCTACAGGGACAACAACTGGTCAAGAAGCACTTAAAATTGGAAGCTCATACGATTCTTGTTTGTGTTATTCTAAAACAGCTAAGTTTCAGTTAAAAGGTATTCCATTAAAAGGTAAAGACCTAAATAGATTCAACAATGATGACAATGATGGAAAGGGCAAGTATGCACTATTACAGTTAAGAAAGACTGGAAATGCTGACAGAAAAGAAGACAGGGAAGGAATGTTTTTCCCAATAACAGCACCGGATGGAAGTCAGGTTTTCCCAATTGGACCTACTGACTATTTAAGTCGTTGGAGAACTGGAAAAGATAAATTTCAAAAGTTCTTGGATGAAGGGTTAATAGTTTGGAAAGAAAACGGAGAAGATATAGAAGAGTTCGATGATGAAGATGATGAAAATGAAGATGATGAAATTACAGATTACTCATCTGTTACCAATGAGAATGTAGATATTTCAAAATATAAGTCGAAGTGGAAACCGTATGTAAAATATTATTTATCTGAAAGAACAAAGCAAGTTTCAAACTTATGGACAGACATTGATGGGAACAAAAAAGGTAGCATCGAACTAAAGCAACTTTTTGACAAAAAGAAATTGTTTGAAAACCCCAAACCGACAGATTTTGTAAAGCGATTAATAACTATTAGCTGTAGTTCTGATGATATAATACTTGATTTTTTTGCTGGTTCAGGAACCACTGCTGATGCCGTCTTAAATATGAATGTTGATGATTTAGCTAAACGAAATTTTATATTAGTTCAAATTCCTGAGCGAATCGACCCAAAGAAAAGCAAGACAACCTACAATTATGTGAAAAATGAGTTAGGTATTGAAGTGCCAACAATTTTTGATGTTACAAAAGAACGCATTATAAGAGCATCTAAAAGAATTGAGATTAATGCTAATTCTAAAATTGCTGAAAGAGAAAAAGAAATTACAGAACTTGAAACTAAATTGGATTTAGATGGCAAAGACGAAAAAATCAAGAAGCTTAAAGCGGAAATAAAAGTTTTGCATAGTCAAGACCTTGGTTTCAAAATCTATGAAACAACACCAATTTGGGAAGATTATGATTTTGAAGCGGAACAGTTTGACAGTTCACAGACACTTTTTGATGTGGGTAAACTTACTGAAGGTGACATCAAAGATTTGCTTATCACTTGGAAAACCTATGACGGGATTGCATTAACGAAGGAATTGGAAACAATTGATTTAAGCGGTTACACCGCTTATTACGGAAGCAACAAATTGTATTTGATGAACAAAGGATTCAGCACTGACCATTTGAAATCATTGCTGGAAAAGATTGACACGGAGAAGCATTTCGAACCTAAAAGCATCATAGCATTTGGTTATCATCTTGAGAGTAAGAGTTTACGTGAGATTTCTGAAAACGTAAAAACTTACAACAACAAGAAAAAAAGTGACATTGACTTTTTAACAAGGTATTAATATGAAAGGATTTAATTTTGAAAAGAATCTGAACCATCAATCACAAGCAGTGGATAGCACTATTGCCGTGTTTGACAATATTAGCCTTGTTCAGCCAACAGAAGCGGATAAGAACTACATCAATCCCGAATTTGACTTTACAACCGAAAGAACCTATCCTGAAAACATTAGGGCTATTCAGGAAGATAATGGCATAAACGAGAAAATTAAACGAAACAGCAACATCATTGATATAATGATGGAAACTGGTACTGGCAAAACATACACTTACACCAAAACCATTTTTGAGCTCAATAAAAATTACGGCATTTTCAAATTCATTGTGGTTGTGCCAACTTTATCAATTAAAGCAGGAACAATTGATTTTTTAAAATCAGATAGCAGCCGAGAGCACTTCAAAGAACAATATAGTAAAACACTTCACTTGCATATAGTTGAAAGTCAGAAGAACAGTAAAAGCAAAAAATCATTTATTCCGCCAGCCGTTACAAGTTTTGTGAATGCCGGAAACTTTGAAAAAAGCAGCATTCAGGTAATGATTATCAACGCCGGTATGATAAACTCTGAAACAATGCAAAAGAGTTTCGATAAAGGACTTTTTGATAAATATACTGTACCTTTTGATGCCGTTGGAGCAACGAAACCATTTATGATTATTGACGAGCCACACAAGTTTGGGCAAGGCAATAAGACCTGGGAGAACATTCAAAAAATGAAACCCCAGTTTTTTTTGCGTTATGGTGCTACATTTCAAGGATATGAAAATCTTATTTATACTTTAACAGCAGTTGATTCATTCAACAGAAATTTGGTTAAAGGAGTAATCGGCCACATCACAGAATTTGAAAGCGGTAAAAATGCTATTGTAAAATTCATTGATTCAGATGGAACAGAAGCCAGTTTTGAATTGATTGAAAACGACAAACGCAAGACCGTAACCGTTTCTAAAAAAGAAAGTCTTAAAAAGGTACACCCCGAAATGACTGACTTAGGAATTGAGAACTTGAATAAAAGCACGGTTGTTTTATCCAACGGTTTGGAAATGAAAAAGGGTGATAAAATCAATCCTTATTCGTATGCTGAAAAGTTGCAAGAAACTATGATTCAAAAGGCTATTAAGCACCATTTTGAAATCGAAAAGCAACTATTGACAAGAGATGTAAAAATAAAGCCTCTAACTCTTTTCTTTATTGACAACATTGACGAATACCGAAACAAAGACGGTTATATCCGCAAAACCGTTGAACAATACATTGAATCAGAAATAAAGGAACTGCTGAAAACTGAAAAGGATGCTTTCTACAAAGCATACCTAGAAAAAGCATTGCTTGACCTCTCTGTAACACACGCAGGTTATTTCTCTAAAGACAATACTGAAAAAGATGAAGCCATTGAAAAAGAAATAAACGAAATTTTGCATGACAAACAAGCCATGCTTGATCTGGAAAATCCAAGACGGTTTATTTTCTCGAAATGGACTTTGCGTGAAGGTTGGGACAACCCAAATGTATTTCAGATTTGCAAACTCCGCAGCAGTGGCAGTGAAATTTCTAAGCTTCAAGAAGTTGGTCGTGGTTTGCGTTTGCCAGTGAATGAATACGGCAATCGTGTAAAAGATGAACAGTTTTACCTAAACTACTTTGTAGATTTCACGGAAAACGATTTTGTGGACAAACTTGTAAATGAAATCAATCAGAAGTCAGGAGCAGTATCAATTGACGAAACTCCAGTTTCACTTACTGATAATATGATAAAGCAAATCATTGAAAAATATGAATTTGCTGATGAAAACAGCTTACTGCAGAAACTAATTATGGAAGACAAAGTAATTGACTTTTCTCGAAAATTTTTAGATGGTGGTTTCGATTTTATAAAACAGAACTATCCTCGAATTTTTGAAGGTGTTAATTCAAATAAGGTTCGTAAAGCCACAGACCCAAAAAAGAAAATTGCTGTAAGAACAGAAAGATACCAAGAATTAAAAGACCTATGGGAAAAACTGAACGAAAAAGTAATTCTGGAATATAAGTTTGACAGTGAAGAAGTATTTAAAAGTCTTTTCACGGAATTTCTTAAAGCACAAAAAAATAGCTTTACAACAGACAGCATAAACGAAAGAATTTCGAAAGTTGAAATTAAAGACAATAAAGCAGTTGCAAACGAACCCGAATCTATTTATAACCGAAAGACTGGAATAATTTCAATAATGAAATACAGTGATTTTCTGAAAGATCTTTCAAAAATTCTGAATATCAACATCAAGACTCTTCATCAATCAATAATTGATGCAGGCACAGATATAAACAAATACCTAAATCAAACAACTTTGCGAATAATCAAACAAAACTTTGATTATTTCTTAATGGCAAATGCCATTGACAAATTTAGCATTGAATATAAAAAGGTTTCAAACAACATTCATCCAACTAAACTGACTAACGAAAAGGGAGATTTATTAACCGAAATTTCTGCTACTGATATTGGCGTTCTTCATTCAGAAGAAGATGTAGCAAAAACATATTTTTTTGATGAACTGTACTATGATTCAGAATTAGAAAAGGCAAATATTCAAACCGAAATTAAGGAAGTTATTGTATTTACAAAAATTCCTAAGAACTCTATAAAAATTCCAGTAGCAGGTGGCAAAAGCTATTCACCTGACTTTGCTTATGTCTTGAAATTCAAAGACGGTGAGCAAAAATTATATTTCATCGTTGAGACAAAAGATGTAAATAGCAAAGAAGGACTACGAGACGAAGAAAAATTCAAGATTAAACACGCTGAAAAATTCTTTGACGGTAAATTAAAAATTGAATTCAAGACACAGTTCAGCAACAATAAAATAGTTGATTTGATTAAAGAAATTACAATTGTTGAATAGCTCAAGCTTCTAAGGCAAGCACATTGGCTGGTCACAAAAGCCAACACACAACCCAAACCAGCCAAAGAGCTTGCCTACCCTACTGCACGGACTGAAAAACAATGCATCAAGAATGAGTAATGAATTGACAGGAAAAATAAACAACGAAACGCTAACACGGACAATATGGGTAAGTTGTTTGTCACGGTTTTTGCATTTGCTACTGCTACCAAGACAAATCCATAATCACGTTGCACCCGGACACGCGCATCTGCACGCAATTAAAATCCTGCACCTTGACTAATTTCTGCCTCCGAGAGAACTTTGTACCGCGACACTGCGCTAGTGCCCATTTATCAAATTTCTGCACCGGGCGCAATTCCCGGTTACTTAGAAACATTGTACCGCGATCGCGCCAGTGCTCAATAAAATTTGTACCATGACTGCAAAAACACGTGCCATACCCTCCTTGCACCGTGACAATTTCTCGGCTAAAGTACCGGGACCCTGCCCGGTGCTGTCGTCGGGTAACACAACCTCCCCATATTGCCGGGCCGTTAG
>JAFGAK010000322.1 GCA_016933745.1 Bacteroidales bacterium
CCAGCAATATCTTCACAAATAAGAAAGACCGAAACAAATGTTCCGGTCTTCGATGTGATCTGGCTGGGATTCGAACCCAGGACCCTTTGATTAAAAGTCAAATGCTCTACCAGCTGAGCTACCAAATCATCGCCGTTAAGCGGCTGCAAAAATACGTTTTATTTATTAAAACCCAAATTTTTGTTTAATTTATTAAACCCTTTCCCATTGCTGAGTTTCGTGATTAAACTGTTTAATTACTTTGCATGGATTTCCAACTGCTACCGAATAGGGAGGAATACTTTTTGTAACCACGCTTCCGCCTCCAATCTGGCATCTTTTTCCGATCGTTACTCCAGCCACAACAACCGAATTTGCACCAATATGTGCATCTTCTTCAATGATGATTCCTTTTACGTCAAGTGCTTGTGTACTTGAATTTTGTGCTCCATCTTTATATCCATGATTAAAACCGCCTAGAAAAACATGCTGCCCTGTTCCACTGCCACTTTTCATGGTTACCGGTCCTATGACGACTGTTCCAATTCCAACGCGACAACGATCGCCAATTAACACATCTCCGGCGCCATTGTTAATTGTAGTAAAACTTTCTACTACAGAATCAGCGCCCACATTAAATTTATTGTACGGAAATACATCAATTCTCGATTGCCGATAACGTACCAAACTGTTTTTACCTCTTTTGTGGAAAAACGGATTTACAAAAAGTCGAATCCACAGCCTTGGTCTTGGGCGACGAGGAGGATGAATCATCCACATGACCAATTTCTTGATCCGTGGATCGGATTTTAATTTTTCTTTTAAGCTCATAATTTATTAATCTGGCCAACCTTTTTCAAAGGCATCAATGTATTTATAAATTTCTTTCACGTTATTTTCCCAACTATGACTTAAACCGCAAGTTTTACGTTGTTTTTGTAATGTTACGGAATCTTCAGAAATAGCTTTTTCTACCGCTTCAACCCATTGCTCATGTGTGGTTGCAAGGTAAGTGTTTTCTCTAAAATAATCCATCGCCTTGGTTGCTGTAGCCACAGTTGGTTTTCCCATTGCCAAATATTCATCAATTTTCCGTGGATAATTTCCGATCGTTGCATCGTTAATCAATTGAGGATTCATGCATACATCAAAGCCTTTGATATAATTTGGAAGTTCAGAAGAATCTCTGCTTCCTAAGAAATGAACGTTTTCTATTTGATGAAGTTCTGAGGCTTTAAATTGATCGTCTTCCGGTCCAACCAAAACAATTTGCCATTCTTTATGAGCATTAGCAAGATGAATAAGTAGATCAATATCCAATCGGCGCGACGAAAGGAATCCAACATAACCAATGATTGGTTTTGCAATGGTTTTCAAATCGTCGGGAATAGGAATTAAGTTATCTTCATCGTTAAATAAACTCACATCGCAACCCTGACCAACCATGTAGGAGTGTTTAGTAAATTGCAATCCATATTCGGTATACAGAGTGCTGTTATTAACTACCACATCGGCTTTGGCAATTAATTTTGGCTCGAGACGCAATCCGTGTGTTCTCCAATAAGGGTTTTTCGTTAGATAATCGCGCATGTAATACGCGTATGTTTTGGGTTTCAGCATTTCTTTTAAATACTGTCCTAGAAACATCGAGCTATCATTAAATAAAATGAAGTCTTTAAACCCTAAACGATCAATCGCTGTTTGAATATCCTCGGCAAAACGCGAATTTCGACGTTTGTTAACTAGATCGTACAAAAAACCATCCGGAACCCAATTAATTGATTCAACAATTTGTTTTGGGTATAAATTCCACATGTTTTTTTTGATTTCCACCAAATCATCTTCCTGATTGGCGCTGATGCGAAGTCGTTTAGCAACACGTTCATCTGTGTTTGCTTTTTTCTTGGTATTTCGATCCAAAGGAGAATTTACATAAAGTACTCGATTGAATCTGGCCATTTCTTCTGCAATATTTTTGCAATTGCTACCAATTTCTATATCCCAAGGTTGAATTCCAACCACAATTATATCTCTACCTACTATCATTGCTATTGTTTTTTAATTTCTTTAACACTTGTTCCGGAACTAGTATGTTTGGTATGCAAGAACTGTTTGTTTGCACCTTTTAATTTTAACAAAGATAAGAACATGAGAAAGAATCCTTTAGGGAGTAGTAAAACCGATTTTAAGGTTTGGAAGTTGTAAAATTTTCTTGGTATTGAAAAAAGAAAGGTAAGCACAACCATTAAAAACAATCCGATCCAAGCTAAAGCTTTATAATGGGGCAAGAAAAATAGGCTTATTAGAAAAATGATGCTCATAAAGCCAAGCAATAAGATGCGTGGAGGTAAAAAGGTATGAAATGCTTTATTAAAGAAATCGATATTGCCTTTTGTAATTAACGCCAAAAAGCTTTTCAAGAAATAACGCTTAAAATATACAAACTGTGCGCTAAGCCATCTTCTTCGTTGGTGTTGAAATACTTCTGCTTTCTGAACTTTTTCGTCGTAACAATAAGCATCGTGTACATATTCAATGGTGATTCCGTCGCGGCACATTTTTAAATCAATTTCTTTATCGAAACCGCCAATTGCATGTACATCCTTCATCATGTTCTTGAAAAAATGATATTCAAATGCCATTCCTGATCCAATAATTGCGGATGAAACGCCAAGAACACGTGCTCCTTTTCTGAAAATGTGATTGTTTATTTCTTCTGATATAGCATCCAAAACGGCAAATCCTGTATCTGTGTTTTTTGCAACGCGATGTCCTTGAACAGCTTGATAACCATTTTGGAAAGCCTGGTTTATTTTGCTTAAGAAGTCTTCTGCTATTAAGTTATCTGCATCTAAAATCACTGCAACATCGTAATCGTCAGACAAAACGGCCATGGCTTTGTTCAATGCTTTCGACTTTGTACTTTTATCAAAAGATACCTCAATTACTTTGATAGGAAGCTTTTTGAGTTCTGCAATTGTTTCGGGCTGATACGAATCTGCAATTGCTATCACATCAAATTGATCTTTTGGATAATCTTGTTCCAACGCATCTCTGCATACTTCTACAATAATTTCATCTTCTTTATATCCAGGAATCATGACTGCGAATTTCCGGAGCAATTGATCTTTTTGCTTGCGCTTTCGTTGAGGAAATATTCCCGCAATTGAAAATAAGAAGATATACAAACTAGTCAAAGCAAGGTATGCATAGATAATCCATTGCAACGACTCCAAAATGGTACTTAAAATATTCATATTGAGGGTTTATTTAGTTTTTAATTGAGGACTATAATGTACTTTTTTAGCTCGCCAATTATACACATGCCAAAATACTCCTTTGTTATAAGCTCTAATAAATTTTGGTCCACCTTTGAAAGCGCTTAGAATGGCATTTTTAGGCACAGCTACAATTATCTGATAAATTAATGCTAATAAAAATGTGAAACCGTGGAAGTTTCTTCGAAGATATAAAATTCGATTCCTTGTCATGTAATAAGCACGGAGTGCACTAATCCGGCCACCAGTCGAAATTGATTCCTTGTGATAGATTAAAGAATTGTGAACATAAAATATTTTGTAACCTGCATTTCGAATACGATGTGCCCAATCCAATTCTTCGTAATACAAGAAGAAAACATCTGCCATCAATCCAACTTCGCGGATAACACGCATCGGAATCATCATAGCAGCACCATGTCCATAGGCAGCTTCTTTATCTTTCTCGTATTGTCCAGTGTCTTTTTCTCCAAAACCACGTGCTCCGCCTCTTTGTGTTATTGGATTAATTTGCTCGTAACCAACGTATTGTAAAGTGTCAGGGGTGTGGTAGAACCGAATTTTAGGACTGACAATTCCAATCGTTTTGTCATTTTCCATTTTGTCAACCAATGGTTCCAAAAAATCAGGTTCCACTTCCGTGTCGTTATTGAGCATTAAGATATAATCGCCTTTGGCTACATTAATACCCAAGTTATTTCCGCCTGCAAAACCTAAGTTTTGATCGCTTTTTATATAAATGATCTCAGGATAATTTTCTTTGACAATATCTGGATTTCCATCTGGACTGGCATTATCAACAATGATAATTTCAATATTTGGATAGCTGATCTGTTGGAGGCTTTTGATCATGTCTAAGGTCACTTCGGGGTGCCCATACTGAACAGATACAATGGAAACGAGTGGTTGTTCTTTCATCAAATTGTTCTTTTTCATATGAATCGTTTGGTTTATAATAGAATTCAAATGAGTTTTCTAAATTACAAAAAAAAATACTCTATGCAAATATTTCGATCTTTTCTTTTTTAATTCAGCATTTTATACTTATCAAAAAGTGAATATTATAAGTAAGGATTGGAGTGTATTTCTTTATTGAACATATTTTTTGCATTCCACAGAATACCAGACCAGTATGCAATCATTAGTTTTGTTTTCCCTTTTAAAAGATAAATCAGTCCGTTTTTACCAATCGCAATTAAAAGTTGGTAAATGAGTGCGCCAAAAAAGTTTAAGCCATGAATATTTCTTCGCATAAATACAAGCCTATTTCTTGTTAGATAATGGATACGCAATGCACTTGATTTTCCAACAGTAACGGATCCTTTATGATAAACCATGGAATGCCCCATATATCCTATCTTGTATCCAGCATTCCGCATGCGCATGCACCAATCTGCTTCTTCGTAATAGAGAAAGAATTCATAACTCATCATTCCTACCTTTTTTATGACCTTCATGGGCACTAACATAGCTGCACCGTGAGAATAAGCAGTATCATAATCCATATCGTATTGTCCTTGATCCACTTCGTCTTGACCAATTGTTTTGTTACGTATGGTCCATTTATTTATCTCGGTAAATCCTGCATATTGTAAAATATTATCACGATAATAATATCTAATTTTTGGACTTACCGAACCGTATTCCGGTTCATCGATCAATTTCTTAACCAAAGGCTCAAGAAAATGAGGCTCCACTATAATATCGTTATTAAGGAGTAAAACAAACTCTCCTCGAGCTTGCATAATTCCAAGGTTATTTCCTCCGGCAAATCCATAATTTATAACACTTTTTATCAGTTTAATTCGTGGATATTTTTCTTTAATAATTTCCGAGTCTTCTTCCTCCGACGCATTGTCAACAACAATGATTTCTATGTTTGGATAACTAATTTGATTCAATGATTCAATCAATTCGATGGTGGTTTCAGCCTGATTAAAATTGACGGTTACAATGGATACTAAAGGAAAAGAATTGATTTTACTACGAGGCATTTTGCATAAATTATGCTCAAATGTAGGAATTTTGCAGAATCTTTTGTTATCTTTAACCCGCTTTAAGCAGTAGAAACAATTATTTAAAAATAAGAGCAATGGAAACCACACAACTCTTCGGTAGCTTTGATAAAAGCGTCTCTATTTCCGATCTAGTAAATACAGAATTAAAAAATGAGCTTTCGTACGTATATGCCAATCAGTTTGAGCAATCTACTTTAGGAAATATACATTTGTTATTCAAAGGCATTTTGTATAACAAAAAAGATTTGAGTAGGAGTTTTCCTGACGAAAATATGGGAGATGCAGATTTATTACTTCATCTTTTTTTGAAGGAAGGCATCAAATCTTTTGCCAAAGTTAACGGCAAATTTCTGATCTTGATCTACCGCGATGATGAATTTTTTGCTGTACGAGATCGCTATGGTGAAGGACCTCTTTTTTTCTATACCGATGAAGTTTTTACCAATTTGTTCGATCAAATTTTTCAATTCAAGAGTTTTGTTGCCAAGCCAAATAAAGATGCCATCGCAACGTATTTAATGTACAGCTACATTCCGGCTCCATTGACTTCTTTAGTCGGATTAAAAAAATTAGCCGGAGGCGATGTACTCATTAAAAATAAGCTTGGTTTTGAACTAGATAGTATTTTTACATACGATGAATTCCTTGCAGATAGAACGGTAATGGATGAAGCCGAAGCACTGGAAGAGTACGAGCGTTTATTTAAACAATCCATCAAGCGTAGAATTGATGGACACAAAACGGTAGGCGCTTTATTAAGCGGCGGCTACGATTCGGGAGGAAATATCTCTGTATTGCCCGAAGTTTTTCAAGGAAAAATCAAAAGTTATTCCATCGGTTTTAAAGATAATCCGTTTTCCGAATTGCCTTATGCTCGTATGATGGCCGAAAAATTCGGTGCGGAACATAACGAGTATCTAATGGATGGTTCGGAGCTGGAAGATTTACCTTTCTTAGTTAAAAATATGGGCGATCCATTTTCAGAGTCGGGGTGGATGTTGAATAACTCAGCCATGAAATTGGTTCATGATAAAGATTTACCGGTTGTTTTAGGAGGCGATGGGAGTGATCAACTTTTTACCGCTGCGCTCAAAGAAGTAGCCTATCGAAGCATCTTTAAAAAACGTGGTTTATCTCCATTTCAAAATTTATTTTCTTCGCTTTCTAAAAATTCTTTTTTCGAAAAGGACAATATTTTTTTTCGTGCAAGATTTCATAACGATAAAATTCTAGGCATTTTAAGACCAGATCATTTTGGAATGCAAAAATATCAGGTCCTTCGATTATTAGGTATAAAATCATTTGAAGAACATCCAGTTTTGGCAAACATTCCAGCGCAATTTAACGACTTCGATGACCTGTTTAATATGCGGAATTTCCATGTTGATATCAAACAAAATTCAACCGAAGTAATCATTAATAAAGCTTCGCGCATTTCTCAAATGTATGGCGTAAATTTAGCATTCACTTACATCGATTTGGATGTATTTAATTTTGTAAAATCGCTACCGCGAAATTTAAAAGTGAAAGGCAGTATTGATGACATTGCAAAAGGAAAAGGGGTTTCAAAATATTTGCTTAAAGCATTGATTAAACCAAAATTGCCTTCAGATGTAACCTCTCGTAAAAAACAAGGTGGATTTTCTCCTTTAGAAATATTCTTTGCTAACAAAGAAAAACGAACTAAAATTTACACCTATATCTTACAAAATGATATCACCAAAGATTTCTTTGATCATCAATTTCTAAAGAAATTCTTCCAAGATTATGAATCTTCTGTGGCCGGAAATTATTGGTTCTGGTACAAACAGACCATGGCAAACCGAATGATTAATATTCTAGTAATGGCCTTGTGGTGGGATTTGTTTATTGTAAAAAAACAAGGCGAAAAACTCAGCGATTTTATTCATTAAAAGTCAATAACAATGCGGTAATTATTCTTTACTCGCATGTGCGCTTGTTTTTGTATCTTTGCACCTCGTTATTGTGTTTATGGATTAAACCATCCGGAAACAACATCCCATAAAAAAATGAGTGAATTTAAGATACAAACCGAGCAATTTGCTGATATTCGAATCCTGAGATACCAAGTACCCGGATTTGAAACTTTAACCTTTGCCCAAAAAAGATTAGTTTATTATTTGTCGCAGGCATCTCTTTGGGGAAGAGATATTATCTTCGATCAAAATTATAAATACAATTTATTAGTTCGTTTCAACCTGGAGCACATCTATAAAACCTATTCTGGCGATAAAAATGAAAAAGTGTTTCAAGACTTTTTAGTTTATCTAAAACGTTTTTGGTTTTCCAACGGATTACATCATCATTACGCCATGGATAAATTTTTTCCGTCGTGTAATCAGAATGATTTTAGAGGATTGTTACTTCGTTCAGAAAAAACCGGTTTTAAACATTTTAATAACGAGTCTTTCGAGGAGTTTTCAAATCGGTTGACCGATTTGATCTACAACCCAAATATCGATGCTAAACGTTTGAGCTTAAATACAGATAGTGATTTACTAGCACAATCTGCTTGCAATTTTTACGAAAACGTAAGTCAAGAAGAAGCCGAAGCGTTTTATGCAAATCAACCTGTTCCTAATCCCGAAAAACCAATCTCGCTCGGTTTAAATTCCAAGTTGGTAAAAGAAAACAACGAATTAAAAGAGTTAACCTATAAACTTGGCGGACATTATTCTGCTGCTATTGGAAAGATGGTTTTTTGGTTAGAAAAAGCGGTTCGATTTGCTGAAAATCCTAAACAAAAAGAAGCATTTCAAAAGTTAGTCGATTTTTACAAAAGTGGCTCTTTAGAAGATTTCGATTCCTATAGCTTGGCTTGGTTAGAAGATACGGATTCCAAATTGGATATGATTCACGGTTTTATAGAAACCTATGGCGATCCGCTTGGCCGAAAAGCAACCTATGAAGCTTTGGTATCTATTCGCGATGAAGAATCGACTAAAAGAGCGGAATTAGTAAGTCAAAATGCTGCGTGGTTTGAAGCACACTCAAGTACCGATCAAAAGCATAAAAAGAAAGAAATAAAAGGAGTTAGTGCAAAAGCTATTTTTGCCGTGATGGAAGCAGGAGATTGTTCTCCATCCACACCAATAGGCGTGAACCTACCAAATGCCGATTGGATTCGTGCTGAACATGGATCGAAATCTGTAACCATTAGCAATATTATAGATGCTTATGATTTAGCATCGAAAGACAGTGGTTCTCTGCAAGAATTTGCTTTTTCTGAAGAGGAGATTGCTTTGGATAAAAAGTTCGGAAGTATTGCTTCCAAACTTCATGTTGATTTGCACGAAATTGTAGGTCACGGTTCAGGAAAATTAGAAGAAGGTGTTGCAGAACCTTCTGTCACACTCAAAAACTATGCGTCAACCATCGAGGAAGCGCGCGCTGATTTAGTTGCTTTAAATTTTGCAATACATCCAAAATTGGTCGAGTTGGGTTTAATGCCTGATATTCAAGTTGGTATAAGTGAATACAATGCCTATATTCGTTCGGGTTTACTTACTCAATTAGTTCGAGTGGAATTGGGCAAAGACATCGAAGAATCGCATATGCGCAACCGTCAATTAATTGCAAAGTGGGCATTTGATCACGGTCAAGCAGATCATGTTATTGAACAGGTTAAAAAAGACAATAAAACTTATTTTGTAATTCGAGATAATCAGAAATTGCAGAAACTATTTGCACAATTACTTAAAGAAGTGCAAAGAATTAAATCTACAGGCGATTATCAAGCAGCAAAAGATTTGGTCGAAACCTATGGCGTAAAAGTGGATCAGGATTTGCATCAAGAAGTGTTGGATCGATGGAAAAAATTAAATATCGCTTCCTATGCCGGATTTATCAATCCACACTATAAACCCATTTTTGATGGTCATAAGTTAATCGATGTTCAGATTGAATATCCGGATGACTTTGCAGCTCAAATGATTCACTATTCTAATTCATACTCAAGCTTAATATAATTCATTGTGACTTTCGACGATTTTAACTTACTACCCGATTTAGCTGATTCCTTATACGAAATGGGCTTTATTAACCCAACTCCTGTGCAGGAACTTGGCATTCCTCTCATTCTTGAAGGACATGATTTAATGGCTTTTGCACAAACTGGAACTGGAAAAACAGCAGCATTTTTAGTTCCTATCATCAATCAGATCTTAGCCCAACCCGATATTCCAGGTGTGAAAGCAATGATAATAGCACCAACAAGAGAGCTTGCTCAACAAATTGATCAACAATTACAAGGCTTTGCTTATTATGCAAACTTGAGTTCCCTAGCAATCTACGGTGGCGGAGACGGAAGTAGCTGGGATTATGAGAAAAAGGCATTATCGAGTGGCGCCGATTTTATTGTTGCAACTCCCGGACGATTGATTAGTCATATCAATTTAGGTTATGTGAAATTGGATAGTTTGAAGCATTTTGTTTTAGACGAAGCCGATAAAATGCTTGATATGGGATTTCTTCCGGATATCACAAACATCATCAGTAAACTACCGATGAAAAGACAAAACTTGATGTTTTCGGCTACAATGAATGAAAAGATCAAGGCTTTTGCGACTAAAATGTTGGTTAATCCAAAAGAGGTGAGTATTGCTATTGCCAAACCCGCCGATAAAATAGTTCAAGCGGCATACCTCGTACATGAGAACCAGAAAATAGCGTTATTAGAAACTTTGTTAGCAGATAAACCCAATTATAAATTAATTGTTTTTAGTTGTAAAAAAACAACAGTTGATCAAATTGTAAAACGATTAAATAGCAAAAAAATTGAAGCGAAAGGAATCCATTCCGGTTTTGAACAGGCAGATCGAGAACAGTCTTTACTTAACTTTCGAAATGGAAAAAACAATGTTTTAGTGGCTACCGATATTGTTTCTAGAGGAATTGATATAGATGATATCGACTTGATTATCAATTACGATATTCCGGCAGAAGCAGAAGACTATGTGCATCGAGTGGGGCGGACGGCGCGTTCTGAGCGAGAAGGGCTTGCCATCTCTTTTATCAATGAAGATGATATTGCCAGATTTAAAAGAATCGAAAAACTCATCGAGAAAGAAATTTACAAAATCAAATTACCCGAAGGGTTTGAGCCCGGACCGGATTATGCCATTACAGCCCAATTTAAAAAGCAAAAATCCAAGTCTTATCGAAATACTAAAAAACGCAATTAGTTATTTTTATATAATCTAAATTAAGTTTAGATCTTAATTTAGTAATTTTTAACAGCTTAGCTAATACTTTCTACTAGGATTTCTCGTTTTATTTCTTTATTTTTGCTAAGGTCAGAATCGAAATATTCTGATAGTTAGCAAGTTAAATAGTTAGAGTAAATGAGACAATTAAAAATAAATAAATCGATAACCAACAGAGAGAATGCGTCTCTCGATAAATACTTAACAGATATTGGAAGAGAAGAATTAATCTCTCCTGAAGAAGAAGTTAGGCTTGCGCAACTAATTCGCGAAGGCGATCGTGTTGCGTTGAATAAATTGGTAAAAGCCAATTTGCGCTTCGTAGTCTCTGTTGCGAAACAATACCAAAATCAAGGCTTGAGTTTGCCTGATTTGATTAATGAAGGAAATGTTGGCTTGATAAAAGCTGCAAAAAGATTTGATGAAACACGTGGATTTAAATTCATTTCCTATGCAGTTTGGTGGATTCGTCAAGGAATCTTGCAAGCGCTAGCAGAACAGTCTCGGATTGTACGCTTACCGCTTAATCAGGTTGGTTCCATCAATAAAATAAAAAAGACCATTTCAAAGCTTGAACAAGAGCTTAATCGTGCTCCTTTCATGGAAGAAGTGGCTGCAAGTTTAGAGCAACCTCAATACAAAGTGGATGCAGCAATGCGTATATCCAATCGTTCTATTTCGATTGATGCACCTATCTCCACAGACGATGATACCACAATGGTTGATTTCATCATTTCGGAGGATACCTTAGAAACAGATAATTCACTCATGCAAGAATCACTCATGCAAGAAATACAGCGTTCGCTATCCACGTTAACGGAAAAAGAACGTGACGTAATTAATTTGTACTATGGTATTGGACTGAATCATGGACTTACTTTGGATGAGATTGGAGATAAGTTCGACTTAACCAGAGAGCGCGTTCGTCAAATTAAAGAAAAAGCGATCAGGCGTTTAAAACATTCCTCACGAAGTAAATTACTTAAAGTGTATTTAGGATAAAAAGAATAGAGGTTTCGGCCTCTTTTTTTTATTTTTGTATATGAATCAGTCCGAAAAAAATAAGGAAAAAAACGATCTGTTAAGAGCATTGTTTTATCCAACAGTGTTCATCATTATTCTGTGGATTGTAAAGTTAGCAGAAGTGGTTTTTCATTGGCCATTGACTAATTTCGGGCTCGTTCCGCGAAATATAAATTATCTACCAGGAATTCTAACCACGCCTTTTTTGCATGCAGACTTTCTCCATTTACTATCCAATACCGGTCCTATTTTCATCTTAGGTAGTTTTCTGTATTATTTTTATAAACTTTTTGCATGGCGGGTAATCCTTTGGATCTATGTTTTGAGCGGTATTTGGCTGTGGATAGGTGGGCGAGAAGCAATGCATATCGGTGCTAGCGGACTGGTGTATGGATTAGCTGCTTTTTTATTTCTTAGTGGCATTTTTAGCAAAAACACGGCACTAATGACCGTTACTTTAATCATTACTTTCTTGTATGGAAGTTTGATATGGGGTTTCTTCCCTGAATTTTTTCCAAAAGAAAATATCAGTTGGGAAGGCCATTTATTTGGATTTATTGCTGGTGTTCTTATGGCCTTGTATTTTCGTAAAGAAATACCGCAACCCAAACCATATCAGTGGGATGAAGAAGAATTGGATCCGAACGAAGAAGCTTTTTGGGAAACGGATTTGCCTTCAGATAAAACAGCACTCGACCAAGAAGCTAAAGCTACCTATTTCAGGAGAAAGTAATTCTTGGCACTGTTAATATTCCTTGATAAAAAGCAATCCGAAACATTGAAAAAACTTTTTACTTTGTATCACTTAAAATAACGGAATGGCAAAACGAATACCTTTTCTTTTTTGGATGATTGTTGTGAGTATTACTTTTTTATTTTCGGCATGCACCGATATGAAATTGTCTAAACTTGTTTCTACTGATCCGAAACCTATTTTAAAGGAAAATTTGTTGCTCGCATCCCAAGAATCGAGTGCGAAATACAAAGTTAATATCGAAGCCTTTCATCAAAAAATGAGTGGCATACTCATGGTCAAAAGTGTAAATAAAGATACTTTGCGATTGTTAATGATTACAGAACTCGGTTTAAAAGTGTTTGATGTTTCGTTCTATTCAGATGATACATTTCTTGTCAATTATATCATGAATCACTTGGATCATCCATATATAAAAAACGTTATTTTTGAAAATCTACAAACACTTTGGCCTAAAGAAAATCCGCTTTTTGATACTTCGTTGTTTTATTCCAAAAGAAAAAAACAAACAATCATTGTACAACAAAAAAAGGATTCGAAATGCTATTATTTTTACAGTGATGCTCTGGAATTGACTGAAATTATTCCTTATGTGAAAGCTAAGCGGAAATCTTCGATCGAGGTTTCAGAAGAAAATAATGAGTTTTTAATCCATACTAAAAGACCTACTATGCAGATTCGGTTAAAAAAAATCAGTGATGTTATTAAATAATTTATATACTATTCAGAGCTCCTTTGGAAGCGAATCAAAGATAAGTTGCGAAGTTCTTTTGAATTCTTCGCATCCAATTTTTGAAGGGCATTTTCCTGATATTCCCATTGTTCCTGGAGTGGTTTTTTTGCAAGTAGTAAAAGAAATTTTCGAGAATCATTTGCAGATGACTTTATTTTTGGAGGAAGCCAAATCTTTGAAATTCCTCGACTTTGTTAATCCAAAAGAGATTGATAAATTGGAAATAAAAATTAACTATGCACCAATGGAAGCCTCGCATTTTAAAGTGCAAGCTAGCATCACAAGTGATCGAGCCACTCATTTTAAAATGAATGCCAATTATAAAAACAACATAAATTAATGATATCACTTCAAGCTCAATTTGATCAGTTAAAATGTTGTGTATTAGTACCAACATACAACAACGCTTCAAAGCTCGAAGCTGTCATACAAGATATTGCACAATACACACACAATCTGATTGTTGTAAATGATGGTTCGACGGATCAAACTGATCAACTGCTCGAATTGTATCCATTTATCGAGAAAATACAGTTTCAAAAGAACCAAGGAAAAGGCATTGCATTAATAGCAGGAATGAAGAAGGCGGAAGAGCTTGGATATGAGTTTGCTATCAGCATCGATTCCGATGGACAACATTTAGCAAAAGATTTCGGCACTTTCCTCAATAAACTAGCGCTTAAAGGACCTTGTATGTTGGTTGGAGCAAGAAATATGCAACAAGAAGAAATTCCCGGCGGAAGTAGTTTTGGGCATAAATTTTCGAACTTTTGGTACAAAGTGGAAACTGGTCAGGCACTTCCTGATACTCAATCCGGATTTCGACTTTATCCTGTAAAGGAAATCAATAAAAGAAAATATTATACGAGTCGCTATGAGTTTGAGATCGAAAGTTTAGTGCGACTTTCTTGGTCAGGAATTCCAGTAGATTGGGTTCCTATTGATGTGTTATATCCTGAAGATCGAATCAGCCATTTCCGAAAGTTTTGGGATTTTTTCAGAACCAGTGTCTTAAATTCGGTGCTTTTTCTCATTGCAATCTTATGGATTAAACCACGTGATTTATACCGAAATATTAGAAATGGAAATGCTCGGAAAATTTTTAACGAACACATTCTAAGAACGCAGGATAGTAATGCGAAAATTGCGCTTGCCATTGGCTTTGGCTTTTTTATGGGAATATTTCCAATCTGGGGATTTCAAATGCTGGTCGCCGTATTTTTGGCAGCGATGTTTAAATTAAATAAAGCCATAGTATTGGTGGCTGCTAATATTAGTATTCCGCCGCTGATTCCGTTTATTTTATATTTTAGTTATTGGATAGGAGGTATTGCACTCGGCACAAATAAAGCCATTGGTTTTAGCGCTCACTTCAGTTTCGAAAATGTGCAAAACGATTTAGTTCAATATTATTTTGGTGCTGTGTTGTTATCTTCAATTGTTGGTGTATTGGGCGGATTAATTAGTTATATAATTTTTTTCTTTTTCAGAAAGAAGAAACAAGTGATAAGCAAAGCGGATTTATAAAATGGAAAGGTTATTTCTTGGTATTTTTTTTTTGATACAAAAGTTTAAGGTAGTTTCACTAGCTGCTTTTGCATTGTTGATAGCACTTGCCGGCTATTTTGCCTACCAAATTCAACTCTCCGAAGATGTTAGTAAGCTTTTGCCTGAAAAAAATATTCCTGTTAATTTAATAGAGAATTTAGAAGCCATCGATTTTGCCGATCGCCTCTTTTTTCATCTTCATTTGAAAGATAGCAATGCTTATAAGCCAGATGCATTGATTGAAATAGCCACCGCTTTAACCGATTCGCTTGCACATAAAAATCAGGATTCTTTAATTCAATCATTATTTTATACAGTAGAAGCATCCTCCATCGAAAATACTTATCAGTTAATTCTTAAATATCTGCCATTTTACCTGCAAGAGCAAGACTACCCTGCGATTGAGGAGATGATTCAAAGCGAAAATCTGGAAAAGAATTTTAGGAAGAAATACAAAACCTTATTTTCTCCCGCATCCATGTTTATGCGGAAAATGATTACGAAAGATCCGGTTGGAATAAGCTTGGAACCTTTAAAAAGACTACAAACCTTTCAATTTGATACTAGTTTTATTCTCTACAAAAATATTGTATTTACAAGTGATAAAAAGCATTTGCTTTTTTACTTGACTCCAAAGTACAAGTCTTCGGATACCAAAAATAACGGTCGATTAATCGCATTTATTGATGAACAAATAGATCAGATTCAGTTAGCTGATGACTGCGATGTTGAGATTCATTATTTTGGTGCTCCTGCAGTTGCCTATGCAAATTCCAAGCAAATCAAAGCCGATATAATCCTAACAGTATTAATAGCTTTGTTTGCAATTGTGTTACTTGTAGCACTTTTTTATCGAAGAAAGCGATTGTATTTTATCATTTTTCTTCCTGCTGCACTTTCTGTTTTATTTTCTTTGTCGATCTTATCTTTTTTTAAAGGAGAAATTTCGGCGATAGCCTTAGGAATGGGCTCTATATTAGTTGGAATAAGCATCGATTATGTGTTTCATATTTTTACACATGCACAAAACGGACAC
>JAFGAK010000323.1 GCA_016933745.1 Bacteroidales bacterium
AAATGTAACAATATTCCCAAAGGTCTTTGTTGCATCATAAATTCTATTTGTGCGTGAAAAGGCTTGAATTAAACCGTGATAACGCAAGTTCTTGTCAACAAAAAGTGTATTGAGTGTTGGAGCATCAAAGCCAGTGAGAAACATTCCAACTACAATGATTAAATCAATTTCTTTATTCTTTACACGTTTTGCAAGGTCTCGATAATAATTCTGAAACTCATTGCTATCAACTCCATAACTGGTTTTGAACATGGCGTTATAGTCATTGATAGCTTTAGTTAAAAACTCTTTTGCACTAATATCCATTGCAGAAGGTTCAAAAGTTTCATCAACTATTTCACCTATTGCACTCTGCTCTTCATTTGCAGCAAAAGAAAAGATTGTTGCAATTTTTAATGGCTTGTCACTCTCTTTTTGCAAGTTGTTTAATTCCTCGTAATAACATTTGGCTGAATCAACACTACTTACGGCAAACATGGCATTAAAGCCTTTGTTGCTTCCTTGATTCCTGTGGGTTTTTATCTTGAAATTCTGTAAGATGTATTCGGATATTTCTTTGATACGTTTTGGATGAAGCAACGCTTTTTTGTTTTCTGCTGCACTCAGCTTTTTTTCATCTTGTTCGGTTTCTATGTTCTTAAACTGAGGTCGAACATCATTATAGTCAACTTTGAATTTCAGTACTTTTTCATCTCTAATCGCATCCGTAATTACATAAGAGTGCAATTCACGACCGAAAACACTTGCAGTAGTTTCAGCACCTAAAGCATTTTGAGGAAAAATTGGTGTACCTGTAAAACCGAATTGAAAGAATTTTTTAAACTTCTTGTTCAGATTCTTTTGGGCTTCACCAAATTGAGAACGATGTGCTTCATCAAAAATGAAAACCACTTGCTTTTGGTAAATGGCTAAATCGCTCTCACTTTTCATGAGGTTATTTAGTTTTTGTATCGTAGTTACAATAATCTTATTGTCTTCCTTCTCAATATTTCTCTTTAAACCTGCTGTACTATCAGAACCATTCACGCTATCAGGAGAAAATCGCTGATATTCTTTCATAGTTTGAAAGTCCAAGTCTTTACGGTCAACCACAAAGAATACCTTATCAATAAAATCCAATTGCGTTGCTAAACGTGCCGCTTTAAAACTGGTGAGTGTTTTACCTGAACCTGTAGTGTGCCAAATATAACCGCCTCCTTCGTTAGTTGACCATTTTTTTGCCAAATGCGAACTTTCAACTTTCCATAAAATTCTCTCTGTTGCAGCAATTTGATACGGTCTCATTATAAGCAACGTGTCGCTGGTATCAAAAACAGAATACTTTAGTAATACTTCTAAAAGAGTCTTTCTCTGAAAAAAAGTAGCTGTAAAATCTTTCAGGTCTTTAATCAAAGTATTGTCAGCCTTCGCCCAATTCATGGTAAAGTCAAAACTGTTTTTGTTCCGCTCTACCGTGTTCGCAAAATATCGGCTATCAGTACCGTTTGAAATGATAAAAATCTGAATGTATTTGTAGAGAGAGTTATTACTATTAAAACTTTCTTTTGAGTATCTATGAACTTGATTAAACGCTTCACGGATAGCAACTCCACGTTTTTTTAATTCAACTTGAACCAAAGGCAATCCATTTACTAAAATGGTTACATCATAACGATTGGCATTTGTTCCTTTCTGTTCAAATTGCGAAATTACCTGTAATTTATTACGTGTAATATTCTTTTTATCTACCAAGTATATGTTTTGGATATGTCCATCATCAAAAACAAAATCGTAAATATAGTTGTCGTGAATTTTTCTTGTTTTCTCTACAAGGTTATCACTTGGCTTGTCTAAATACTCTTCAATAAAACGAGTCCATTCTCCATCCGAAAATTCTACATTGTTAAGCGATTGAAGTTGTGTTCTTACATTCGCCAACATAGTTTCAGGCGTATTTAAGTTTATCGGATTTTCATAACCTTGATTGATTAGGTCTTGAATAAATTCCTTTTCAAG
>JAFGAK010000030.1 GCA_016933745.1 Bacteroidales bacterium
TCTTCGGAACGATAGAGTGCATTGTGTTTTGATTCCACTAAGGCATAAACCACTTTTGGATTGTTTGGCGAAATGCCTAAGCCAATTCGGCCTAATTCGCCTTTTGGCAACCCGTTTTTATCCGTTAACAACTGAAAAGTTTCGCCTCCATCGTGTGTAACATACAATCCGGAACCCAATCCTCCTGAAGTAAAAAACCAAGGTTTTCTTTCGAATTGCCACATGCCTACAAAGAGCTTGTTTGGGTTAGATGGATCGATGATTAAGTCGCCGGCTCCTGTGGTAGGATTGATGTATAAGATTTTCTTCCAAGTTTTTCCGCCATCCGTGGTTTTAAAAAGGCCGCGTTCTTCGCCCGGTCCCCAGGCAGAACCTTGTACAGCTACGAATATGGTTTGCGAATCGCGAGGATCAATGATGATGCGGTGAATATTGCGTGCATTTTCTAAACCCATATGTTTCCATGTTTTTCCGCCATCCATACTTTTGTAAATCCCGTTTCCGCTACTCTGACTATTGCGTGGATTTCCTTCTCCGGTTCCAACCCAAATAACATCCGTAGCCGTTTGATCTATCTTTAATGCGCCAATGGAAGCAAAATCTTGCTCATCGAAAATGGGTTCCCAACTTACGCCGCCATTATCCGATTTCCAAACACCTCCGGAAGCGGTTCCAACAAAGATTATAGAAGGATTATTGGTTACTACATCGATGGCAGTTACACGTCCACTCATCCCGGCAGGGCCAATATTGCGTGCTTTTATACCACTAATTTGTTCCATTGTAAGGCTTTGCGCAAAAGAAAAAGCAGATAAAAAAGCCAATACAACAAGAAGACTAAAACGAAATTTTAGAAATAGATTTTTCATAGGTTGTTGTGTTTGATTTATGTTTTATTGATGAAAGAAAAAATACTTGCTCTCAAAAAGTGCTGTGTTTTTCTTTACGGTTTTCAAAGATGAGAAAAAAATAGATTATTTGCTAATCCGTTAATGTGCTGATTCGGAAATAGGAACAGATAAGAATAGAAAGCACTGTATTCCAATAGCACATTCCCACATCGCCTCATTCCCAAATTAATAAGCTCTTCCGCTTTTTCCTTCGATGTAATTGATAAAACTGGTGTTCACCACTTTATTTCCGCCCGGCGTTGGATAATCGCCCGTAAAATACCAATCGCCTTTGTGGTTTGGAAGCGCGATATGTAAATCTTCGATGCTTTGGTAGATGATACTTACTTTCGCTTTTACTTGTTTTGGTGTGACCAACTCGGCAATTTTATCGGAAATTTGTTGCGCTGTAAACGGACGATAAATGTCTTTTACGTGATTGATTACTTCTTCTTTTGGAAGTTTTTCTTGTGCTTTGCATTTCAAATACACTTCGTTGATAATGGATTCTTGTTTGGTTTCTCTCAGAAGTTCCATCACTGCTTTAAATGCAATAAAATCGCCTAAGCGCGCCATATCAATTCCGTAACAATCCGGATAACGAATTTGTGGAGCCGACGAAACCACAATAATTTCTGTTGGGCCTAATCGATCTAAAATACTGATAATACTTTGCTTTAAAGTCGTTCCTCGCACAATCGAATCATCAATAATGACGAGCTTGTCTTTCCCGCTTCGAATAGATCCATACGTAATATCATATACATGCCCTACTAAATCGTCGCGCTGATTATCTTGCGTAATAAACGTACGGAGTTTCATGTCTTTCACGGCCACCGTTTCGATTCGCGGCGTAAAGAGTAAAATCTCTTCGAGCGATTTTTTATTCAGCTTATCGCCCAATTGTAGAACTTGATCTGCTTTTTGTTGATTGCAAAAACGATTGAGTTCCTCAACCATTCCCTGAAAAGCAACGGCTGCTGTATTTGGTATGTAAGAAAATACGGCGTTTCGAATATCGTGTTGGATTGTTTTTAAAATAGCTGGCGTAATTAAAGCACCTAATTTTTTGCGCTCTTTGTAGATGTCTTTATCAGTACCTCGACTGAAATAAATGCGTTCAAAAGTGCATGCCATTGGTTTGGTAGGTTTTAGCACTTCCACTTCTTCAACAATATTGTTGTGTTTTATAATTAAAGCATGACCCGGTTTTAATTCTTTTACTTTGTCGCCGGGCACATTTAAGCTTGTTTCGATCACGGGTCTTTCCGAAGCAGCCACGACAATATCATCATCCACATAATAAAATGCAGGTCGAATTCCGGCAGGATCGCGCATGATAAAACCATCGCCATGACCCAATAGTCCGGTAATGACATATCCGCCATCCCAATCGTACGAAGCGCGTTGCAAAATATTTTTGATGTTTAAACCATCTGCAATTTGAAAAGTAATTTCTTCTTTTGAAAAACCTTCGTACTTATATCTGCGGTAAAGTTCTTCGTTTTCTTCGTCAAGAAAATGACCGATTTTTTCTAACATCGTAATGGTATCAGACGTTTCAATCGGGTATTGACCAAAACTTACCAAGCGATCAAAAAGCTCATTAACATTGGTGAGGTTAAAATTCCCGGCAAGAATTAAATTCCTGGTTTTCCAATTGTTAACACGCAAAACAGGATGGATGCTATCGATGGAATTTTTTCCAAAAGTGCCGTACCGTAGATGTCCCATAAACACTTCGCCTGTAAAGCGGAAATTCTTTTTTAGGTAACCAACGTCGTTTAAAAGCGATGGATTTTGAATTTCTAGTTTCACGAAAGGTTCGTAAGCTCGAGTAAAGATATCTTTTAGAGGCGTATCGCTATTGGAACGTTCACGACTAATGTATTTATTTCCCGGAGGCAATCCTAGTTTTACATTTACAATTCCCGCACCATCTTGTCCGCGATTGTGTTGTTTCTGCATTAATAAATGCATTTTGTTTAAACCCCAAAGAGGCGTTCCGTATTCGGCAAGGTAGTATTCAAGAGGTTTTCGTAAACGTAAAAAGGCTATTCCGCACTCGTGTTTGATCTGATCGCTCATGCTTTTAAATCAATTGGTTAATCTCGTTTTTAACGTTCGCAAAGTTTCGTATAAAAAACAGGATAAAAAACTATTTTTTTTATTTTTTTTGATTCTAAAGATAGGCTTTTTTAAGTTGAAGATCGATTCCTTTTTTAGCAATAATGAAAAGCTTTTCGAGCAACTTTTTTTGATTTTAAAATAAATTCATCGGGAAATGCTACGAATTCATCCTTAAAACAAACACTCCTTCCAAATAATCTGTTAAATTAGAGGCTTCAAAAAGATGAAGTTATGAAATATCAAATTTTGATTTTACTGTTTTCACTGGTTTTCTTCAGCGCATGCTTAAACCAAGTGTCTGAACCAAAGGGGGTTGTTATTGAGGTGGAGTCTCCTTCAATAGCAGATTCTACCCAAGTATTTATTACCGGAAGCCTTGCTTCTTTAGGTAATTGGAATCCATCGGCAATGCCAATGAAATCTTTAGGAAATCATCGCTGGCGTTTTTGTTTGCCTGAAAAAACAGCCGATTTGATTGAATACAAATTTACACTCGGATCTTGGGAACGCGAAGCTGCAGGAGCCAATGGTTTACCTTTGCAAAACTTTGTTTTAAAAGCCAAAGGCGATACGTTGGTGAAGCATGAAATCTATTTTTGGTTAGATGGTCAACCACGTGCTTTTGATGGAAAAGTAACCGGACATGTGGATTATTTAGGAAAGATGCATGGCGAAGGATTGCTAGATCGGGAAGTGATTGTTTGGTTTCCGCCGGAATATGAAGAAAATACAACCAAGCGATATTCGGTTTTGTATATGCACGATGGTCAGAATCTTTTTGATCTGGCTACCAGTTCTTTTGGTGTAGATTGGCAAATAGACAAAACTTTAGATCGTTTATCGAAACTTGGAACAATAGAAATTCCAATTGTTGTTGGAATATACAATACCGTGGAACGCACAGCGGATTATACCGATGAAAAGCAAAGTCAGGCTTATATGGATTTTGTAATTGAAACCGTAAAACCTTTTGTCGATCAAAATTACCGAACACTACCCGATGCAAAGCATACAGCAATTGGCGGTTCGTCGTATGGCGGATTAATTTCTTTTAAAATGGCTTGGGAGTACCCGAATGTTTTCTCCAAAGCTTTTTGTTTGTCGCCCGCGCTCAAAATTCAAAACATTGATTATGTTCAAAAAGTGCTGGATTCTGAAAAACGTGATGTGACTTTTTACATCGATAATGGGGGTGTTGGTTTGGAAGAAAAACTTCAGCCCGGAATAGATGATATGATCAAAGCACTTGATGCGAAAGGCTATATCGAAAACAAAGATTTATTCATCGTGATCGATCAAGAAGCGCGACATTTTGAATCGGATTGGGCGAAACGTATGCCACATGCTTTTGAGTTGATGTATTCCATAAAATAAAAGGGATATTGATACATTAGACAGAACAAGGTTTTCCTCTAAATAGAAACTTAACAGAAACGAAACAAACAACTCATTAATCGAACTAAAACCGACCCATGAATTTTAGGCTACTACTTCTTTTTTCTTTCTTTGGTTTCGTCATTATCGGCGAAAGCCAAACAGAAAACAAAGTAGATAAGCAGTTTTCTGAAGCGGATTATTTGTTTGAAAATCAGAAATATAAAGAAGCTTATTTTGCTTATCAGACAATTGAAAAACAAAAAACAGAATTAGATTCTCTGGAAAAAGGAAAGCTCTATTTGGGTTTATGTGCTTGCGCAGAAAAACTGGAAAATTTCCCCGAAGCGATAGCTTTTCATATGCAAGCCCGACAGTTTGTTCCGTTTACAAATCAAAAGGAAAACCAGTATTATATCGATCGGGTTGAATCGGTTTTACCAACGGAAACCGACAGTTTGAGTTTGAGCAGATTGTATTATCGATTTGCTGTTTTGCTCGTAAAGGAAGGCAACAGAGAAGCCTCTTTTCCGTACTTTTTTAAAGCGTTAGATTTAGCCAAAGGATTGAAGCATTATGCTGCTGTTGCAACCATTGCCAACGATATTGCCGGCGAATATTGGGATGTAGGAAACGGTCTGCTTTCGACTAAAATGTACGAAGAAGCTGTATCGGCTGCCATTCGTTCGGGCGATAGCAATCGAATAGCGGGTGCGTATTTAAATTTAGCAGGAAATTACACCGATCAGGGCGATTTTCAAACGGGAATAAAAATTCATTTGAAAGCTTTGTCGATCAAAGAAAAAATAGCAGACTCTTCGCGTTTAAGTTACTATTATCAAAGTGCTGCTTCTATTTATTATGAATTGAGAGATTATAAAAATTGGGAAGAATACGCGCAAAAAGCGTATCAATTGAATCGCTATGAATATGCCAGATCTTTATTGGATAAAGCCAGTGTTTACGGAATCTTAGGAGGAATTGCAAACCGAAAAAACCAAGTCAATACAGCGCTTCGTTATTACGATACCTTGTTGATTTTAAGTAAAGAAATTGCTTCTGAAAACGGACAAAAAACCGCACTCGATAACCAATCGAAAATTTATAAAGAGCAAGGTAAATATGATGTTGCGCTGGAATTACTCACCCAATCGGAAGCCTTTTTAACCGACAATCCTTATTATCATATTTCACATCGAAACACCAAAGCTGAGTTATATCAATCGCTAAAAAAGCCCAAAGAAGCGCTGCAATTGTTGTTGCTGAACACCAAAGAATCCAGCTTGAACAACTATTCTTTTGAAAAACTCAGAACGTTCCGATTGTTGTACGAAGTAAATACACAATTAGCAGCCTATCAAGAGGCTTTTCGTTGGAACGATTCTTTGCGTTTGTTGGAGAATATGCTTCGCGATGCTGATGTTCGAAAAGATATTGCCGAATTAGAAACCCAATATCAAACCGAAAAAAAAGAACAACAAATTAGTTTGCTAACCGCCGAAAATGAATTGAAAAATCAGCGCATGCAGCAAGCTTTTCTTTTGATTGGTTTTTTGCTCGTTTTGGTTTCGTTGATTTTATTTCTGCTTTATTTCCGCAGAAAACAAGCGGCATTTAAGCAAAGCGAATTGCAACAACAATTGTTGCGATCGCAAATGAATCCGCACTTTATTTTCAATGTAATGGGCTCTATTCAA
>JAFGAK010000324.1 GCA_016933745.1 Bacteroidales bacterium
ACAAAGCTCTCCAAATTATCGATGGTATATAGCGCTTCTGTAAAATACTGATTTGAGATCAAAGATTCTATCTTACTCATGCTCTTATCGAATAAACTGGTTTCGAAAAGTATCAACGATTCATTATAATCTGAACTAGAACCATTGGAATTCAAGCTAAAAAAGGAAAAATCGTTGAAAGCAATATTACTCGGATAATTGGAATGTATTAATTTCGTAAATAAATCGTCGTAAATACTGGTATATTCCGTTTTCAATTTAATTAAGTTCTCATCTTCTAAAAGATAAGTATTTACCAAATCTTCTACCCTTATATCTTGTCTGTTTTGAATCAAAAAACGACCGTATTTCTCAATATTTAAATCATACAAGGTGGATAATTTGATCATTTTCTTGTCTAAATTTTGAGGATCGTTTTTTCCTAAAACGAGTTCTTTATAAAAATCTTGTTGAAATAATTTTTTCAGAAAATTTGCCTGTCTGATGCTTTTCATCAAAAACGTAAGCGGCTCTTGCTCTTTAAGTTGTAATGCGTCGTATTCTTTTAACAATTGATCAACTAAAAAGTTAGCAGCTTGATAGTTGTTAGCCATTTGAAACCACTCTTCAAAAGTATATTTTGCCTGATTAAATTCAAAAACAAATTGATCAGCTTGCATATACCAACCTTTGGACCACCTTTGATGCCACATGAAAACATCAGCAATTTCACCTGCTGATTCTGCACCTAACACTTGATTCCGATAATATTTAAGGTAAACTAAGCTGCTGTCTTCTTTAAAAATCCGCAACCGAAACGAAGTAAGTTTAGGTAAAATATACGCCGAAGACTCGATACCATAAAGATCAGTATTTCCTTGAGGAACAAACGGTTTGATAAATATTTGGCTTTTAAATTGACCTTTATCTTCTCGCATTACTTGATAGGAAAGCATCACTTTCCAGGAAACAGCTACCGTTTCAGGCGGTTTTTGATGCGTATAGGCAATAGCTCTAATGATTTTATTAATCTCCGCTTGTTGCACATCTCTTTTATTTTTGAGAGCTAGATCAATTTGTAAGGTATCCAAAAAACCCATCTCAACCCATTGTTGAGCCACCAATGAATGAATGATCCCCAAAAAAAATAAAGCAACAAAAATGAAATTACGCATACCCTTTTATTCCTTGTGTAAAAATAAGCGTCAAAATTAGCACTTATTCATTTCAAGAACTTATTTTTAAACAACTTAGTGTAAATAAAAGCCCTATTTGCAATCTTCTTTAGAAAAAATTCGTCATCCTTGAAAAGGCAACTTCATTTCAAAACTTTTGTCCTATTTTTGTAAAAAAAGGAATCATGGTATTAGAACGTGCTTTAGAAGATTCGATTGCTTTGAAGAAACTTGTTTTGAACGACAAAATTCTTCTCAAAATTGTAAACGATTTAGCCGATGAAATGGTAAAGGTTTTTAATAATGGAGGAAAAGTTCTTTTCTGCGGAAATGGCGGTTCTGCAGCAGATGCACAACATTTAGCAGCTGAATTATCCGGGAGATTTTACTACGATCGGCCTCCTTTAGCGGCCGAAGCTTTGCATGTAAATACCTCTTTTCTAACCGCGGTTGCAAACGATTATTCTTTCGACGAAGTCTATGCTCGAATGGTGAAAGCCTATGGTAAAAGTGGTGATATGTTGGTAGGAATTAGCACATCGGGAAACTCACCAAATGTGATAAAAGCGCTCCAAGTGGCCAACGAAATGAATATCGTCACGGCTTCTTTTACCGGAAAAGGAGGAGGAAAAGCAAAAGTGCTATCAAATTTTATGATTGAAATCCCATCAAACGACACGCCTAGAGTGCAAGAATTGCATATGATCCTCGGACACAGCATTTGTGAACTGGTTGAAAAAACCATATTTCCAAAAGAAAATGTTTAACGATTTTCAAAAGAATAGTAATTGGAGCATTTTTCTCGATCGAGACGGCGTAATTAATGAACGGATTGTTGGCGGCTACGTGAAACACGCGAAAGATTTTAGATTCGTTCCCGGTAGTTTAGAAGCAATTCGTCTTTTTTCTGAACTTTTTAAACAAGTGTTTATCGTAACAAATCAGCAAGGAATTGGCAAAGGTTTAATGACCGAAAGTGAACTTCAAGCTATTCATTCTAAAATGCTTACAGAAATACAAAACGCTGGAGGTAGAATTGACAGGATTTATTTTTGCGGTGACCTAGCAACGGAAAAACCAAATTGCAGGAAACCTGGAATCAGTATGGCTCTAGCCGCAAAGAAAGATTTTCCATCTGTCGATTTCCAAAAGTCCATTATGGTTGGCGATACGTTAAGCGATATGCAGTTTGGAACAAATGCCGGAATGCATTGCGTTTTTATTCTCGGAAAACACGGTTCGCATCAAGCTAATTATCCTGAATTTAATTCATTAATTGATTTTGCTAATACTCTAAATACCAACTAATTTGTCATCTTCATTAATCTTACTCAGTTTTTTTGTTTATACTTTATTGCTATTTGCAATCAGTTGGTATACTGGGCGTAAAGCAAATAATCAAAGCTTTTTTATTGGAAATAAAACATCGCCTTGGTATGTGGTGGCTTACGGAATGATTGGAGCTTCGTTGAGCGGTGTTACGTTTATTTCCATTCCGGGAGTAGTGAGCACAACCAAATTTTCATATATGATCATTGTTTTTGGTTATTTGGTTGGTTATTTTGTAATTGCCAATGTTTTACTTCCAATCTATTACAAATTAAACTTAACCTCTATTTACAGCTATTTGCTCCAACGGTTCGGCATGAAATCCTATAAAACTGGAGCTTCCTTTTTTCTATTATCCAGAATTATTGGGGCTGCATTCCGAATGTTTTTAGTGGTGAACGTATTGAATTATTTTGTGTTATCTAAATACGGAATTCCATTTAGTGTAACCGTGGTGGCTTTTGTCGGTTTAATTTTGCTCTACACTTGGAAAGGCGGAATCAAAACCATTGTTTGGACCGATACACTCCAAACTACCTTTATGCTTTTGGCTGTTATTATTTCGCTTTTTTTAATTTCGAGTCATTTAGATTCAAGCATTTACGAACTATTTAAAACAGTTAGCAAAGAAAATTACACGCAAATGTTTTTCTTTGATTGGCATGACAAATACTTCTTTCTAAAACAATTTTTCTCTGGCGCATTCATTGCCATTGTTATGACAGGTTTAGATCAAGATATGATGCAAAAAAACCTGAGCTGCAGGAATTTACCAGAAGCGAAAAAGAATATCTATTGGATGAGTTGGGCATTGGTTCCGGTTAATTTCATCTTCTTAATCCTTGGTTCATTCCTTGCTTATTATGCAACCGTAAAAGGAATTAGTATTAGTGGGACTTCTGATAATTTATTCCCTGAAATTGCTTTAAATCATTTGGGGAATTTTGCGGGAATTGTTTTTATTATTGGATTAATCGCGGCAGCATATAGCAGTGCCGATAGTGCGCTAACTGCTTTAACTACTTCGTTTACGATTGATATTCTTGGCTTCGACAGAAATCAAAACCGAAGTGAAGAGAAAAAAACAAAACTCCGAAAATTAAGTCATTTTGGAATGGCGCTCGTTTTAATGCTTGTGATTTTAGCTTATAATTTAATCAACGATCAGGCAATTATTACGAAACTTTTCACAATTGCAGGTTATACCTATGGCCCTCTTCTTGGTTTATTTAGTTTTGGAATATTTTTAAATCGGAAAGTGACTGACCAATGGGTTCCGTTTCTGGCAATTCTGTCGCCAACACTCTCCTATTTTATCCAGTGGGGAGCACCAAAAATTATTCCCGGTTACGCCGTTGGATTTGAATTATTGATTATCAACGGATTGCTAATGTTTTTTGGCTTATTAATTGCGTCGAAACCTAAAAATTAGATTTGATATCCTTGCCATTTTAGAATAGAAGCGGGCAAAACATGAGCGAAGTAGATTAAAAGAGCTACAAACAAACCATTAAGAGACCAGTCAGCCAAACTGTAAATTAGAAGAATTGATGCCAAGACGACAACAAAGAAAGAATACGATAATCGCATGGCCTCTCCAACAAACTTTAATTCCCTTTCATCAAATTTATCAACATTCTGATGCACATATTTCCACCATTTTGTTTTCCAATAAATTTTGTAAGAAGAGATGATCCAATACACTAATGCAAATAAACTGATTATTCCAGTGAAACGCGGATTGAAAATATTTTCAAATCTGTTTACATATTCCATTATCACAAGAATTAATAAAACACTTAGATAATTCAATCCTATTCCTAATCTGACCCGAATCAACTCTTTAGTACTCATATTCGTTCTCCTTTCTTATTTATTCTCTTGAATTAATTGACTTAAAGGTTTTTGGGGTGAAGTGGAAAAAACAAATTCTATGGGTTGATGAAATACATCGCAAAACCGAAAAGCTAAGTCTAAACTTGGATTGTATTCTTCTCGTTCGATATAGCCAATGGTTTGAAAATTGACGCCCACTTTTTCCGCTAATTCTTTCCTACTGATCCCCATTTCAAGTCGTAAAATGGCGATGCGATTGTAAATTTTTCGACTTTCCATGAAGCAAAGTTAAAACACATTGTTGTATATATACAACTTTATGTTAAAATAATTTAATTTCTATCCTTTTAAAAAGCTTCGCGAGAAACCGCAGAAAACTGTATCTTTGAGAAAAAAAATTAAAAATATGCAAGCACAACAAGAATTTGATTTTAAAAAAATATTCCCAATCGGAGTAATCGTCGTCGCATTAATTATCGTTTTAGTTTCATGGAGTAGCATGACTGTAACGATCAAATCCGGACAAGGAGGTGTTCTTTTCCGTTTATTTGGAGCTAATTCCGGTGTAGATACAGAAGTAACTTATTCGGAAGGATTTCATTTTATACTTCCTTGGAACGAAATGTTTATCTACGAAGTTCGTCAACAAGAAGTAGCAGAAAGCATGTCGGTATTGTCTTCCAATGGCTTGGAAATTTCCGTTGATGTTTCCGTTTGGTATCAACCTTCATTCAAAGAGTTAGGTAAATTACATCAGGAAAAAGGACTTAATTTCTTGCAAACCGTTGTAAAACCATCCATACGATCAGCAACACGCTCTGTAATTGGACGTTACACGCCGGAACAAATTTATTCTACTAAACGAGATGCCATTCAGGATGAAATTTTCGTGGAAACGAGAGATTTGTTAATTAGTCAGTATGTTCAGATCAATGAAGTTTTGGTGCGTGATGTTACACTACCAGCCACAATTAAAACAGCGATCGAGAACAAATTAAAACAAGAACAAGAAAGTTTAGAGTATGAGTTTTTACTCGAAAAAGCGACCAAAGAAGCACAACGTATCGAAATTGATGCCAAAGGTAAAGCGAGAGCCAATGAAATTTTAGATGCTAGTTTAACCAATAATATTCTTCGCGAGAAAGGTATTGAAGCTACTTTAAAACTAGCACAATCGCCAAACTCAAAAGTGGTGATCGTTGGAAATGGAAAAGATGGAATGCCAATTATTTTAGGCGATTCAAAATAAATCCATCAGATAAAATTTTTAGATCGAATGCGCTTTAAATAACCTTTAAAGTGCATTCTTTTTTTTATCTTTGAGCTAGCAAGAAAATCCCATGATCAAAATTATAGAAACACCTCGAGATGCCATGCAAGGTATCAAAGAGTTTATTCCAACTGAGAAAAAGATTGCTTTTATCAATGCCCTTTTAAAAGTGGGTTTTGATACACTCGATTTTGGAAGTTTTGTCAGTCCGAAAGCGATTCCTCAATTACGGGATACTGCGCAAGTTATTCAAGGTTTGGATTTAAGTGAAACAAACACCAAACTATTGGCCATTATTCCAAACTTAAAAGGAGCACAAATGGCTAAAGAGTTTGAGCAAGTCAACTATCTTGGTTATCCGTTTTCCATTTCGAATACCTTTCTTCAACTCAATATTAATTCCACTATTGGTAAAGCATTTGCTGAAACAGAGAAAATCCAAAACCTTTGTCACCAAAGCGGAAAAGAACTTGTATTGTATATTTCGATGGCATTTGGCAATCCTTACGGCGATCTATGGAACCCTGAGATTGTGTATGATTGGACTCGGAAATTACATCAAATCGGCGTTAAAATCATTGCGCTTTCCGACACTACAGGAGTTGGGAATGCAAATACAATCGGTCAATCTTTTGAAGCAGTAGTGAATGAATTTCCGGAAATCGAATTTGGAGCACATCTGCATACGACTGTTCAAAATTGCAAAGAAAATATCAAAGCCGCTTTCGATCATGGTTGTCGGCGTTTTGACTCAGCCATTAATGGTTTGGGAGGCTGCCCCATGTCGAAACAAAAAATGATTGGTAATTTAAAAACACGGAATCTTCTCGATTTTTTGGAGACTCAAAACATCCAAACTAATCTCAATCTGGATGCACTTAACAAAGCGCTACTCATCGAAGCTTTTACTTTTCCAAAAGTCTGAGGAGTTCATAGTTCAAAGTTTAAAGTTCACTACTTGGAGTATTAAATGGTATACTGACTTTTTATCACGCCGTTACATCTTTACTTTTATCACTTTGTCTCTTTATCTCCTATTAGGTTAAGATTGAGAATGTAATTGGCTTTCAAACTTTTAACATTCAGAACTTCGACTTTCAGACTTTCGACTTAACAAAACAAATTAGCCTATTCTTTTTTAAGAGCAGAAATCTCTATTTTCCTATCTTTGCAACGAAATTTTTCAAGGCCATGGCACTTCCAAAAGTGAGTATAAAAAATAAAAGAGCAAGTTTCGAATACTTCTTGGTTGAGCGTTTTGTAGCAGGAATACAGTTACAAGGCACTGAAATCAAATCGATTCGGTATGGCAAAGCAAATCTTTCTGATGCGTATTGTGTTTTTATAGATAACGAATTGTTTGTTCGGAATTTACATATTTCGGAATATACACTTGGCACACACTACAATCATGTTGTGAAACGAGATCGCAAACTTTTGCTTACCAAAAAAGAACTCAAAAAACTGCAAATAAAAATCAATGAGAAAGGATTTACGATTATCCCAACTCATTTATTTGTCAACGATAAAGGCTTAGCAAAAATAGAAATTGCCCTAGCAAAAGGAAAACACACCTACGATAAGCGAGAAACGATCAAACAAAAAGATGTTCAACGAGATATTGATCGGGAACATCGTTAATAAACAAACTATCATTATTAAACATCTTTTAACGGAACTGCTAACACATAGCATCGACCACATCCAAATCATCCATGGAAAAAATATTTAAACCCAAACTCTTTAGTTTACTGAAGTCCGGAATTAGCAAAAAACAACTTTCTTCTGATGTTCTTGCAGGTATTGTAGTTGGTATTGTTGCCTTACCTCTGGCAATTGCTTTTGCTGTTGCTTCCGGAGTTTCTCCTGACAAAGGAATTATAACAGCCATTGTGGCTGGTTTTATCATTTCATTTCTTGGAGGAAGTAGAGTTCAAATAGGTGGTCCAACAGGAGCATTTATTGTAATTGTTTACGGAATTATTGAGAAATACGGAATTGATGGTTTAATTATTTCAACCGTTCTTGCAGGAATAATTTTAATAGTATTTGGACTTCTAAAACTAGGCGTTTTACTTAAATATTTTCCTCGTCCGCTGATTGTTGGTTTTACAAGTGGCATTGCTTTGGTGATTTTTTCAACACAAATCAAAGATGCCCTAGGTTTAGACATCCAAAAAGTGCCATCTGCTTTTTTCGAAAAATGGGAAACCTATTTCACTCATATCCATAGCTTTAATTATATAGCAATCCTTATTACGGTTGCAACAATCTTAATCACAATTTATGCTCCCAGATTCATCAAGAAAATTCCAGGATCCTTTTTTGCGATTATTTTAATCACATTAGTTGTTCAATTAGCTGATTTACCTGTAACAACCATTGAATCATTTTTTGGTGATATTCCAAATAAATTCGAATTTATTATTCCAACTATAGACTTCATTAATCTACAGTATTACTTTGCTCCAGCAATTACAATTGCTTTGCTTGGAGGCATCGAATCCTTATTATCAGCAGTCGTTTCCGACGGGATGATTAGTGGAAATCACCGTTCAAATACCGAGTTAATTGCGCAAGGAATTGCGAATATTGTCACTCCATTTTTTGGTGGAATTCCTGCAACCGGAGCTTTGGCAAGAACTGCAACCAATGTAAAAAATGGAGGAAGAACACCCATTGCCGGAATTACACATGCAATTACTTTATTGCTGATTATGCTTTTCTTTGGCAAATGGGCCAAACTTATTCCAATGTCAGTACTCGCCGGAATTCTGATTGTAGTATCCTATAATATGAGTGAATGGCGTTCTTTTAGATCGATTTTAAGAGGATCGATGTTCGATATCATCGTTTTACTAGCTACATTTTTCCTAACTGTTTTGGTTGATCTTACTATTGCCATTGAAGTTGGGGTTGTTTTATCGGCATTACTATTTATGCGAAGAATGGCCAATATTGGAGATGCTATTCCAACAGATATCGATAGCGATGTGGTGGATGATTATTCCAAAATCCCCAAAGGCATTTCCATTTACGAAATTAGCGGCCCTTTCTTTTTTGCCTCCGCCAAACAATACAGCGAATTACTTAAACAAGCAGGTTTTAAAAGCAAAATTCTTATCATCCGAATGCGACATGTTCCTTTTGTGGATTCAACTGGAATGCACAATTTTAAAGAAGCAATCAAAACGCTCAAGGGCTCAGGAGTACAGATTGTTCTGTCAGGAGTCAATCAATCCGTATTAACGTGCCTAAAAAAAAGCCAAACGATTGCCTTTATCAATGAATCCAATATTTTTGATTCTTTTGAAAAAGCACTTATTTACGCCACCTATCTTTTGGATACAACGGACGATTAGTCAACAAAGTCTTTCTTGCTCCCCATTACTTTTTAGATTGAATACAAATCAATCACTTGTATTCTTCACAATGAAAAAATAGTTACTTTCGGCATTCTAAAGAAACGCAGCATGCTTAATTCTTCACAAACTGAAAAATACTCCACGCTTTTAGTTGCTTCTGTAGCAAGTTTTTTAACACCATTTATGGGTTCAGCAACCAACATTGCATTACCCACCATTGGCGCTGAATTTTCGAGCGATGCAATCACGCTTAGCTGGGTGGCAACCGCCTATTTATTAGCAGTTGCTATCTTTTTAATTCCTTTTGGACGAGTTGCAGATATTTTTGGACGCAAGAAAATATTTCTCTACGGAATAATCCTATTTACAATCGCATCACTGCTAAGTGGCTTAACAAATAACATTCTTACACTTATCTTTTACCGCGTTTTACAAGCAATTGGTAGCGCGATGATTTTCAGTACAAGCGTTGCGATTATCACTGCCGTTTTCCCCCCTAAAGAAAGAGGAAGAGCAATGGGAATAGCTGTTGGAGCTGTTTACCTCGGACTGTCACTCGGTCCGTTTGCTGGTGGAATTTTAACTCAGTATTTCGGCTGGAGAAGCATTTTCTTTTTTGTTGTTCCTTTGGGATTAATTGCTATCTATTTTGTACTTACTAAGTTGAAGAATGAATGGGCAGACTCCAAAGGTGAACCTTTTGATTGGATTGGTTCGGGATTATATGCAATTGCTTTGTCGTTTATTATGTTGGGATTTCCTCGCTTACCAAAAGTGGCCGGAATTACTTATTTACTAATTGGAATACTCTTTCTATTGGTATTTATTTGGTATGAATTGCGTAGCAAATATCCCGTTTTAGATTTGCATATCTTTCAAAGTAATATCACTTTTCGCTATTCAAATTTAGCAGCATTAATCAATTACAGCGCAACCTTCGCGGTAGCATTCTTACTAAGTTTTTATTTGCAGTATTTCAAAGGATTAGATCCTCAAAGTGCTGGATTTGTTTTGGTTGCTCAACCAGTCATTATGACCATTTTTTCTCCTTGGGCCGGACGACTTTCCGATCGAATCGATCCTCGAATTATTTCTTCAGCAGGAATGTCTGTTTCTGCTTTGGGCTTGGGTTTATTGGCATTTATTTCTACCAAGACTTCGCTCGTCCATCTCGTTCTTGTATTAATGCTACTAGGAATGGGATTTGCCTTGTTTTCTTCGCCAAATAGTAATTCGATTATGAGCTCCGTAGATCGAAAACATTTAGGTATCGCATCTGCAAGTTTAGGAACAATGCGCATGATCGGGCAAATGCTTAGTATGGGAATTGCCATGATGCTCTTTGCATTTTATATCGGACAACATAAAATTGACAGCAGTAATTTAGATCAATTATTAAAATCTTTACAAACAGCATTTATAATCTTTGCTTTTTTATGTTTTTTGGGTGTATTTGCTTCCTTAGCCAGAGGGAAAATGCAAACCAGTAAAGAATGATTTTGGACTTTTAACAAATTGAAAAGAAATTGATCTTAATAAAGATGGAAATAACGGATTTATTTCGCTCCAAAAAAAACGCGATATTTGCGATCAATTCCATCTAAAGCATTTCATCAAATGACTCCATTAAGAATACTAATTTTAACTTACGAAGGTGTTATTGCAGGATCGACCATGTCCATTACTTATCTTGCAAAAGGTCTTTCAGAAAAAGGGCATCATGTAATTGTCGCTTGCAAAAAAGAAAGTTTGTATACAAGATTGCTGAAAAACACGAAAGTTCATATAGAGCATCTTCCTTTTGCTTCTAAATGGGATCGAAAAAGCATACAAGGAATCCGAGATCTAGTTTTTAATTATCAAATAGAGATCATTAATGCGCAAGCCTCTTACGATCGTTATCTTTCCATTTTTGCGAGATGGATCTACAAACTTCCCGTAAAATTGGTGCACACACGCCGACAAATGCCTTTGTCGGTTGGTGGAATCCAATCCTGGTTTTATACCAAAGGAACAGATCAAATTATTGCCGTCAGTCAAGGTGTTAAAGATGCTTTGGTTAAAAAAGGTACTCCGGAGAATCACGTAAAAGTAATTTACAATGGAACGCCCAAAGAAAAATATCAAAATATCGACCCAGCAAAAGTTAAATTGCTTGAAGAAAAATTTGCACTTCCAGAGGGTGGACGAGTGATTGGTTGCATTTCGCGTTTAAAAAAACACATTCAGGTTGTAAAAGCGTTGGAATATATTGATGAACCACTTACTGCCTTTTTTGTTGGCTTTACAGCCGAAGAAGTGGGAATTGAAGAAGTGAACAAAGCAAGGCAAAAACACACTTTGCACTTTTTGGGATTGGTAGATCCAACCGAAGTATTAGCCTATTACAAGCTTTTCAATCTTTATATATTACCTTCTACAACCGAAGGACTTTCGCAAGCGATCCTCGAAGCGATGTACATGGGATTGCCAATCCTTGCAACACGCGCAGGTGGAAACCCTGATTTAGTGAAGGAAATGGAGAACGGTTTGCTTTTTGAGGATGATGACAGCAAAGAATTGGCAGAAAAAATCCAACTTGTATTGAATGATAAACAACTAGCAAGTTCACTATCAAAAGGAGCACTTCATACTGCGCATCATACATTTTCAATCGAAAATACCATTGAAAACTATCAGAATTATTTCTACGAGTTAAGAGACAACAAGAAATAGAGATAAGCCGATCTTTTCACAATAGCCTCTTTTCCTATTACTTAGATTGTTTGATACATATTTGAAAGCATAAAAAAAGCATTCATGAATCAATGAATGCTTTTTTTGGGTGAAAGACGGGGTTCGAACCCGCGACCTCCGGAACCACAATCCGGCGCTCTAACCAACTGAGCTACAATCACCATTTGAAGGCTAGTATCCTTTAGCGGATGCAAAGATACATTATTTTGCAATTTTGCAAATACTTATTCTTCTTTTTTTCATCTTTTTCTTTGTAAATTGCCAGGGTCTATTTTACGGAATTTAACGCTATATGTCAGTATCGAAGTCAAACTCACTTTTTCATCGAATCCAAAAAAATAATTTAGCGTTTTATTCTTCCCTATTCATTTCTATCATCCTTTTTATTGCCATTTTCGCCTACTATTTAATTCCGGATTCCTCACCAAATGCAAATAACCAACATTTAGAATTAAGTAAATTAAAACCTGGAACGGAAATTTCATTTATACGACTTCATAAAACCGAAAACGCGAATGCTTCTTCACTCTTCAAAAAGCTGCTCTACGGAAGCATTCCTTTGTACAAAGAGATTCCTTTTCAATCAATCCAAAGGAGGAAGGAGGGAGTGCAAATTGTTCCTTATAATAAATTGACAAATTTTATTGCAGATACTTTAACTTTTCAAATCAGCGAACTACAAACAAACAAGACAAAAATTATTCCAACTGTTGATCCTTTGGTTTTTAAAAAACGCTTTTGGTTTGGCACAGATCGATTTGGTCGCGATTTGCTAAGTAGATTAGCTCTTGGATTACGTGTTAGTTTAGCAGTTGGATTTATTGCTGTCATCATTTCTCTCATTATTGGGACTTTTTTGGGCTCCATCTCCGGTTATTTTGGCGGAAAACTCGACTCAATAATTGTTTGGTTTATCAATGTTATTTGGTCTTTGCCATCACTTTTGCTCATTATTGCCATCACATTTGCTTTAGGAAAAGGATTTTGGCAAGTATTTATTGCCATTGGTTTAAGCATGTGGGTTGAAATTGCTCGTGTAGTTCGCGGACAAGTCATGACTTTCAAAAATCAAGAATACATCGAAGCGGCAAAAGCCTTGGGATATTCTAATTTTCGGATTATTTTTTATCATCTGCTTCCTAATATTTTTTCACCCGTTCTAGTTATTTCTGCAGCAAATTTTGCTTCTGCGATATTGGTAGAAGCAGGATTGAGTTTTTTAGGACTTGGTGTTCCTCCACCTGTTCCTACTTGGGGAAGTATGATTCGAGAAAATTACAGCGCCATCTTTTTCGATTCTGCTTACCTAGCCATTTTACCAGGACTAGCTATCTTGATGTTAGTTTTGCTATTCATGCTTCTTGGAAAAGGACTGAGAGAAGCTTTGAACGTGCGCAGCAATTGATTGGAATTCCTTTTGGATTGCATTGCTAAATACAAAAAATGCTTACTTTTGCGCTTCAAAATAAATTTGCAAAAAATGGAAATTCCTTCAAGATATAGCCCGCAAGAAATTGAGAATAAATGGTATAAATTTTGGCTCGACAAGAATTATTTTCATTCTGAACCTGATGAGAGAGAACCTTTCACCATTGTAATTCCGCCTCCAAACGTTACAGGAGTTCTGCATATGGGCCATATGCTCAATAACACGATCCAAGATGTTTTGGTTCGGAGAGCGCGCATGCAAGGCAAAAATGCATGTTGGGTTCCGGGTACCGATCATGCATCAATTGCAACGGAAGCCAAAGTGGTTGGTCATTTAAAAAACCAAGGAATTGACAAAGCAAATTTAAGTCGAAAAGATTTCATGACTCATGCTTGGGAGTGGAAAGAAAAACATGGCGGAATCATTTTAGAACAACTTAAAAAATTAGGTGCAAGTTGTGATTGGGAACGTACAAAATTTACCATGGATACGGACTTGTACGATTCTGTAATAGATGTTTTTATCGATTTATATAACAAAGGATTGATTTACAGAGGTGTTCGGATGGTTAATTGGGATCCAAAAGCACTTACAGCCCTTTCTGACGAAGAAGTAATCCATAAAGAAATCAAATCTAAACTCTATTACCTTCGCTATCCTGTTGAAGGCGAAAAAGATAGCTGGGTTACTATCGCAACTACACGTCCTGAAACCATTTTAGGAGATACTGCTGTTTGTATTCACCCGGAAGATGAACGATTCCAGCATTTAAAAGGAAAACGCGTATTAGTTCCTTTGATCAATCGCACCATTCCAATTATTGAAGATGAATACGTCGATCAGGAATTTGGAACCGGATGTTTAAAAATTACACCGGCTCATGATATCAACGATTACAATCTTGGATTAAAATACAAACTAGATACCATTGATATTTTTAACGACAATGGAACGCTGAACAAAGCGGCCGAACTATATGTAGGAAAAGATCGTTTTGTGGTTCGAAAAGAAATTTCCAAAGAGCTCGAAGAAAAAGGCTATCTAGTTAAAATTGAAGACTATACAAATAAAGTTGGTTACTCCGAAAGAACAGACGAAGTAATCGAACCAAAATTGTCTTTACAATGGTTTATGAAAATGGAAGAGTTGGTAAAACCCGCCCTCGAAGTTGTGATGAACGAAACCATTCAATTCCATCCTCCAAAAGTTAAAAACACGTATAAACATTGGATGGAAAATGTAAAAGATTGGTGCATTTCTCGCCAATTGTGGTGGGGACAACGCATTCCGGTTTATTATCTGCCTAACAACGAAATGGTGGTTGCTAAATCAGCCGATGAAGCACTTTCCAAAGCCAAGGAAAATTATCCCGAACTAAAAACGATGACTTTACAAGACCTGAAACAAGACGAAGATGTTTTGGATACTTGGTTTTCGTCTTGGTTATGGCCAATCTCCGTTTTTGACGGAATAAGAAATCCTGATAACAAAGAAATTAATTATTATTATCCAACCAATGATTTGGTTACGGCTCCGGAAATCCTTTTTTTCTGGGTAGCTCGAATGATCATGATCGGATTGGAATACAGAAAAGAAATTCCCTTTAAGAATGTCTATTTCACAGGGATTGTTCGCGATAAGTTAGGGAGAAAAATGTCAAAATCGCTCGGAAATAGTCCGGATCCAATTCAATTAATAGATGAATATGGAGCAGATGGCGTGCGAGTTGGGATGCTCCTCACCTCGCCTGCCGGAAACGATTTGCCTTTTGACGAAGCACTTTGCGAACAGGGACGAAATTTCAGCAACAAAATCTGGAATGCACTACGACTTGTTAAAAGCTGGGAAATTGCAAATATTGATCAACCTGAATATGCCGCTGCAGGTGCTCTTTGGTTCGAATCGAAAATGAACGAAAGTTTAATTCAAATTGAAGATCATTTCGAAAAATTCCGATTATCAGATGCGCTGATGTCGACTTACAAACTGATATGGGATGATTTTTGCTCCAATTATCTAGAAATCATCAAACCTGCTTATCAAGCACCAATTGATCAAAATACCTTCGAAATCACGAAAGTATATTTTGAAAAACTCATGAAAATACTTCATCCATTTATGCCATTTTTAACAGAAGAAATTTGGCATTTGCTCGATGAAAGAGACGAAGACAACAATATTATCATTTCTGAAATTCCAATTGCCGATAAAATTAATCAAGAGATACTAACATCGTTTAATTCTGCTTCGGAAATAATAAACCAAATTCGTAAAGTTAGAAAAGACAAAAACATTCCGAATAAAGAAACC
>JAFGAK010000325.1 GCA_016933745.1 Bacteroidales bacterium
ACACTTCGGCATATCGCCTGCTAATAATATTGTAAAGCGATTGCAAAACGGTTTCTTCGTCTTCTACAATTAAAATACTTACTTCTTCTTTCATTTAGCGGTCCTCATTCGTATTAAGTGTAATTGTAAACTCGGCACCCTCTCGCTGATTTTGCACTTCAATTCTTCCTTTCATATGTTCTTCAATCATCGATTTAGCCATGTATAATCCCAAGCCGCTTCCTCTCTTTTTATCTTTAGTAGTAAAATATGGATCGAAAATTTTATCGATATACGCCGAACTAACTCCTTGACCATTATCCAAAATGCGGATGATGTAATTTTCTGTATTTTGTTCCAATTTAATCCAAATTTTTGGCGCTTTCACCTCGCGTTCAGTCAATATATCTTTGGAGTTATTTAATAGATTTAATATAACATGCGACAACATATTCGGGTAACCATAGACCTCAAATTCAGCATCGTACATAAACTTTATTTTGATTTTATATTTCTTGAAATTTTCTTCGATAAATTGGATAAGTTTCTCGATTAGCAAATTGGGTTTAAAATTTTCCGCTTTAAAATCATCGGTATGCATTTTGCTAAAATCGTTGATGGTATCCGACATAAATTTTAAACGACGATAAACAATCTCGATGGTTTTATCAAAATATTCTTTGTTTAACACACCAAAGCTATATGCGTCTTCTAAATCGTTTATCAATAACGAAACTTCGTTGAGTGGCTGACGCCATTGGTGAGCAATATTACCAATCATTTCGCCTAAAACAGCGTGACGAGACTGCTGAATTAATAAATGATCTTTTTCGCGACTTTTTTTAAGTTCTTCTTGTACTTTGATTTCCAAACCTTTATTGATTTCAGCAAGTTTTGCTTTACTATCTTCCAAATCTTTTTTAATGAAATGATTGATGGTAATGTCCTGCAAAGTTCCAATCACAATCGTTTTATTTTTGTCCTTTTCGTATTCGAAATAGCCTTTTTCTTCGATGTATTTTATTTCACCGAAGGTAGAAATGATTCTGTAAACCAGGGAGTAACCACGGTTATCCTTTTTAGCTTTTTGGAATTCACGATCCACATTTTCAACATCATCGGGGTGGATAAGACTTCGATAAAACTGATATTGTTTTTCTCCACTTGCAGCGTCATATCCAAAAATTCGATCTACTTCTTCTGACCAGTTAACATCTTTGGTTTGGAGATCAAGCTCAAAATTTCCAACTTTGGCAATGCGTTGTGCTTCTTGCAAATATTTTTCATTCTGCAATAATTTGTTTTCTGCGGTTTTTTGTATCGTAATATCTTGAGCAGTACCTACGGCTTGAATAATCTCTCCGTTCTCATTATAAATGCCATACCCATTTTCTTCGATGTATTTTATATGACCATTCGGAGTGATGATGCGATGAACATTGAAATAAGGTCTTTTATTTTTCATTGCTTCGGAGAAATCTTGATTTACTTTCTCTAAATCTTCGGTATGAATTAAACGGTTATAATTCGCGGGATCGATCTGATAATCCGAATCTATTTCAAGGATTTTGTAAATTTCTTTCGACCAAGTCATTTTTTGCTTTTCATAACTATATTCCCAGTTACCGATTTTAGCAATTCGTTGAGCTTCATTTAATTTACGTTCGTTTTGTTCTAAATCATACTTGTTTTTTTCACGCTCTGTAACATCGTAAATAGTGATAAATAATTGGGACTCCGAAAGCGTTTTTATTGGAGAAGCATAGACTTCCACTTCCCTAATTTCGCCTGAAGATAATCGGTGTTGAAAGATGAAGTTTTGCGCACTCGAATTCATAACGGACTCCATCTTTTGATTTATTTCTTCTTTATTTAGAACATTGATATCGTACACTTTCAGGTTTTTAAACTCTTCAAATGAATACCCATAAAAATCCAAAGCTGCTTTATTTGCGGCAACAATCTCTTGAGTGAGCGGATCAACCTGGAACATGGCTGCGGTATTGTTCTCAAAATAAGCTCTAAAACGTGCTTCACTTCTTTTTAATTCTTCCTCCGTTTTTTTGCTATCCGTTACATCGTGGAGAATGCTAAAAAAATACTTTCTTCCATCTACTTTTATAATAGACGTATATGTTTCCATATTACGTAATTCGCCAGTTTTTAATCGATGGGGGAAAGAAAAAGAGTTTTTTTCCCCGGTTTTTGCGAGCTGCATTAAAGCAAAAACTTCTTTCCTTGGCAATGCATTCAAGTCTAAAATTGAAAGCGATTTAAGTTCCTCCAACGCATAGCCATAAAACTGAACTGCAGCTTTATTTGCATTGGTAATCTTTGTAGTTTCCACATCAATTTGTAACTTAATAGCCGTATGTTCCTCAAAATAAGCCCTAAATTTGGCTTCGCTTTTGGTTAGTTGTATTTCGGCATATTTCTGAATACTAATGTCTCGAATGGTTGAAATCCGTACCTTTCTACCGACATAATCAAAGTTTTTACCTCTCAGTTGCGCAGGGAATATTTCACCGTTTTTCCGAATACACCAACCTTCATAAAGTTCAGCATAGTCTAAAGAAAATTTTTCGCGAACCAGTTCTTTGCTTTTAGGTGCTATTAAATCCAAAATTGGAATTCCGATTGCTTCTTCTCGGCTATACCCGTAAACTTCGCTTGCTTTCTCATTGATATCAATGCATTTTCCGTTTTCCATAATAAAAACGGCTTCTGTAGCCGCATCAGCCAATGCTTTGTATCGTGCTTCGCTACTTGCCAACTCTATTTCGTTTTTTTTCAACTCGGTCACATCTGTATAAACAGAAACGACTGACTCTGAATCTAATAGAAAGATATTGTTTTCGCGCCAAACCTCTTCTCCTGACAATGTTTTGCCATGAAAAGTAAACTTAAGCGTTTGCCCATTGGTAAACACTTTTCTAAACGCAGTTAGTATTTCCTTTTTAGATTCCGGAAAAACTTCAGTTACC
>JAFGAK010000326.1 GCA_016933745.1 Bacteroidales bacterium
AGAAAGAAAAAATTTGGCGGTGGTTCGTTCCGGTGAATACGAAGGTTTAAAAAAGAAATTAGCCGATCCAAATTGGGCTCCAGATTTTGGTCCTACAAAATTTGTAGCTGAAACAGGAGCTACCGCGATTAGTGCTCGTGATTTTTTAGTGGCTTTTAATGTGAACCTAAACACAACATCAACACGCAGAGCAAATTCCATTGCTTTTGACGTGCGCGAGCGTGGAAGAGCTAAACGAGAAGGAAATCCGATTACAGGAAAATTAGTGAAAGATGAAAAAGGGAATACAGTCATGATTCCCGGAACACTCAAAGCCGTAAAAGCAATTGGTTGGTATATCGAAGAATATGGAATTGCCCAAATTTCCATGAATCTCACCAATATTTCAATCACTTCGGTGCACAAAGCATTTGACGAAGTAGCGACCAAAGCCGCCGAGCGCGGAATTCGAGTTACAGGATCAGAACTAGTTGGAGTAATTCCGCTCCATGCCATGCTCGAAGCCGGAAAATATTTCCTTCGCAAACAAAAACGTTCCGTTGGCGTTTCCAATGAAGAACTTATAAAAATTGCTGTCAAATCGATGGGGTTAGACGATTTGAAACCTTTCAACCCACGCCAAAATATCATCGAATATTTATTGGAAGATGCTTCAAAAAAAGAGTTAGTTGATTTTAATTTAACCGCATTTGCCAACGAAACAGCTTCCGAATCTCCAGCTCCAGGTGGCGGTTCTATCTCTGCTTATGTAGGTGCATTAGGAATCTCTCTCGGAACGATGGTTGCAAACTTGTCTTCGCATAAAGCGGGCTGGGACGATCGATGGGAAGAATTCAGCAACTATGCCGAAGCTGGACAAAAACTTAAGGATCAACTTTTGTTTTTGGTAGATGAAGATACGCGAGCGTTTAATAAAATCATGGATGCATTTAAACTTCCGAAAGGAAACGATGAAGAAAAAGAAGCGCGAAAATCTGCCATTCAAGAAGCGTCTAAATACGCCATCGAAGTTCCTTTTAAAGTGATGGAAATCAGTTTGAAATCGATGGAAATTATCAAAGCAATGGCTGAAATTGGAAATCCAAATTCAGTTTCAGATGCAGGTGTTGGAGCTTTATGTGCGCGAACTGCCGTGATGGGAGCTTATTTAAACGTAAAAATAAATGCAGCAGGAATTACAGATTCCGCTTATGTGCAAGATATCTTATCCAGAGGATTGAAAATTGAGCAAGAAGCGCAAAAGACCGAAGGTGAAATCCTAGAAATGACAAATAAAAAGATAAGCGCATCCAAATAAAAACACGCATGAAAAAAATAATCCCATTTCTTCTCCTTTTATTTGCTTTTTCTTGTCGCAATATCGAAGAACCCACCACTGTTGTTGAACCAAGTTTCGGACCTGAAAAAGGAACTCTTTTAATTATTGGAGGAGCAGCAAAAGATCCCGTATTTCTAGAATTGTTTAAAGAGTATGCCGGAGGCGAAGATGCAAATATCATTGTCGTGCCAACCGCTTCGGACGATGAACAATTAAAAAAAGATTCTGCCAATCTTCGTCTATTAGCAACTTTCCAAGCTGCCGGATTTAAAAATATTCATGTGCTTCATACACGCGATACTGCTGTTGCAAATTCTGAAGAATTTATTGCACCAATTAAAAAAGCATCTGGTATTTATTTTATGGGCGGTCGACAATGGCGAATAGCCGATGCTTTTTTAAATACAAAAGCACACGAAGAATTTAATAATTTGCTCCAACGAGGAGGCATTATCGCAGGTTCATCTGCCGGAGCAACCATCCAAGGAAGCTATTTAGCCAGAGGCGATACCAAATCAAATACCATCATGATGGGTGATCATTTAGAAGGATTGGGTTTTATGAAGAATGTGGCAATCGATCAACATATTTTAGCACGCAACAGACAATTTGATTTATTTGAAATCATCGATCAACACCCTAATTTGCTGGGAATTGGATTGGACGAAAATACAGGGATCGTGGTAACTCATAAACAATTTAAAGTTGTTGGAAATCATTATGTTGCAATTATCGACGGAACACGATGGTCGAGAGAACGCGATACCATTTATCAGTTAAAACCCAACTCCAGAGAATTTTATTTTCTAAAATCAGGTGATACCTATGATTTAGAAAATAGAAAAGTAATCTTGAATCAGAATTAAGCCCATGCAACTAGAAGTTTGCATAGAAACGATCCAAGAAGCAAAGTTTGTCAACCAAAATGAATGTGCTCGCATTGAGGTTTGTTCAGCTCTTGAATTGGATGGATTAACGCCTTCTTACGGACTTATTGCTGCATGTTCAGAATTGAAACCAATCGAAACGCATGTATTGATCCGACCTAGAATTGGAAATTTCATTTACAGCAAAGCCGAACTGGAAATTATGCTTTCCGACATTGAAATGGCATCTAGAGCAGGAGCTCATGGAGTAGTAATCGGTTGTTTAACTACGCATAATTCGATTGATTTGGAAGCTTGCAAATTAGTAGCTGAAAAAGCAAAAATCTTCCATTTATTTCTGAGCTTTCATCGAGCAATTGATTTAGTAACCAACTATCAAGAGAGTCTGAATATCTTACAAAATTTAGGTTTCCAAAGAATTCTAAGCTCCGGGCAAAAACATTCAGCGCTAGAAGGAATAAAATCCATTCAAAGCTTGGTTAAAACCAAAAATCGAACGATCGAAATAATGGCAGGTAGTGGAATCAACGAAAGTAATGTAATCGCATTTCGTGATATTGGAGTGGATGCCGTTCATTTTAGTATTCGAAATAAATCCAATCAAAATAGCCAAGTCTTATTCGGACATTATTCCGGATTTGATTCAAAAAAATTAACATCAATCCAAGAAAAACTAAAAACCCATGCAAATCATTAACACCGAAAAAATGCCCAAAAGCAATGGCCATTATTCTACCGCTATTGAGCACAATGGAATACTTTACATATCCGGCCAATTGCCGCTAGATCCTGTTACGCGACAAAAGCCCAACACGTTTAAAGAAGAGGTATTGCTGGTTTTTAAAAAGCTCGAACTTATTCTAAATGAAGCTGGAAGCTCTAAAAATAAGGTTTTGCAAATGCGTATATTTTTAGCTGATATTGAATTATGGCCCGAAATGAACGACTTATATGCTGATTTTTTTCAGGATCACAAACCAGCACGCATTGTGGTTCCTTCTCCTCCACTCCATTATGCTTGTTCTTTAGAAATTGAAGCAACGGCTTTTATTTAATTGAGAATTATTTGAATTTCTAACTTTAAAAGAATTACTTTTGAGTTAGCAAACAGTTAACCAGCATGATAAAACGCAAATCCTATTTCATAGCAATTATTGTATTTATTTTAGCTCAAGGGTTAAACACAAGGCAGTTAAGTGCCCAAGAATTGTCAAATACGGAAAGTCAAGTTTCTGAATTTGCTAACTTCCTTTACCGCTCCGACGATCGATTACTCAACGGCAAGTACTACAAACCTGCACACTTTTTTGCTTTGGGGCATCCTTATTTTATAAATGATGAATGGCAAAATGCAACGCTTTATATTAAAGGAATCACTTACAAAAATGTGCTGTTAAAATACAATATCGAAGACGATGTAATTATCCTTAAAGCGATCTATGATAGAAGGATTGCAAAAGATATTCTACTCCATAATAAATTCATCGATTCGCTTGCCATTGGGACACACCTTTTCCATAACACAGCTAATTTTGAAATGTCGGAGAATATTGGATTTGCAGAATTGATCTATAAAGGAGGCTTAACAGCCTATGTCAAACATAGTATTCAATTCAAAGATGAACTTTCTGAAAGAATCAAGAACGGTTTATACCTTGACCCTAAAAGAAAGCTTTACCTTTCAAGCGATAGCTTACTTTATCCTATTTCCACTAAAAAGGATCTTATCGATTTCTTCCCGGAAAGAAAGAAAGATATAAAAGCATTCCTGCGAAAAAACAAGATTCGCTATCGGAAAGCAAATACCTATCAACTAGTTAATTTAATTCGATTTTGCGACCAATTGTAGAAAATGAAAAAAATCAGCATATTCATCCTATACTTATTTCTCCCGATTTCCATTTTGGCACAATCGATTAAAACCGAAGAAATACAAATCGATCAGTCGTTTGCAAACCTGACTTGGAGCCAGTTTGTGCAAAAAGCCGAAGCTGATTTCCCTGTTCATTTTTACTATAATACGCAAGATTTTAAAGAGTTTGAAGTAAATTTCGATGTTGAGTCCATTGCTTTAAAGAAGTTATTAAATGATCACTTCATACAATTTAACATATTTGTTTCTTTTGATCGAGTTGGGAATATTTTCCTTACGAAAAACCTTCGTCTGATTACTCAATTGCCATCCAATTTCTTTATTCCTATACAGACTGAAGAAGAACTCAACGAAGCAGAAATCAATAAAGATGCTTTTATTAAAACAACCAAAGAATACATTGCCGAAACCGTAATTGTTGGTGATAAAGAAAAAGGCGTTAACAAACGCTTTGCTTCTGTTGAAGGTATTGCAATCAACAGCATTACAGGCGATGTGGTTGAAGGAGCCACGATTGTAGATTTGATAAGCGGAAAAGGAACAGTAACCGATAAAGCCGGATTTTACAAATTAACACTTAGTAAAGGAAAACACGTTTTAAAGATCAACAGTGTAAATATTCTGGAAAAGCAAGTCGAAATCCAACTTTTATCAGATGGAACTTTGGATTTGATTTTAGACGATAAGGTAATTTTGCTCCAAGACGTAATTATTAGTGCCGAAAAGGACAATAAAGTAGTTGGAACACAAATGGGATTAGATAAAGTTAGCACCAAAAACGTTAAAAAAATCCCATTGATCTTTGGCGAAAAAGACATTGTTAAAGTAGCCTTACTTTTACCTGGTGTTCAAACCGTTGGCGAAGGCTCCTCGGGCTTCAATGTGCGCGGTTCTCCAACAGATCAAAATCTATTCTATATCAATCATGTACCTATTTACAACACCTCGCATGTTTCCGGATTCTTTTCTGCATTTAATGCAGATGTTGTAGATGAATTTTCGCTTTTCAAAAGCAATATTCCTTTGCAATATGGTGGTCGACTGTCATCTGTGTTCGAGATAAAAGTGAAAACTGGAAAGAAAGACAAATTTACCGCTCGTGGTGGAATTGGACCCATTACCGGAAAGCTTACCATTGAAGGACCACTAAAAAAAGATAATAGCAGTTACCTAATCGGAGTTCGAAGCACTTATTCCAACTGGATTCTTGGTTTGGTTAAAGATCCTGTTATTAAAAACAGCAAAGCAAATTTTGCGGATATGGTAACCAATTTCTCATTCCAATTGAATGAAAATAATCATTTGAGCATTTTTACCTATTTGAGCAACGATAAAATGGACATTTTTGCTCAATCTGTTTATGATTATCAAAACTATGGAGCGTCAACAGCTTGGAAACATTATTTTACAAATCAAAATAGTTTTGAGTTGAGTATAGCTCACAGTGGATACCAGTTTAGTGAAGAAAATAGTCAATTGGAAGTTGCTTCTTATACACACAATAATCAATTAGGACATACGGAGCTTAAAGCACTATTTGACATCAAACCTTTTGATAAACACACGATTCAATTTGGACTAAATTCTACTTTATACACTATTGATAAAGGTATTTACGAACCTTTGACTGGAATTAGTTTAATTGAATACGCTAATCTTGGTAAAGAAAAAGGTATAGAAAGCGCGCTATTCTTAAGTGATGAATGGAAAGTAAATCAAGACCTTACTTTCTCGGGAGGTTTACGCTTTAATACCTTTACGTATTACGGTGAGCAAGATGTTAATCGCTACCGCGATGGTATGCCACATACCGATGCTAACTTGGAAGAAGTGCTGCATTTCGATAATTGGGAAGCAATCAAAACCTATGGTGGGCTCGATTTTAGATTTGCCTTGAATTACTTAATTACTCCGGATGTATCCATAAAAGCGGCTTACAACAGATTGCATCAATATATTTATATGTTAAGCAATACAATTGCTGTTTCGCCTAATTACAAGTGGAAATTAAGTGATTATAATACAAAACCAATTGTTGGCGATCAATTTACATTGGGAATGTACGCAAATTTATGGCAGAAAAAATACGAGTTATCCGTTGAAACCTACTATAAATTCAGTCAAAATGTAGTGGAAATCAAAGACGGAGCCGATTTATTCTTTACTGCGGATACGGAACAAGCCACTTTACAAGGCAATCTTGATGCCTATGGAATAGAAGTGATGCTTAAGAAAACGAGCGGCGATTTAAGTGGTTGGATAAATTACACGTATTCCAAATCTGTGGTACTTGTAGATAGTCCATTTGCAGAAAACAGAATTAACTACGGCGATCCCTACCCTTCTAATTACGACAAACCGCACGCTTTTAATATGGTGGCGAATTATGATTTTTCAAGAAGATTTTCGATCTCAAGTAATGTCGTTTTTTCTACGGGCCGACCAATCACCTATCCAACAGCAATTTATTATTACGGAGGAATTCCAACTTTGAGTTATTCTGCCAGAAATGCGTATCGCATTCCTAATTATTTCCGTGTAGATTTATCACTAAACCTCGAAGGGAATCTTTTAAAACGAAAATTAGGACATGGTACTTGGGCATTTTCTGTATACAATATACTTGGTAGAAAAAATGCCTATTCCGTGTATTTTGAAGAAAATAATGGATTAATTCAAGCCTATAAATTATCCATTTTTGGAGCACCTATTTTCTCCGTTACATACAACTTTAAATTAGGAAATTATGCGAGCGAATAGAACGAAAATAATACATGCTCTTCTAACATTTCTAGTTCTCACGCTTACGAGTTCTTGTGTAGAAGAGTATTGGCCAGAACTAAATACAGACACCAATCAACTTTTGGTAATTGACGGAAGAATTTCGAATTTTCCAGGTCCCTATACCGTTAAGTTAAGCCGTTCAAGCTCTATTCAGGATGGTTTTAATATTCCATTATCCCTCGCAAAAGTATCTATCATGGAAAATACTGGCGATTCTGAATTATTGCACGAAGTTGCACCAGGAACTTACAAAACAAGTGTGGGCGGAATTCAAGGAATTATCGGAAATGCTTATAAAATCCGTATTGAAACCAATGCCGGAAAAATCTACGAATCGGAATTCGAAACTTTAATGACTCCGGTAGAAGTAGACAATGTGAAAGTAGAGGAATCGGTAAAATTTGCCGAAAATTCTCTTGAAACGGACCAAGAAGGTTACCAGTTTTATGTAAGTAGCAAAAGAGGACACGATGCAAAAACCTATCTCTTTTGGGAAATTGAAGAAGTATACGAATACCATTCGGATTACAAGATCATCTTTCTTTATAAAGGAGGTTCCCTAAATGAACCAACGGAATATAATCCGTATGGACTTAGCCCAACTTTAAATGAAGACACCCTTTTTCACTGCTGGAAATACCAAAATGTAGCTGACCGATTTAGTTATAGTACGGAATATTTAAGTGAACCTATCGTGAATAATTTGCCTTTGCATTTTATTCCTTTTACAGATGAAAGACTCAGACAGAAATACAGCATTCTTGTAAAGCAATATTCCATGTCGGAAGAAGCTTACACCTTTATGAAAACCTTGGAAGAACAAAATAGCAATCAGGATAATTTGTTTACATCTCAGCCCTATCAAGTTAGAGGAAATGTGTTTAATGTGGACGATCAGACCGAAGCAGTACTTGGTTATTTTATGGTAGCCGGCGGAGCTGCAGGAGAACGCTTATTAACAAGAGCTCCTGCTCGGGTTCGTTGGGACATGACCTTATGCAGAGCCGATACTTCTGCTTTGGTAATTAAGAATCATATCCATAGTGCTCGAACCATGGATTTGCCGCTCTATTTCACCTTTGTTTATTTCGAAAATCCAAATAATCCGATGGGAGAAGCTCTCGAAGTGACAGCCTACGTGAATCAAGACTGTTTGGATTGTACTTCTTTAGGAGGCACAGCAATTAAACCTGAATTTTGGGATTGGTAAGTTAAACGACACAACTATGCAAAAGAAATTAAATAGCTTATTTATCATCTTACTTCTGTTTATTACAAGTGGGTTTTCTCAAGATTTGGAGCCTATTCCGGCCAATTATCCTTATGAGAATATTCGTCTAACAACCGATCGAGATATCTATTTAAGTGGAGAAAGTATTTGGTTCAACGCCCAAATATATTGTACCGACGCTTCAGAAATAAACACCCAAATTATCTATTTGGAGCTCTTTAATGCCGATCAAAAATCCATTGCACGACATAAATACAGAGTCAAGCAAAACCAAGCTTCGGGAGTTATGGAAATCCCTTCTGAGTTTTTATCAGGGACTTATTTCTTGAGAGCTTATACCAATTATAATAAAAACTTCGCGGCAGCTTATTACTTTACATGCACTTTGCAAATTATCAATCCGAAAACAGGAATTACACTCGAGGCTGCACCAAAAGAGAATAAAATTGAAGTCTATCCAGCATCCTATTCGATCGGATCTGAGAATGAACATTCTTTTTCATTTCGAATTCCGACAAGCTTGCGGGCTATAAACGACAGTTTGATCGTATTGGAAAATTCTAGTAAACTGAAGACCGTTGCTGTTCCAAAATATGGCATGGGAAGATTTAGTATAATGATGAATGATTCTTCTGTTTATTCCTTAGAATTTAAAGATGCTAATTTAGCTGATCAATTTCATGCACTAGATAGTCAAAGTCCAGATACCTATGAATTACTGACAAGCGCCACCGTGAACGGGCAGCAAATTGTTAGTATCAAAGAAAACAACAAACTTCTTTTAAAAAACAAAATATTCAGCATTGAATTGTTAAACAATCAGTTCCAAGTGCTTACCAAAGCCAATTTTGTTTTTGAAAATAAACTGGCACAGTTGTATCTTCCAAATGCCTTGACGAATAGTCCTGGTTTTTATTATATGATTCTGAGAGATGCAGAGGGAAAACCGATCAAAATACAAGCGATTCTAATTTCCGAAAACCAAAAGGATAACTCAATTGCCTTGTTAAATAAAAATGATTTTCATGTGCGTGAACGAGTTGAGTTAACTATTCCCAAAAAAGAGGAAAATGGATCTCAATTACAAGGTTTAAAAGTAGTTAGAACCGAAAGCATTTTACCAACTTTACTTAAATTAGATCTGTATCTTGCTCAAGAACAATTATTACTCTCTTACCTAAAATCCGACTTTGATCCCTTCTCTCTTAAAGACGAAGAAATCAAAGCACTTATGCCAATCTTAAATGCGAAACTGAATTCAGAACAGATGAAAACCTTACTGAATCCGCCTGCAATTCAAGAAATAAAATGGATTCCCGAAGTACGCGATATTGGATTAAGTGGTATTGTCATCGACAAAAACACTCAAAAACCCATGGCTGACATACCCGTTTATCTAAGTGTTTTTCAAGGATTTCCGCAAATCCATATTTATAATTCTCGCTCTGATGGTTCCTTCTTATTTTCATTAAATAATTTTGAAAATGAACAGGATGTATTTCTTTGTCCCTTATTCGATCGAATTGATGAATTAGAGCTTAAAGTGAATACTGATTTTTCGACTTCATTCCCAAGCTATCCAAATTTAGCGCAAGTTATAGATTCCAGTTACGTAACTTTCATTGAACAATTAATGGTTGCAAGTCAAACTTCGCAAGCATATCGAATCGATCCAAAATTAAAAAACAACTCTATCAGCAACCTTCCCTATTCGTTTGAGAATCCGCAGGCAACGGTTGTTTTGGACGATTATATCGAAACTCCAACTCTGGAAATGGTTTTTAAAGAACTGATACCCAATGTAAGAGTTCGTAAAACGAAGCAACAATATCGTTTGGAAGTTTTCGATTCGGAACAAGAATTGATGTACAAAGATCCACTCATTTTAGTAGATAACATACCAATTTTTAATGTGAACGAACTACTAAAGATTTCTCCAAGTGTTATCGAAAAGATTGAATTGCATGCCACTCCTTTTATTTTGGGAGATCACACCATCAATGGAATTATCATGATTAGCACCTTCTCTAATAATTTCGGAGGAATGATAATGCCCAAGTCTTCTACTTTTTTCGAGTATCAAACTTTATTTCCAGACTATTTCTTCAAAGCTAAATCATACAATTCGAAAGAAGAAAAAGAAGATCGATTGGCAGACTTCAGAACGCTCTTGTTTTGGAAAACTTCTTTTGATTTGGAAAAAGAGTCGAAAATTCAATTTTATACATCCGATCAAACTGGCGAATACGAAATTCAATACACCGGGAAGTACGAGAATGGTCAGGTTTTTCACTCCAAACAAACGCTTAGAGTTGTAAAGTAAACACCTAAATTTTCTAGGGCGACTCTGCAATTAAATCTTTTTCATGGTTCAAAATCTTTTGAAATGCTCCTATTTTGGATTTGCATTTTCGAATAAAAGTTGATAATCCTGTAAACAGAGTTTCTTCGGCTTGGCAATTTTCGTAATTTTGCCAAAATTTCTAACGATGTATGAATTTTCAGCAATTGAAATAATTGGTTATTTAGGTTCCTTTTTCATCGCTTTCGCGATGACATTTAGTTCGATCATCCGACTCAGATGGTTTAGCCTAGTTGGAACCATTCTATTTACAACTTATGGCTTTTCCATTGGCGCTTACCCTGTGGGAATCGTTAATGCATTTATCATGATAACGAATATCGTTTTCCTTATCAAACAATATTCCAAAAAAGAGCTTTTCAGAACGCTCGAAATCCGAAACGACAACAAATATTTGATCGATTTTATCCAATTTCATAAAGAAGATATTGCACGATTTTTTCCCAAGTTTGAAAGTGTAGGCGACGAAAACAGAATAAGTTTCTTGGTTTTGCGTGATATGCAAGTAGCCGGAGTTTTTATCGGAAAAATTGTCGAACCTGGCAAACTTTGCGTTGAACTTGATTATGTTACGCCTGCTTACCGCGATTATAAACTTGGCAAATTTGTTTATAAATCAGGTCAGTCTATTTTTAAGCAACGGAATATCACTCAATTGATCAGCGGCAGCTACAGTACCAAACACAATGTTTATCTTAAAAAATTAGGATTTAATGAAACGGTAGAAAACCAAAATACTGTATTTATTAAAAACATGGAATAGCTTTCCTAACTGGCTTTTTGTATCTTTGAATATCGAAAAAAAGGAATGGAACTATTAATCAAAAACGGTCAGTTAATACTTGAAGATCAAATAATTACAGCCGATCTCCGAATTAGCAAAGGTAAAATTATTCAGATAGAACCCGATCTATCAAGAATGGAAAACGAAATCCAAATCGATGCTAAAAGCGCTTATGTAATACCTGCCGGGATTGATCCACATGTCCACCTTAAATTAATAACTCCTGCCGGATTTTCCGCTGATGATTTTGAATCTGGAAGCAAAGCCGCAATTGCCGGTGGCACAACTACTTTTATTGATTTTGTGACTCCTGAAAAAGGAGAAAAACTGACCGATGCATTGCAAAAACGATTAGAAGAGGTTAAAAACTGCGCTTGCGATTACGCTTTCCACATGAGTATTGTTGAGTGGCGCGATTCGATTCCACAAGAAATGGAAGCATGTGTACAAAGTTTTGGAATTAGCTCTTTCAAAACCTATCTTGCCTATCGAAAAAGCATTGGCATCGACTTTGAAACTTTGGAAAAAGTAATGCAAACTGCTAAAAAACTAGGCGTTGTTGTTACTATCCATGCAGAATTAGGAAATACAATTGATGAACTACGCGAAGATTCCATTCAAAAAGGACACATCGGATTGGAAAATCATTCCTTAACACGTCCAGATTACACCGAATATGAAGCCATCGAAAAGGTCATCGGTTTAGTAGAAAAAACACAGTGCACAACGTATATTGTTCATGTTTCTACTTCCAAGTCTTTGGACTTAATCGCGGAAGCAAAAAATAAGAATCTTCCCATATTTGCAGAAACTTGTCCGCAATATTTTTCTTTCAATAATGAGGTTTATAAAGGATTGGAAGAAGAAGCTCTTGCTTATCTAATGAGTCCACCAATTCGTTCAGAATCAAACCGACTTGGAATCTGTAAACACCTCGAAAAAGGAACAATTACAGCACTGGGAACCGATCATTGTCCGTTTAAACTTGAGCAAAAAAAAGGAAAAATATTTACTGAAATTCCAAATGGAGCTCAAGGAATTCAACACCGCTTGAGCGTTTTGTATAGTCAGTTTGTTATAAACAAAAGAATAAGCTTAATTGATTTTGCAAAATTAACGGCTAGCAATCCCGCCACTTTTTTCAGAATAAACAATAAAGGCAAAATTGCAATTGGCTACGATGCAGATTTAATCATTTGGAAAGAAGAAAAAAAGCCAATAGCCCAGATACACGAATATTCAAAAGGCGACCTAAATATATACAAAACGTTAACTTCTTTTGGACGTGCTGATTACGTTATAAAAAACGGAATTATTCTCTACGATCAAGAGAAATTAGCAGACTATTTGCCCAACGGAAACTATTTGTTTAGAAATTAATTCCTATGAAAATCCACTCCAACTACAATTTAATTCATGCCAACACTTTTGGAGTAGAGGCTTTTGCCGATACTTTTGTTCATTTAGAAAATGAAGCAGATGCCATTGATTTTGTGCAGCATCATTTGGACAAAAACAAACCATACATGCTCATTGGCGAAGGAAGTAATATACTTTTTACCAAAGATTATCAAGGCACACTGATGCAAATGCAAAACAAAGGATTTGAGCTGGTTGATGAAAATCCAAATTTTGTATGGATACGCGCTGCTGCCGGAGAAATCTGGGACGATTTTGTGGCATGGAGCGTTCAAAGAAAATATGCTGGTGCTGAGAATTTATCTAAGATTCCTGGTACAATTGGTGCTGCACCCATTCAAAATATTGGTGCTTATGGCGTAGAATTTGAAAGTATTTTTAATACAGTCGAAGCTATTGAAATTGCCAGCGGAAAAAAACAGCGTTTTTATTTAAAGGAACTGAACTTTGGCTACCGCGATAGTATTTTCAAAACCAAGCTTAAAAATAAATTCATCATCTCTTCGGTCATTTTAAAGCTAAATAAATTCCCGCTTTTCAAAACTGACTATGGAAATATTCAGGAGGAATTGAATAAAATGAACTACGAAAATTTGAATGTTGCTCTGGTCAGAGAAGCTATCAGCACAATTCGCGCTAGCAAATTACCTGATCCTAAAGAATTTGGCAATGCTGGAAGCTTTTTTAAAAACCCAATCGTCGTCCAAGAAAAATACGCATCGCTCAAATTGAGTTACCCAAATTTGATTGCTTATGAGCTTAGCAATGGAAATTATAAATTAGCGGCAGGTTGGTTGATTGATCGTGCTGGTTTAAAAGGATTTACAAAAGGAAAAGTGGCTGTTCACAAGAATCAAGCATTAATTATTGTGAATCTCGGAGGCGCAAAAGGAAGTGAAATTTTAGCTTTTTCAGAAGAAATACAACAAAAAGTATTCGATCTTTTTGGTGTAGAATTAGAGCGAGAAGTGAACCTTATCTAATCGCGATTCAATATTAATTTCACAGCCAAGCGATCCAACTTTCCACTTGCTGTTTTTGGTAATTCATTCAAAACTAGAACTTCTTTCGGTTTTTCAAAACGAGAAAATACTGTTTCCATCTTTTTATTTAGTTCTGCTTTCTGTTGATCATCAAAAGGAGTTTCTATCACCAAAACAAGACGTTCACCCAATTGCTCATCTCGTTTTGAGCTGATTAGAAAAGTGTTTGAAATAAATGGAATTAACTTTTGCTCAAGCACTTCTGGTGAATATTTTTGTCCAGCAGAATTAATCACAAAATCCGCTCTTCCAATTAAACGAAAACGTTTTGAATCGATGAGCTCTACAAAATCATTGGTTTGAATCACTTCCGAACTCACTTTTGGCGCAGTAATTTTCAAACAACCTCTTTGATCTTGTGAAAATTCAACATGTTCGATAGCGTGATAGTAATCCGTTTTATTTTTTCCATTCAGACGTTTTAACGCGATATGTGTAATCGTTTCGGTCATTCCATACGAAGCCCAACAATTGGCCTTAGTTTGTTCAAGCTTAGAAAGAAAATCTTCGCGCAAAGCTGCACCACCTATCAAGATGGTTTTAAAATAATGAAGCATGTGTACCGAATTCGGTTTCGCAATCATTTCTAATTGCAAAGGAACCAACGCCACAAAATCATACGTTTTTGAATTCTCGAGGAGCATATTGCTCGAGGGCTCGAGATAATCCAAATTAAAGCCTCCAACAAAAGCACGAACTAGCATCATTTTACCTGCGATAAAATCAACAGGGAGACTTAGTAAAGCAGATGAATCGGAATTCAATCCGAAAAATTGATTTGTTGCCTTCGCGCTAGCAATCATTCTGCTTTTCTCCAAATCGATTTGTTTTGGAATTCCGGTAGAACCAGAAGTTTGCACTGTAATGGTTGGCGAATTATTAATCCATTCTAAAATAAAACGATAGATTTTTTGTTCCCAACTCTCAGGCTCCAATAACTTGATTCTTAAATCGCAAAATGATTGTAATTCGTGCAAACTAAATAGTTTTCCATTCAATTTTAAATTGCGATATATTTTCCAACCTTCAGTCATTTTAAAAATTCAAAGCGCTTAAATCCCAGTTTTTTTTGTTGGAATACCAAAGTTCCGCATTTTTAATGAGGAGTGGACAAGGAAAGTTATTGGTATAAAGTTGACCTGTTCCCAATCCTTGATACATCGGATTCTCAAAGGAGGAAGTCCATTGCGAAATGGCACTCAATCCGATATTGCTTTCCAGTGCAGAAGTAATCCACCAAGGAATATGAAGCCCTTCCGACAACTCAATCCATTCTTCCGAAGCTTTAAAACCACCAACTAAAGCAGGTTTAAGAATAATATATTGAGGAGCTATTTCCTTTAGTAAATGCTTCTTTTCAGACAAATCTAGAATACCAATCAATTCTTCGTCAAGAGCAATCGGAATTGGAGTTTCTTTGCAAAGTTTTGCCATTTTCTCCACTTGTCCCTGACGTATTGGTTGCTCAATCGAGTGCAAATCAAAGCGAGCCAATTTTTCTAATTTTCCAAGAGCTTCAGAAGGCTTAAAAGCACCATTTGCATCCACACGAAGTTCTAG
>JAFGAK010000327.1 GCA_016933745.1 Bacteroidales bacterium
AGATTGATTGCCAGACTAAATTACATAAAAATTTCAGAATTAGAAAAAAGAAGCAAAGTTTTTCCTGAATTAGGACAAACTAAACCATGATTTTACGATTTCAGCTTTGCTTTCTGATTCCAAAACATGCTTGAATTCATTACTTTTTGGATTGTAGATATAGGATTTCGACCATTCTCCGATATGCTCACTAATTTGCTTTAATCCTTCAATAACTAGATCTAAATCCTGATCCGTCATGGTTGGATGCAAAGATAGTCTTACCCAACCTGGTTTTTCGGATAAATCTCCGGAATTAATTTTTTCGGTGATGGTTTTTGATTTTTCAGGAGTTACACCCAATAAAAAATGGCCGTAGGTTCCTGCGCAAGCACAACCTCCGCGCACCTGAACTCCAAAGTGGTCGTTCAGAAGTTTTACAATTAAATTGAAATGAATATCTTCCATATAGAAAGAAATTACACCCAATCGATCATTCACGTGCTCAGAAAGAATATGTAAACCTTTAATTTTAGATAAGCCTGCAAATGCTTTTGTCAGCAATTGTTCTTCTCTTTGATGAATTTTACTTACACCCATTTGCTCTTTCAACTGGATGGCCATTGCTATTCGAATTGTTTGCAAAAAACCCGGAGTTCCACCGTCTTCTCTGGCTTCAATATTATCCACGTATTTATATTCTCCCCAAGGATTGGTCCAATCAACCGTTCCACCTCCAGGATTATCTGGAACATTATTTCGATACAATTCTTTATTAAAAATTAAAACGCCGGAAGAGCCTGGTCCACCAAGAAATTTATGAGGAGAAAAGAAAATCGCATCCAAATATTCTAATGGGTTTTCCGGATGCATATTCATCGAATCATAAGGCGCATTTGCAGCAAAATCAATAAAACATAAGCCGTTGTTTTCGTGCATTATGCGTGCTAATTTATGATAATCTGTGCGAACGCCTGTTACATTGGAACAAGCTGTAAAACTGCCAATTTTTATGGTTCTTTCCTTGTATTTTTCTAACTGTTTGCGAAGTTCATTTTCATCAACCAACATATCCGAAGTAGGAGTGAGCACTACAACATCGGCAATCGTTTCTTCCCATGATGTTTGATTGGAATGATGTTCCATGTGCGTAATAAAAACAACCGGACGAGCTTCCTCTGGCAAGTCGTTCATTTTGTTAAATGGGTGATCTTGTGTGCCGTATCGCTTAAATCCTAAAATGCGTTGAAACTTATTGATTACACCAGTCATTCCGTTTCCGGTGGTAATTAACACATCATCTTGATTCGCATTTACATGTTTTTTTATGATCTGCTGAGCACAATGATAGGCTTTGGTTGTCATGGTCCCAGATTCACTTGTTTCTATATGCGTATTTGCAACCCAAGGACCAAATTGCTTCTGTATTTTTTCTTCGATAGGATGATATAAGCGTCCACTGGCTACCCAATCAGCATAAATCATACGTTTTGTTCCATAAGGGCTTTCGAAACACAAATCGTTCCCAATTGTGTTTTGTCTAAAAGGCTCAAAATACTTTTCCATTTCGATTAAAAGTGTATCAAGTGAAAAACATTCGTAATTATTTTACAAAGTTAAGTAAACATATTTAATTTATTCAAAATATTAATAATTTATGTAGCTAGATTTAAGCAATTAATTTTGAAAAGTTTTTGTAATTTTGAGCAAAAACTATGTTTATGGATAGTCAATATTTTGTGCTAATCTTTTTAAGTGTATTGATCATTTTATCGTACATATTTAATCTTATTGCTCAAAAAACCAAA